>CBFDAH010000106.1:0-10249 GCA_965602785.1 uncultured Syntrophobacterales bacterium
GAGGGGAGTTTGAGGGGAGGGCGGGGGAGTTGCGCTCCCCCGGCCCTCCCCTCAACTTTTTCCTCGGAAAAACCGCGGCTCCCACCAGGTTTGGAGGGTGGTAATGACGTCGGTCGTGGTGATGGCTTTCAGGCAGAGGTTATCGGGGCATTGTCGGTTCAGACAGCCGACTTCCGGGCAGGCGCCCTCCTTGCCGTAAAGGTACGTACCCCAGTCCACCTGGTAGGGACCGATGCGGTCCGGGTGGTCGGCCCCCAGGAGAGCCAGGGTGGGCACGCCCAGGGCCAGGGCCATGTGCAGGGGCCCTGAATCGTTGGCTACCAGGAGGCGGCAATGGCTGAGGACCCCGGCCACGGTGAGAAGGGAGTGGCGTCCCCCGGTGACCAGGCTGGGGCCGGGGAGCTGAGCCGCCAGGGCCTCGGCCACGGGGCGGTCATCGGCGCCGCTGATGATGAGCAGCGCCGCGTGATAGTGCTCTTGTAAGTATTTTCCCAACTCAGCGTAGCGTTCGGTGGGCCACCATTTGTACGGGGCGGAGCCGGTGGGATGGAGAGCCAGGACGAGTTTGGGGATGGCGCCGAAATGCTGTGCCAGGATATCCCGGGCCCGGGCCGCTTCTTCCGGGGGCACCACCAGTTCCAGGCGCTTATCAGGGGTGTCGGCCCCCAGGAGGCGGGCGTAGGCCAGACGCCGTTCGATGGCGTGTTCGAAGAGGTCAGGGTGGGAAACCGTGGCCGAATAGGCGAAAGCCAGGGGGCTCTGGGCCGAGCCGATAATGAAGGGGGTACCGGCGGCCCAGGCGATGAGGGTGGCCTCGGGGTCATTACCGTGGAGGATGACCGCCAGGTCGTAGTGCTGCTCATGCACCTGGCGCATGAGATTGATAAGACCCCAACCCCGGCCCGGATAGAGCCAGAGGCGGGTAAGATGGGGATTGTGGGCCGCCAGATCTCGGAACCCGGGGTTGACCAGTAGATCCACCTGCCAGTGGGGGTAAGTTTCCTTAAGGGCCCTAAAAGTGGGGGTGGAAAACAACAGGTCCCCCAGGGCAGTGGCATTCAGGAGGAGCACCCGGCGGACACCGGCAAGATCAAGCTCGCCCAGAGGCCGGGGCGGCCGCCGGCGCACCCGCACCCGCAGATAGTGCTCGCTCACCCACAATAAAAATTTATGCCACATAGATTTAGTCGGTTTTTGGGGGGAGGGGGCCAGGGGTCGCAGACCCCTGCCCCTCCCCCCACTATCCTATCATACACCCCTTCCTGGGCTTGGGCGATGTGTTCCCAGGAGAAGTTTTGGCAGACTTGCTCCCGGCCTTGGCGGCCCAGGCGCAGTTGCAGGTCGGGGTTTTCCAGGAGGGTGAGGATTTTTATGGCCAGTTCTTCGGGGTCGTGGGGCCGGTCTAACAAGAGGCCGTTGATGCCGTCCTGCACCACCTCCGGGATGCCCCCTAAGCGGGTGCCGATGAGGGGCAGGCCGCTGGCGGCGGCCTCCAGGAAGACCATTCCCAGGCCCTCTTCATTTTGGGAGGGAGCCACGAAGACATCCCCCAGAAGATACGCCCGGGGCATGTGGTCTGGGGGGAGAAAACCGGTGGTGATCACCCGGCCGGGGGCCCGGGCCGCTTTTTCCCTGAAGCTCTTGAAAAAGGGGGTTTCCCGATGGGTGCGTCCCCGGCCGAACTCGGTACCACCCACCAATACCAAAACGGCCGTAGGCATCTTTTCCCAGACGCGCCCCATGGCCGCCAGCAGCAGGCCCACACCCTTGCTTTCCCGGATTTTCCCGGCAAAGAGGACCACAGGCTCCTCACCCAGGCCGTACTGCCCCCGGGAGGCCCTGGCCTCCTCTGTCCTTTCCCACCGGGGCGCAAAGGCCGTCAACTCCACGCCGTTGTAAATAACCTCGTGGGCCGCGGCCCCCTGTCCCAGCCGGTGCCGTTCCTGCTCCAGGACAAAGCGGCTACAGGCCAGGAAGGCGTCCATCGGGAGGGGGGTGCCCGGGGCCGGGCGCTCCCTTTTTCCGAGGATGGTATAGAGATTGTGCATATGTAGGATAACGGGCAGCCGGGGAAACCGCTTTTTCAAAGCAAGGGCGAGGAGGGGGCGGTTATGGACGTGGAGGAGGTCAGGTCCGAGCCGGTGCACCAGTGCCGCGACCCGGCGGTCATACAAGGGCAGCAGATGGCGGTATCTGCGGTATAGCCAGGCGCCCAGGGGACCCAGGGACACCCGGCGATATTCCACCGGCCCCCGCACCTCTTGGGCCGGGAGCTCCGGATCGGCGGGGCCGATGACCACGGGGCGATAGCGCTCTAGATGCGCGGCCAGGCGGTCAATAAACAACTCCGCCGCCCCGCCCCGGATGGGCGGGATGGGGAAAAGCTCAGGCCCGATCAAAGCAACGGTAGGCATGGGACAACAATTTACACGCAGGGAGGGTTTTTGTCAGCGGACTTTGGTTTCCTCCCAAAACTCATTATATCCCAAATATTTCTTGACAGTGGCGTTAGACTTTGTAATATGCTTCACATGATGTTGGAGTAGTTTGCACTGCCCAGCTGAAAAATTAAATCCTTGAAGGAGGTTGTACGTTTATGGCTAAGATTCCTGCTGATTATTTGCCCCCTAAAGAACTATGGGCCTCATACACCGAGCCGGCCGAGTTCCCGGTGCCGGACCAGCTCAACTTGGCCGAGTTCTTTCTTGACAGACACGTGAAAGAAGGGCTTGGCGACAATGTCGCCATCTTGTTCGGCGACACCAAGACTACTTATAATGAACTCTTGGCCATGGCCAACAAGTTCGCCAATGTATTGAAAGGCTTAGGAGTAGAAGAGCAAGACCGGGTGGGCATCCGCATGACCAATGCCCCCGAGGCCGTGGCCATCAACTTTGCTATTATGAAAGTAGGGGCGATTCCGGTGCCGATATCTCCCCTGTGGGCCAAAGAAGAAGTGGCCTTCGTTTTAAACAACGCCGAGTTCAAAGTTTTTGTGGTGAGCTTCCCCCTGATGCAGGCCGTGGAAGACGGCAAACATGAATTCGAATTTCCCACCAAGATCGTGGTGTTGGGCGGCAAGCCCGAAGATGCAGAGGCCAAAGGCCATGTCTCCTTCGCCAAAGCCGTTGGTGCGGCCAGCGACCAGTTCCAGAATGCCATGGTGGGCAAGGACGACATCGGTGTCATTCTGTACACCTCCGGCACCACCGGCCAGCCCAAGGGTTGCGTGCACTTTGTCCGGGAAGTGTTTATCGAGTCCCAGCTCGTGAACAAGTACGTCTGGAAGATCGTCCCGGGTGAGGTGTTGGGCGGTTCGGCGCCAGTGTCCTTTGCGGCGGGCTATGGCACCTTCTGCCTCGTTCCTTTTGCCGGCGGTGGCGCCATTTCGCTGTTGCCCAGGTTCACCCCGGACGACATGATGACCACCATCCAGAAACACAAGATCACGGTGGTCACGGGGCTCCCCACCGCCTACCGGAAGCTTCTGGAGATGCCCAATTTCGGTGATTTTGACATCTCCAGCGTGCGTATGTACACCACCGGCGGCGACGCCTTGACCGGCAAGACCCTGTCCCAGTGGCAGGCCAAGACCGGCAAGCCCATCTGGGAAGGTCTCGGCGGCACCGAGATGATGCACCTGGTGACCTCCACTGCGGTGGGGGACATTCCCATGGCCGACTCCATCGGCAGGGCCCTCCCCGGCTTCGAGATTAAGGTGGTCCGGGAAGACGGCACGACCGCCGATCCCGGGGAAGTGGGCAGCATGCTCATCAAAGGCCCCACCGCCACCCTGTACTGGAAGCCCTACATCCAGGACAACAAGCTCCTGAAAACCATGAAGAAGGGCATCAAGGATGGCTGGAACATGATGGGCGACGCCGTCATGATGGACAAGGAAGGCTATATGTTCTTCCAGGCCCGGGAAGACGACATGATCAAGTCTTCCGGCTTCCGCTTGGCCCCCACGGAGATCGAGGACGCCATCATCCGGAACTCTGCAGTCCGGGACGACGCCGTGGTTGGCATCCCCGACGAGGTCATGGGCCAGAAAGTAGTGGCCATGGTAGAGCTCGAGGGTGGCCAAACCCCCTCTCAGGAGCTGGCCAGCGAGATCATCAAGTCCTGCATGGACGTCCTGTCCACCTATAAGCTGCCCCGGGAAGTGGTCTTCATGGATGCCATCCCCCGGACCCCCACCGGCAAAATCATCAAGAAGGATCTCCGGAAAGACTATCCGACGTATACTAATAAGTTCGTACCGAAAGTGAAATAGGTCACACCTTTCTCCGGGGGCGGTTCGCCGTCCCCGGGGCCTTTCCCCAGCCGTCCGCTTTGGAGCCCTTTTTCTTTTGACTTTGACCCCCCGTCTGTTTAAATAATAGGTGGCCGAAAAAAAGGAGATGGTATTTTGCCGAATGTCGTCGTCGTGGGCACCCAATGGGGCGACGAGGGCAAGGGGAAGATCGTCGACCTCTTGACCGAACAGGCCCAGATGGTGGTGCGCTATCAAGGAGGCAACAACGCCGGCCACACCCTGGTGGTGGGCGGGGAAAAGTTCATCTTCCACCTCATTCCCTCCGGCATCCTGCACCCGGGGACCCTCTGCTGCATCGGCAACGGGGTGGTCCTGGACCCCGAGGTCTTTTTAGATGAGATCGACCGCGTCTTGTCTCGGGGCCTCCAGGTGGGGCCGGAGAACCTTCGGGTGAGCGAACGCACCCAGGTGATCATGCCCTACCACAAGCGCCTGGATCTGGCCCGGGAGCGGGCCAAGGGCGAGGGCAAGATCGGCACCACCGGCCGGGGCATCGGTCCTTGTTATGAAGACAAGGTGGCCCGTCGGGGTATTCGGGTGGCGGACCTGGTGGACCCCCAGCTTTTCAAGGCCAAGCTCACCGAGATTTTGCCGGAAAAGAATTTCCTGCTGGAAAAATTGCTCGAAGACGAACCCTTCACTCTGGAGGAGATCCTCGAGCCCTATGCCAAAATGGGTCAACGCCTCAAGCCTCTGATGGCCAATGTCTCCGTCCTCCTCCAGGAAGCGGGCAACCGCGGCCGGAACATCCTCTTTGAGGGGGCCCAGGGGACGCACCTGGACATCGACCATGGCACCTATCCCTTTGTAACCTCCAGTAACCCGGTGGCCGGCGGCGCCGCGGTGGGGGCTGGGGTTGGGCCGGGACAGCTGCACCGCGTTTTAGGCATCGTCAAGGCTTACACGACCCGGGTCGGAAGCGGTCCTTTCCCCACGGAATGCACCGATCAGGCGGGCCGCCACATGCAGGAATGCGGCGTGGAGTTCGGCTCCACCACCGGGCGGCCCCGACGCTGCGGCTGGCTGGATATGGTGGTTCTCAAGGAAGCGGTGCGTCTGAACGGTCTGACGGGGTTGGCCATCACCAAGCTGGACGTGCTATCCACCCTGAATCCCGTGCGCCTCTGTGTAGCCTACGAGCTGGACGGTGAACGCCGGGACACCATCCCTGCCACCCTGCCGGAGCTCACCCGCTGCCGACCCATATTTGAGGAATTGACCGGATGGGCCGAAGATATTCGGGGGGTGCGGCGGTTTGAGGACCTGCCCGGGGTCACCCGGACATACCTCAAGCGCATCGAAGACCTGGCCGGCGTGCCCATTCAGCTGGTCTCCGTGGGGCCGGACCGGGAAGAGACCATTTTAGTGCAGAATCCTTTTGCATGAACATAATTTCGTATATATATTCTATAAAAATCGGGTCTTTCTAATGGACTTGGGCCATCATGGAAGATGGGGCAGATAAAGTTCAGGTGAAACAGCCGCCCGTGGCGGCTCTCACTCCGGTTGACCATTCTCCCTTGGCCGTGCCGTCCGCCCGGTAGGTTTTTCGGCGAGCCTTTCCTGACCTGAGCACGCCTAAACATCATCAAGCCAACATGAGAGAAAACGATACATGAAACACAAAGCTGTTGTGCGGCTGGGGGTAGTTGTGGCCCTGACGCTGGCCTTGTGGTTGGGGGCCAAGAGCAGTGAGGCTGCCGGCCGGGTAATGGATGGTAACCGGGGCCGGGAAGGGCAAAGCTTTGACGTGGGCAGCGTGGTGTCCCGGGGGAGCTTCACCCTGGTGGATTTCTGGAGCCCGCACTGCGGGCCCTGTGTGAAAATGGCTCCCTATATGGAGAAGCTGGCGGCCAAGCGCTCGGACCTCAAAGTGGTGAAGCTCAACATCGACCGGCCGGGGACCAAAGGCATCGATTGGAAATCCCCGCTGGCCCAACAGTATAAGATTAAGGCAATTCCGTATCTGGTCATTTTCGATAAGAACGGCAAGGAAATCGCCAATGGTCAGAGGGCCTTAAATCTGTTTGTGAAGTGGCTCAAGCAGGCGGGGTTGGTAACGTGAGGCAAGCGTTAAAAATTTAGTGACAGCCGCCCCCGGCTGCGAAAAGGTAGTGAACCGCCGAGGGCGGCGGTCCTACATTTTATTTTAGTTTTGGATAAGTTTCAGAATTTAAGCATCGTTGGCTTAGTATTGAATCTTAATAGCAACCATGTGTTTATTTTTCGGTTCAAAACAGTCCCCTGGGATATTCAAACATGGAGTGCTAAAAGTTGATAAAGAGAAGGAATTTATCAAGAGACGTAAGATCTTAACAAAAGCTGGTTTTTTTCTTTTGTTTACTGGATTTCTTTAACCATTATTTGACAACATATTCAATAAAACTAAATAATTACATTTTTCATCAAGGGAAAACACTATGCTCGAAATTCGCTTTCATGGGCGCGGGGGGCAGGGGGCGGTGACCTCGGTGGAGCTCCTGGCCCTGGCCGCCATTGATGAAGGGAAGTTCGCCCAGGGTTTCCCCAGCTTCGGGCCGGAGCGCCGGGGCGCGCCGGTGATGGCTTTCTTGCGCATAGACGACAAGCACATCGGCTTGCGCTGCAAGATCGCCAGCCCCGATGTGGTCTTGATTCTCGACCCGAGCCTCATCCGCATCCAGAAACCTACGGCGGACCTCAAGGAAAACGGCGTCATTGTGTTAAACAGCAACAAGTCCCACGCCGAGGTGCGCCAGGAGTTCGGCTTCAAGCAGAAGCTGGCCCTGGTGGATGCCAACACCATTGCCCGGGAGGTCCTGGGGGTGCCCATCACCAACACCACCATGCTGGGGGCCCTCATCAAGGCCACCGGAGTGGTGGAGGTGGACTCCCTGGAACATCCGCTTAGGGAGCGCTTCGGGCCCCTGGCGGTGAAAAACTTCAACGCTTTAAAAGTAGCCTTTGAAAAAACGGTGGTGGAGGACGGGCAATCGTGAAACCCTTAGAGCAAACCACCTGGCAAGAGATCGAGTTGGGCGGCCTCCTCAGGGAGCCGGGCAGCGCCCGGAACTACCGCACCGGCGACTGGCGCTCCCAGCACCCGGTGTGGACCAAGAGCCGCTGCATCCGCTGCGGGGTATGCTGGACCGTGTGCCCCGAGCCGGCCATCATCGAGGAACCCGGGGGCTATTTCGACATGAACCCCGACTACTGCAAGGGTTGCGGCACCTGCGCCCGGGAGTGCGTCACCGGCTGCATCTCCATGGTGCCGGAGGAGGAGTAAGCCATGAGCGCCAAGGCCGCAACTGCTAAACGGGTGGGCATGGAGGTCTCCATCGCGGTGAGTCACGCAGTACAGTTGGCTCGGGCGGAAGCCATCGCCGCCTACCCCATCACGCCCCAAACTCACATTGTGGAGCACCTGGCCAGCATGGTGGCCAATGGTGAGCTGGACGCCGAGTTCGTCAATGTGGAGTCCGAGCACTCGGCCATCAGCACCTGTATAGGCATGTCCGCCAGCGGTGCCCGCACCTACACGGCCACCAGCTCCCAGGGCCTGGCGCTCATGAACGAAATCCTGTACATCGCCAGCGCCATGCGCTTCCCCATCGTCATGACGGTGGCCAACCGGGCGCTGTCGGGGCCGCTCAGCATCTGGAACGATCACTCCGACATCATGGGAGCCCGGGACATAGGCTGGATCCAGATCTTCGTGGAGAACGGCCAGGAGGCCTTCGACCACAGCGTCATGGCCTTCAAGATCGCCGAGAACCATGAGGTGCTCCTGCCCACAATCGTCAACCTGGACGGCTTCATCCTCTCCCACGTGGTGGAGGCGCTGACCATGCTGGACCAGAAGACGGTGGACAAGTTTCTGCCCCCCTATGTGCCCTTGCACCAGCTTGACCCCAGGCAGCCGGTGACCATGGGGGCTTTTGCCATGCCGGAAATCTACACGGAAGTGAAGATGTCGCATCAGGCGACCCTGCTGAACTCGTACGACCACATCCTGAAGGTGTGGGACGAATGGGCCAAGCTCACCGGCCGCAGCTACCAGCCCGTGGAACGCTTTATGACCGAGGACGCCAAGGTCCTGCTCCTCACCATGGGGTGCCTTTCCGAAGTGGCCATGATCGCAGTGGAGGAGATGCGAGAGGCGGGGATCCCCTTGGGCTTGCTGAAGCTGCGCCTGTGGCGGCCCTTTCCGTTCCAGGCTCTTAGGGAGGCTGTGGGCGATGCGGAGCTCCTCATCGTCTGCGACCGGGCCCTCTGTCTCGGCGGTCCCGGGGGGCCGGTGATGAGTGAGGTCCGAAGCGCGTTTTACCCCATGGCCCAGCGGCCCAATATCTTGGGATACATCATCGGCCTGGGCGGCCGGGACGTGCCGCCTGAGGTCTTTCATGACATCGTAGATAAGGCCCAGGCGGAGATGGCCCAGGGCCCCCAAGAGGAATTCCACCTCTATGGAGTTAGAGGCTAATGGAAAAGTTCGGATATGCAGAAAGCCAGAAATATGACGTGTACGCTTCCCGGCTCATGCCCCGGGAGGAGTACTTCACGTCGGGGCACCGCTCCTGTCAGGGATGCGGCGAGGCCCTGGCGGTCAGATGGGTGACCAAAGCCATCGGCAAGGACGCGATCATCGCGCACGCCACCGGCTGCATGGAGATTGTCTCTTCGGGTCTGCCCCAGACCGCCTGGATGCACCCCTGGATTCACGTGGCCTTCGAGAACGCCGCGGCGGTGGCCTCCGGCGTGGAGGCGGGCCTCAAGGTGCTCGCCCGCAAGGGCAAGCTAAAGGGGCACCCCCCCAAGGTAGTGGCCATGGGCGGCGACGGGGGCACCAGCGACATCGGGCTCCAGTCCCTGTCCGGGGCTCTGGAGCGGGGCCACGACTTCACCTACGTTTGCTGGGACAACGAAGCTTACATGAACACCGGCATCCAGCGGTCCAGCTCCACTCCCTTCGGAGCCATGACCACCACCTCGCCGCCGGGGAAGCAGAGCTTCGGCCAGTCCACCTGGAAAAAAGACATGGTGGCCATCGCGGTGGCCCACAACATTCCGTATGTGGCCACCGCCTCTCCCAGCTACGTCTTTGACCTTTACTTCAAGATAAGGAAGGCCATCGAGACCCCCGGTCCGGCGTACGTCCATATCCTGTGTGTCTGTCCCACGGGCTGGCGCTCGCCCACGGATCTGTCCGTGCGGCTGGGCCGCCTGGCAGTGGAAACCGGGGTCTTTCCCCTATACGAAATAGTGAACGGGGAATACCACCTCACGGTGCAGCCTCCCAAGATGCGGCCGGTGCGGGACTACCTCAAGCCCCAGGGCCGCTTCCGGCACCTGAGGGACCCCGAGGTGAACTACATTCAGAGGCGCATCCTCGAGCGCTACCGGGACCTGTTGGCCAAGTGCGGCGCCCCCGAGCCCGAGTTGCCATTCCTGCCCGAAGAAGAGGTGCCGGCTGAGGAAGGTGTATGATGGACGCAGAGCGCCTGGAAAACATCCTGTCACGATTTGCGGGAGAGACCACCGACCTGATTCCGGTACTCCAGAACATTCAGGACAGCTATAATTATCTCCCCAAAGATGAGCTGAAGGTGGTGGCCACCCGGCTGAACGTGCCCCTGACCCAGATTTTCAGTGTGGCCACCTTTTACAAGATGTTCAGCCTGGTGCCCAAGGGCGATCACCAGCTCAAGGTGTGCCTGGGGACCACCTGCCACCTGCGGGGCGGCCAGCGTCTGGTGGACTCCATCGGCAGCCGCGTGGGCTGCGAGGTGGGCTACACCACCCAGGACGGGGCCTTTTCCCTGGAGACGGTGGGCTGTCTGGGCTCCTGCGCCCAGGCCCCGGTATTGATGATAGACGACAAATACTACGCCCGGGTAAGCTTGGACAAGGTGCCGAAAATATTGAAGATGTACCAGAAATAGCTGGCAGCCC
>CBFDAH010000107.1:0-10174 GCA_965602785.1 uncultured Syntrophobacterales bacterium
GGGGTTTGGGGGAGGGGGGAGGGGTCTGCGACCCCTGGCCCCCTCCCCCAAATCTATACAAGCCTCACGGCGGGCCGGGGTCGTAGACGAAGATGGGTTCCGGGGCTGGAGCGGGGGCCATTGGGGTGGGTGTGGTGGCCTGGGTCCTTGAGCCTGCGGCCAGTCCGGCTACCGCGCCGGGCTGAGGCGTTGCCGGGGCTGCGGGAGCGGTTCCGGGCAGCCCGGCAGTCCCGGCGCGGCCGGGAGGTTTGGCCGCCGGGGGCATTACTGGAGTTGCCTGTACGGGCGGTTGTCTGGGGCTCCTCCGGGCGCTCTTGAAGTAGCCCGGCCTGATCAGGCGGAGGAAGGGGGGAACCCGGTGCATCACTCTCCAGGGGCCGTTCAACACGCGGCTGCGGTACCAGGTCCTATCCAGGAGCAGGTAATACCCACCCGGCCCCCGAAACACATCCGACGGCACATTGGGCGCGTGAAACACCCGGGGGCTGCCCCGCACCCGGGTCCACCTGGGTTTGATATGGGGCGGTACAGGCACCAGGCGCACGGTCTGGGCCAACGCGGTCCCCGCCAGAAAAATCCCCAACAACAGTACCCACCACAGCTTGCGGCCCCTCACCTTGTGTCCTCCTTCATTCCGGGATCGTGGCCTGGCGTCCCACGGACAGGTCATGGAGGGGGATGATGAAATCCGCCGCCTCCTTGACCCGCTGGATGCTATCGTAGGCCTCCATCAGATTTACATGCACCCCCGGGGGCACGCAGGGCCCTGAGGTCGGAAAATTCTGGTCGTTGCAGCAAAACCCCGTGATCACCGCTTTCCCTTGCTTGGTGTTCACCACCACGGACTGCCCTCCAGGGGTGTGCCCCGGGGTGAGCATCACCGAGATTCCCGGCACGATCTCCCGGTCTCCCTCCACCTGAACCACCTCCACGTCGTCCAGCAGGTCCGGGAAGTAGCGGTGGTCCGCGGGGTGAGGGTTCTGGAAGAATTCATACTCCGCTTTTTGCACGTACACCCGGGCCTTGGTGCACTTGTAGTCGTTCTCGCAGTGGTCATTATGGAGGTGGGTATGGATAATGATGTCAATGTCTTCGGGCTTTAGATGATACGTAGCCAGGGCGTCTTCGAATTCCTGTATATGCAAGCCGTATTGGTCGGCCACTTCTTCGGGAACCATGAATTGTTCGAGGCCGGTGTCCACCAGGATCTTTTCGGGGCCGCCCTCCAGATAAAACACATAGATGGGTATCCAGATGCGCTTGCCGTAGCCTTTGAGGTAGGTCATGATGCCCTGGTCGGTTTCGTTGGCCCCCACCACCAGGGGATGGATGCGGTACTCCGTCATAATCTCTTCCTTTCCAACTCCTTTCACCATTATACGGCAAAACCGGCCTGAGGGGTAAATGATAGTTAGTCTTTACCCTTGGCCGAAAAAAACTTCCTGGAGCGCCGGATTTTAACCTACGCCTTGTTTTATAGGACAAATGCTTTGTTTCAGGAGGTACAGGTGAAACACCCAGCGCTTTTCAAGTTTGCTGGAGTAAGAATGATGGTCCTGGGTATAGCGGTGCTGGGGTTGGCCGCTCATCCGAGCTGGGCCAAGACCCTCACGGTGAGCAAGCCCTCCCAGCAACTCTATCAAAAACCGAATTTCGCCAGCCCTCCTCTTGGGCCAGTGCCGATGAAGGAAAGAGTAAATCTCATCCGTCAGGAAGGCGAGTGGTATAAGGTTGCCTACCATGGCAAGATCGGCTGGCTTCACCGGCAGGCCTTCCCAGGGGTCGCTCCTGCCAATCCGAACCTGAAGGGTCTTCTGAAGGGGTTGCTTTTAGGAGCCCCGGTGCGAGAGACCAGTAGCGATGAAGTAGCCCTGGGCGGCAAGGGCGTCCTCCAGAGGGGGAAGCGAGTTATCATGGGGAAAATCCAAGATAGCGGCCGGGCGCAACCGGCCCTCTGATAAACCTCATTTAAAAAGGATGACTGACCATGAAAAGAAACTCTACTAAACTAACTCTGTTGCTCACGGGGCTCCTGATTTTAGGGGTCACCCTTACCACGGGCGCTTCGGCCTTCACTCATGGTGGCATGGGTTGGGGCATGGGCGGCGGTAAGGGCGGCCACAAGGGCGGCCGGCACAAGGCCAAACGTTGGCTCATGATGAACCTCACCCCGGAGCAGGCCGGCCAGGTGTTCGACCTCAGGCAAAAGTTCATGAATGACACGGCCGAAGTCCGCAAGGGAATGTTGGTCAATGGCGTGGAACTGTTCAAACTCTGGAAGGCTGAGAAGCCTGACGACAAGGCCATCCTGGCCAAAGTTAAGGAGTTGGGAGCGCTCAGGGCGCAGTTCATGGAAAAAGCCGTGGCCATGCGCCTGGAAATGAGAAAAATCGCCCCTCAATTCATGGGCTCTTGCCCCATGTTCGGGCATGGCATGGGTCTTGGCCCTGATTTTGGCCCCGGTAAGGGCAAAGGTAAGGGCAAGGGCAAAGGTAAGAGCAAAGGCAAGGGCGCCAGCCTCAACCTCGGATCAGAAAACCTCGCCCAATTCGACATGGACCTGGACCGGGAATTGGCCATGCTCCTGCAGCCCCGCTGGTAACAGGGCTACAGATCGCCATGCATAACGAATAATCCGCAGGCAGGGGAGGGGAGGGGCCTCCCCCTGCCACCTCGCCACCCGGCAGCAAACAGGTTGCCTTAACATGAGATTGTGGCCAAGAGTCTATATGAGAGAGAGCCAGGGAGCATGAATCTCTGGTCGCCACCCTAAACCCTAAAGAGATTTTCTGAATACTTAAAGGGGGGAGGGGAATTTGAGGGGAGGGTAGTGGCTTCGAAGTCCCGTTTCCTTCCCCTCAAAAGACTTTCGCAACATTCTCAACATAAGGGGGAACGTGACATGCAGCAACTGGGTTTTTTGATGGTGTGCTTGGGTGTCTTGGGTCTCATATGGGGTTTCGCCCGGGCGGGACAGAGCCGGGGGAGGCGCGGCCCCGATTATTGAACCGCCTTCTGGCATCCCTGGTTATAAGCCTTTTCTATACCTTCCTTCTCATTGCGGAGGGGGTCAGCCCTGAGGGCGGCCCCCTCTTTTTTTTCCGGACCGGCTCATACAAAGTTGCGGCCCAACAGGTAACTTCAAAAAGTCCCGGATGCACATTTTCTTTATGAAGGGTAGCATAGGTGTCCCGCCTGTGCCGGTACAGACTAACGGGTCATAGGCCCACGTGCTCACAACTAAGCATGGATATGTAGGACCGCCCGCCGCCCCCGGCGGTTCAGGCGCCGCCGAGGGCGGCGGCGCTACATTTATTTATAAGAATCTGCGGCTACAGAAATTACCCATATGATTGCTATTCCGTATAAGGTGCGATTGCTGCCCCTGGTCTTGGGAAAAGGAAGCCAGGGGTCACCCGGCCATCCGTCAAAAAACTTCCGAACCGGTGAGACCTCGGAAAAAACGGTTTTTTTAAAAGACGGCGATGGGAATTAGCCGTCCGCGGCTGGATTTTGGCAAGTGAAGGCTCCTCCGCGCCATCCTCAGTGCCCATGTGAAACCTTTTCACAGAGGTCTCAACAGCTTCACTTGCCGGACTACGTCTGGGTCGCAGAAAAAGCCTCGAGTCCATCTTCAGGCCGGCTAAAGGCCGTGGTGAACTTGCAAAAAGTCTAAAAAGGCATTATTTTAATAAATTGAAATACGAGGAGTCTTTTTAATTGTTATGATCAGATTGCCCATACACCATTTTCCTGACCCGGTCCTCAATACCCGGGCCGAGGAAGTCACAGACATCAACGGGGAACTGCAGAGCCTCATTGAAAATATGGCGGCCACCATGTACGACGCGCCCGGTCTGGGCCTGGCTGCCAACCAGGTGGGGGACCTGCGTCGGGTCATTGTCTTCGACGTCTCCTCCAGGGACGGCCCCGGGGACCTCCAGGTTATTCTCAACCCCTGCATCACCGCCTCCGAAGGGGACCTGATGCATAATGAGGGCTGTCTGTCGGTCCCGGACTTCTCCGCCGAGGTGCGGCGCAACGCCCGGTTGTGCGTCAGCGGCGTGGACCGCCACGGCAAGCCCATCACTGTGGAGGCTGAGGGCCTCAAGGCGGTGGTGCTCCAGCACGAAATCGACCATCTGAACGGCATCCTCTTCATCGACCGTATCAGCCGCCTGAAGCGGGGGCTTTATGTACGGAGGCTGAGGAAGCAGGCGGCGGACAGGTGAAGTCGGGTCCCTGGCGCCTGATTTTTCTGGGCACTCCCCAGTTCGCCGTGCCTTCTCTCTCAGCCCTTTTGGCCGCGGGGGAGGACGTACTGGCAGTCATCACTCAACCTGACCGGCCCCGAGGCCGGGGTAGGAAAGTCAGCCCCTCCCCGGTGAAAGAACTGGCTCTGGCCCACGGACTCCCTGTCCTGCAACCCGTGCGCCTCAAGGACCCGCAGTTCATGGGCACCCTGAAGGATCTGGCCCCGGAACTCATGGTGGTCACCGCCTACGGGCGTATTCTCACACACGAAATGCTGGCCCTCCCCAGCGTGGGCTTCCTCAACGTTCACGCCTCTCTTCTCCCCCGGCACCGGGGGGCCGCGCCCATCAACTGGGCCCTCATCCAGGGAGACGAAGAGACCGGGATCACCATCATGTGGGTAACCTACGAGGTGGATACGGGACCGATTTTTCTTCAGGATCGGCTGCAGATCCTCCCGGAGGATAATGCCGGGACACTTGCCGTCAAACTCGCCGAACAAGGCGGCACCCTCCTGGTGGAAGCCCTGGAGCGCCTCCGCCGGGGTGAAGGCCTGAAAATTACGCAGCCCGAAACCGGGATTACCTATGCGCCCCCCATCAGTGCTGAGATGCGCCTTATCCACTGGAAACAGTCCGCCCCCGAGGTAGCCGGCTGGATCCGGGGTCTGGACCCCCGGCCCAGCGCCTATACCCTGTGGCGGGGGGAGCGCCTCAAACTCTTCGGGGCCCGGGTGGAGCAGAACACGGACCGGTCCGCCGCCCCCGGCACCGCCCTGGATCTGGTCCAAAACCGCCTGGAAATTGCCTGCGGCCAGGGAACTATAAGCATCAAAGAACTGCAGTTGGCCGGCCACAAACGTTTGCCCGCGGACGCCTTCCTACGAGGGCAGCCCCTGCTGGGGCAGGTATTGGGATAAGGCCTCTTTATGCCTGAAAAAGAGCCCATCTTATTAAACGGCGGTAACTCCATCCGCCCCCAGAAGCGCATCTTCCTGGGGCTCCTTGCCCTTACCTGCCTTTTTTTCATGCTGCTCCTGGGCCTCCTCTGGTACGTCCCTTACGTGGGCCTGGCCAATCTGCACACCAAACTTCCCCTCATTCTGGGCATTGTCTTCGGCGCTTTACTGGCCCTGGTGTTTGCCGGGGTAACCATACTGGCCCTCACCGTCATCCTGGGCCGGGACCTGCCGTTTTCCCGGAGCCTCCGGGGGGTGCTGGTGAAGTTCCTTCTCCCTTTGATGAGCGGCGTGGGAAAAATCTTCGGCGTCTCCAAGGACCAGGTGCGCCGCTCCTTCATCGAAATCAACAACCAATTGCTCCTGGCCGCGCACCCTCGGGCCACCTCGGACAAGCTGCTCCTGCTCATGCCCCACTGCCTGCAATTCCACGAATGCGAGTTTCGCATCACCGGCAGCACGGTGAACTGCCAGCGCTGCGGCCAGTGTCCCATCAATGGCCTGGCCGAGATCTCCGAGAGATACGGAGTGGGCCTGGCCGTGGCCACCGGGGGGACCCTGGCCCGGCGCATCGTGGTGGAGCGCCGTCCCAGGCTCATCATCGCGGTGGCCTGCGAACGGGACCTGTCCAGCGGCATCCAGGACAGCTATCCCCTGCCCGTGTTCGGCATCACTAACAAACGCCCCCACGGTCCCTGCTACGACACCGACGTGGACCTGGAGCGGGTGGAGGAGGCCTTGAATTTCTTCCTCCTGTCCCCGCCGCCCCAGGCTCCTGAAGCTTCCCCCAGTGACTAGAGGGAAAAAATCCCCTCCCCAGGCCTCCGCCCGGCAACTGGCTCTGCAAATCCTCTCCACGGCCGGCGCCCAAGGCCGCTACGTAGAAAACCTCCTGGCCGCCACCTTGAAGCAGCACCCGGAGCTGCCCCGGAATGAGCGGGCTTTCTTGTTAGAGCTGGTCCAGGGGGTGAAGCGCTGGGAGCTGCGCCTGGACTATATCCTGTCCCGGCTCTCCCACCTTCCCTGGCCCAAGGTCCATGCTCAGGTGCGCCACATCTTGCGGCTGGCGGCCTACCAGATCCTTTTCCTGGACAGGGTCCCGGTCCACGCCGCGGTGGACGAAGCAGTTAAGCTGGCCCGAGGGCAACGCCTCCCCGCCAGCCACGTTGGTTTCATCAATGCCATCCTGCGGCGCCTGGCCGCCGGCGACGTACCGCCCCTCCCCGACGTGGAGGAGGACCCGGTGGCGGCCCTCAGTGTGGCCACCGCCCACCCCGCCTGGCTGGTGGCCCGCTGGCTCAAGCGCTATAGCCTCGAGGACACCCAGGCCCGTTTGCTGGCCCACAACCGGGTGCCGCCCCTCACCGTGCGGGTCAACACCTTAAAGACCGATGGTGCCAGGCTTCTGGAGCGTTTGGCCCGGGAGGGTGTCGTCGCCGCGCCCGGCCGTTTCTCCCCGGTGGCTCTGACCTTTGAGACCGGTGAAAAACCTCCCACCAGTCTCCCCTCATACCGGGAGGGTCTGTGGCTCTTCCAGGACGAAGCCGCGCAGCTCACCACCCACCTCCTGGACCTGGCTCCGGGCCACCGTATCCTGGAGATCGGCGCCGGCCGGGGGGGCAAAACCACCCGTCTGGGAGAAAGGCTCCTGAACCAGGGCCTCATCCTGGCCGTGGATTACCACCGTCAACGCCTCTTCGACCTCAGCCAGAACCTCAAGCGCTGGGGCATCACTTGCGCCCACCCCCTTAGGGCCGATGCCACCCGGCCCCTGCCTGTTAAGCCTCAGAGCCTGGACGCCGTCCTCATCGACGCACCCTGCTCTGCCTTGGGGACCATCCGGCGCCACCCGGAAATCAAATCCCGCCTCACAGAAGCCGACTTGGCCACCTTCCCCCCGCGGCAGCGGGCTATGCTGGATATGGCCGCGCCCCTTGTCAAACCCGGCGGCCGCCTGCTCTACATCACTTGCACCACCGAGCCGGAGGAAAACGAAGACCTGGTGGCCGGGTTCCTCACCGACCACCCGGAATACCAGCTTGCCTGCGACCCCGAGCTCCTGCCAACCCCGGCCCGGGATCTCCTCCAACCCCCCGGCTTCTTCCGCACCTCCCCGGCCCACCACAACCTGGACGCCTTCTTCGCGGCTACTTTGATAAGGACCTAAGAGAATGTGGGGGAGGGGGCTAAGGGCCGCAGGCCCTTACCCCCTCCCCCAATCCCTTAGGGGGTAATATTTGAGCCGGAAAAGTCGGGACCGCAGGTCCCGCCTTTTCCGGCCCCTAATGGGGGCTGGGAGCAGCAGTGTCCAGCAAGAATTTTACAGAAATCGGCACATAATAATTTATGTAAATGTAGCCGCAGGCTTTAGCCTGCGCCGGCACAGGTTGAAAACCTAAGCCACCAGAGTCTTTCCTAATCGGATGATAGCCTCCCAGCATGAAGGGTATTTGCTATCCAGAGACTGGTGGCGGGCAGAGCCCACCATAGGGGCCAGAGGTCGCGGACCCCTGCCCCCTCCCCTCAAATTATTCCTTCAAACCCACATAAGCCAGGGGAATGAGGGCGAGGCTGGTGAGGCCGGAGATGATGAGGGGCATCTGGTAGCCGAGGGCGGCGCCCAGCGGGCCGTAGAGGAGGGAGCCGGTGAGGACTCCTGCGGTCGTGGTCAAAGAAATTAGGCCGGCGCTGCCCCCCACCCGCTCCACGTGGAACAGGCGGGCGATGGTAGTGTAGGCTACCATCATGATGAGGCCGTCCCCGAAGCCGTGCACCCCCCGCCAGGCGAAGGACCAGGCGAGGTTGGGGTAGGTCATGAGGATGTGGCCCACCCCGGAGGTGGCCAGGGCCAGGGCCAGCAGCGTAAAGGGACTCAGTATTCCATCCCAGAACCGGCCGTAGAGATAGGCCGTGAGGGCCACGATGCTGAACTCCCCTGCCAGATAGAGTCCCATTCCCAGGCTCCCCAGGCCCAGGTTTTTTTTCAAGAACAGCCCCAGGCTGGTGCCTTCAGCGCCCCAATGCATGGTGAACAGGAACAGCCAGGCGACGAAGAACAGCACCGGCCCGCTCAAAAAATCCCGGCCATATTGGAGGAGCGGGCTGCGCTGCCCTCGGGTCAGGGGCAGTTGCCAGGTGAGGGTTAAAAGCCCGAGGATAAGCGCCCCCAGAATTTTGAAGGTTGTAGGATAGTCAAAGAAATATAGCGAGATGCCCCCCAGGAGAATTCCCACTGTCATGCCGCCCATGCGCCAGGCGTTGTATACCCCAAAACGCCGGGTACGGTCTTCAGAAAAGTTCTCCTTGAAGAGCATGATGTCCAGGGACTGCCGATAGAGCTGGATGCTCAAGCCGAAAGCGAAGAACACCAGGAGGAAGGGCCAGAAGTGCTCCGCCCGGGCCAGCCCCCAGAGACTGAGGCCGATCCCCGCCAGCCCCAGGCGGGTGAGGATGCGGGCCGGGTAGCGGTCACCCACTACTCCAACCGGAAAGGCCACCAGAAGGGAGTTCAGGCCCAGGACGGCATAGAGGAGGCCGATCTGAGCCCCGGAGAAGAAGAGGGCGCTATGGAGATAAATGGGGAGGAAAAAATACAGCGCCGAAATGACCACGGCGTGGGCGCTGATCAGAAAGGAAAGCAGCAAGATAAGCCTAAACTACAATGCCTGGTGGTTGATCTTGACCTCCATGGCCCGGGCCGGGCACACCACACAGCACAGCTCGCAGGCGCTGCATTTGCTGGCGTCAAAGGCCACTTCCATCTCCGGGCGGATTACCTCCAGGGCCCCGGTGGGGCACAGGGCCGTGCAGGCCCCGCATTGGAAGCAGACTTCATCGTTGCGCCGCACTTCATGGGCCATGTGCTGCACCTTGACCCCCGAGTCTTTGAGGTACTTGATGCCCCGGCGAAAGTTCTTGGGATGGCCCCTGAGCTCCATAACGATGAGCCCCTCTTTGCGGGGGTAGATGGTGGCTTTCAGGAGGTTGAACTCCAGGTCGTAATCCTTGACCAGCCGGTAGATGATGGGCTGGTCCACCACGTCCTTAGTAAACCGTAAAATGAGCATTTCTGCGTGCATGACAAGTCCTTTGTCCTATTTCATTTTTCACTGTTTATTGTAACCCATTCTTGCACCCGCAACGGGTTTTTTCTCTTAATCTTTGGCGTCGAGAGGTGAACCTCCCACAATATTTAGGACGCTTGTCCTTGTTTGGAAAAATCCCGAGCGTTCTTCATCAGAATTTATGGGGAAATTGAGGCAAGTATCAAGTTGACAAATGCCTGGTGATCCCAAGCCCTTGGATAGCGAGTAAGTCCAAGGCGAACTATGACCAGGTCCTTTGAAGGAATGATGCTGACGAACTGGCCCTCGTGACCCACCGCATGGAAAGCATCTTGCGGCAGTGAGGCGCCCGCCTTTGCGCCTCGGTATTCATCGGGGACTTTAAGCCAGAAGTGCGCGCCGTATTTTTGCTTGGCCGCGCCAGAAGCCGCGGTGCGCGTATACCGCACCCATCCTTCTGGAAGAATACGCTCTCCGTCCCAAACCCCGTCATTAAGATACAACAACCCGAACCGGGCCCAATCCCGGGCGCTGGCATACATGCAAGAAGAACCCACGAAAGTCCCCGAGGGGTCGGTTTCCATCACCGCGCTTTTCATACCGAGACGGTCAAAAAGAGCCTGGCGGGGAAACTTGTAGTACTCTCGGTCGCCCAAAGTATGACGAATGACTCGCGCCAGGATGTTCGTGGTGCCGCTGGAATAGCTCCACTGCGTCCCCGGCTCCGTCACCATTGGCTTGCCGGCCGCATAGGCTGCCGTGTCCGCCACCCGCATCAACATGTAGGTGACATCAGACAGGGGATTGCCGGGGTCCTCATTAAACTGGAGACCGCTTGTCATGCGAAGCAGGTGTTCGAGAGTAATTCCCCGATGCGGGTCAACCGTATGTCGCCACT
>CBFDAH010000108.1:0-9988 GCA_965602785.1 uncultured Syntrophobacterales bacterium
AAGCCGGCAGTGGTGGAAGGGGTAATCATCACCCAGGCCTATCAACACGGCCAGGTCCTGGGCATCCTGGACCTAACCTGGCGGGACGGCAAGATCGTCAGCCACAAAGGGGGGCTCCTCTCCATCAAACCGGTCCCCGGGCAGGAGGACCCGGCGGTCGCCGCCGTGGTGCGCCGTTACCAGGAAAAGCTAGAAAAGAAACTGGGAGAGCCGGTGGGTCAGGTCGACGCGGACCTGGACGGCGAGCGGGAACGCGTGCGCCGGCAGGAGACCAATCTGGGCAACCTGGTGGCTGACATCATGCGAGCCAAAGCCAAGGCCGACGTGGCCCTCATCAACGGGGGAAGCATCAGGAAGAGCATCCCCAAAGGCCGCATCCGGCGTCTGGATGTCTATGCCGCTCTGCCCTTTGATAATTACCTGGTGGCCTTCCGCCTCACCGGTACACAACTTCAGAAAGTTTTAGAGCATGGCGTCTCTCAGGTGAAGGAAGGGGGCGGGAGCTTTCCCCAGGTATCGGGCCTGAGCTTTACGTACAACCCTAAAGCCCCGCCGGGCTCCCGGGTCAAGGAAATCCTGGTGGGAGGGAAGCCCCTAAAACCGGAGCAGGAGTACACCGTGGCCACCAACGATTTTCTGGCGGCCGGCGGGGACGGCTATCGTGGTTTCAGTGAGGCCCTGGGGGGAGAAAAAGCCTACGAGCAGGTGGGGGGCACGTTAAAGAGCCCCAAACTGAGCTACTCCAACCCGGGAAAGTGGATTCGGGACGACTTCATCGACTATGTCAAGGCGCATCCCCACCTGGCCCCCCAGGTGGAGGGGCGTATTCGAGCGGTGAACTGAACCACGAGTTGTAAATGAGAGGGCTGGCCGTGGTCCCAGGCCCCTCCCCCAAAAATTTATGTCATGCCACCGGTTTGAACGGTAGTATTTAATTCCCAAAGTTAGCGAATTTTTAAAGGCGGTTTTTATTCCCCCCTTTTTTAAAGGGGGGTTAGGGGGGATTTTTCTATCCCCTTGAAAATCCCCCTAAATCCCAGTAGTGTCAGGTAAGGAATTTGCATCATCGGCCCATCTTCAAGACGGTAAAATGTAGGCGCAGGCTTAAGCCTGCGCCGGCACAGGTTGAAAACCTGTGCCACCAGGGTTTGCCCTCATATGGGGAAGCTTTATCACCATGGGCAAGGGTATTTGATATGGGGAGACTCTGGACAGCCGAGGACGGCTGTCCCTACATTTGTCTAGAGGCTATTGCAAGACCTATTTTTCTGTCATCCTGAACGAAGTGAAGGATCTCAAGTCATTGAAAATGCGATATTCTTCGCATCGCTCAGAATGACATTTCAGGAGAATCGAAGTTTTGCAATGGCTTCTAGCCCTTTGTGCTGAACCCTTGAGGCAACATGCGGGTCTATGTGAATGACCACCCCGTGGAACTCCTCCTCGGCATGCGTGTGCGTCACGCCCTGGTGAGCGCCGATATGCTCCGGGAAGTGGAGGGGGGCCGCAAAGTCTACGACGACTGGGGCAATGAAGTGGGGCTGGACGGGGCGGTGTTCCCGGAGATGAAAATCTGGGTAAAGTGAAAACCACGGAGCAGTTGAGCAAAGGGGAAACTCGAACTGCCGGGGGGGGAAGAACTCAAAGCGCAACAGGGCCGGGGCTTCACCCTGCTGGTTGTTCCACCAGCGGGGGGCGGCCAAGGGTCCGCCGGCCCCCCACCTGCCATAATCGCCTCACCCTTCCTGTAAGCCCTCTTACCTGCCGTGCTTTTTCTGGTGTTTATCCCAGCCTTTTTTAACCTGGGGGTCATTCTGAGGATTGTAAGCCTTCTTAGGGGGCGGCGGTGGTTTGGCTTTCACACTGGGCCCTTTGGGTTTGTATTCGTGGACAGGTTGGCCCACCGGGCTTGGTTTCGTGGTCGTCGACACCTTGGGCGGTTCAGCTTTCCGGATGTTATCGACGGTTCCCTTGGGTTTGCTCAGATCGGTTGCGCCAGCCGAACCGATCACCAAAAGGATCGTCACCAGTAAAATGATTATGGATCGACTAGCCTTCATAACCCACCTCTCAGAAAAAATATTTACCAACACCAAAGCTTAACCATTACCGCCTCCCTGACTGTCTGGATTCCCAGGGTCAAGGCCCCCATTCTTCCGCCTGTATCAGCTACCCCAGCTTAAAAGAGCACGCCGGGACCTTCGCCTTTTCCGTTCACCGGACCGGAGTACGTAGCGGAGGGGGTGGCGGCAGCTTAATAGGATGCTTGCGTACCGGTACCGGCACCTGGCGCGGTTTCAAGCCATCATCCGTGGGGGGAGGCTTGGGGGCGGTGTCGCCTTTGGGGGAAGATTTTTTAGGAGCAGGCGGAGGGGGCTCTTTAGCCCGCACGGCGGGTGGTTTGGGGTCATGCTTTTTCAGGTCGCCGGGATCGACCACCCCTTGCTTTCCCCGCAAATCCGCCGCCGGCTGGGCGTTCAAGTATGAGCTTCCCAGCGCCAGGCAGCAAACCAGGGTAAGAAGGACGCAAAGACAAATGGTAATCCGTCGCATGGGGACCCTCCGGTCAGCCTTTCGGCGCCAGGGTGGCGGTCACTGGGCCCCAGCCAGAAGAAGCTTACCTGAGAATAAGTCCATTTATCAACAAAAAGGAAATAACCGGTGACCTTCGCTCCTTAATACTCGGCATCTTGGTGGTAATATTTAATATCTTAACTCGCTCTTTAAAATTAAAACCACTAGAAAACCCCGCCCCGGCAGGACACCACCCCGGCCCCCGTCAGGACCAGGGCCGCCAGCCCCAGGAGCTTCTTTTTACCGGGCACCCTGGTGGCTGCCATGAGTAACGGCACCCCCCGGACGGCGGCCGGGTCCGCGGCCAGCGGGTATCAGAAAGCTTGCATTCCGCTCAGTATTCCTTAACATAAAAGCAACCCATGTGGGCTCCCGCCGCCCGGGCCAGACAGGTTCGCCGGCAGGCCAACGACCCCCAAAGGAGGTACCCGTTATGAGCACCAACGTGGCCAGAGTAACCAACATCATTGCGGAATCCCCCACCAGTTTTGATGACGCCGTACAAGTGGGCTTCAACCGCGCCGCCCAGACCTTGCGGGGCATCACCGGCATGCGCATCGAGGAGATGCGGGTATCGGTAAAAGACAATAAAATCAATACATACCGGGTCAAAATGGAGGTTATTTTTATCCTGGAATAGGTCGCCGGCACCAGGGCTGACGGAAGAATTTAACTTGAGGAGAAAACTATGCCCCATCACGTCGCCAGAGTGGTGGAAGCCATCGCCGAATCTCCGGTAAGCTTTGAGGAGGCGCTCCGGGTTGGTTTGGAGCGGGCTTCTGAAACCATTCGGGATATTACGGGTTTGCGAATCCTGGAAAAACGGGTTTCAGTGAGTGATAATGCCATTGCCACCTACCGGGTCAAATTCGAGGTGATCTTCCTTCTGGAAAAATAATGTTGCATCTGGACGGTTCATATGGAGAGGGAGGCGGACAGATTGTCCGGACCTCCCTTTCTCTTGCGGCCCTTTTGGGGGAGCCCGTCAAACTCACAAACATCCGCGCCGGCCGATCCAAACCGGGGCTGAGGCCCCAGCACCTCACCGCATTGAAGGCTCTGGTCCAAGTCACCCAGGCGGAGGTGGAGGGCGCCACCTTGGGCAGCCGGGAGCTCACCTTTCGGCCCCGCACCCCCCGGGGAGGCCGCTATTTTTTTGACGTGGCCGAGAAAACCGGCAGCGCCGGCGCCGTCACCCTGGTGGCCCAGGCCCTGCTGCCGCCCCTCCTGGCGGCCCGGGAGACCGCAACCCTGACCATTCGGGGGGGCACTCACGTGGCCTGGAGCCCTCCGGCCCACTACTTCATGGACGTCTTCCTCCCGGCCCTGACAGAACTGGGAGCCACGGTCACCATGAACCTG
The DNA here is from genome assembly GCA_965602785.1 of uncultured Syntrophobacterales bacterium. Taxonomy (GTDB): domain Bacteria; phylum Desulfobacterota; class Desulfobaccia; order Desulfobaccales; family 0-14-0-80-60-11; genus JBGSLA01. The sequence continues at coordinate 3,937 of CBFDAH010000108.1, forward strand.
AAACGGTGGGGCTGGTATCCCCGGGGTGGTGGGGAGGTGCGGCTCACCGTCACCCCGTCCACAGAATTATCCGGTCGGGAATGGCTCGCCCCCCCGCCCCCCAGGAGCTTTCAGGCCCTTTCCGGCGGCTCCCGGGTGCCACCCCATGTGGTTCAGCGTCAGAGCAAGCGCCTCAAAAAGCGCCTGGGAGCTGACCTTCCCGTGGCGGAAGTAGAGGCCCAGAGCCCTGCCCCGGGAAGCTTCGTGTTCCTCTGGGGGCCCCGGGCCGGCTTCCACGCTCTGGGGGCTCGGGGAAAACCCGCGGAAAAAGTGGCCGACGAGGCGGTGGAGGAATTCCTCCGCTTTCAGAAACATGAGTCCGCGCTGGATCGCCATCTGGCCGACCAGGTGCTGCTGTACCTGGCCAGGGCAAAAGGCCCCTCGGTCTTCACCACCGAGGAAGTCACCTTGCACCTGCACACCAACCTCTGGGTCATCGAGCAGTTTCTGGGGCCCACCTTTCAGGTCCGGGGCAACTTGGGAGAGCCTGGAGAAATCAGGTGCCAGGGCCAGGGGTGAGGTTAGGCCGGCGGTTTTCCAGGGGCGACCCTGAGGGCGCCGGAAGACATTCTGTTTTGCGCAAGCCAATTTTCTTTTCAGAAAAGGCCGCCCTCCTGCGATATAATCTCCTCGTTCGGGACTGCTAGGAAAAAAACCAGCCTGCGGTGGCCGAGATGAGGTTTGCTTGGGGTAATATTTTTTATTTGAGAGGTTGACCCCCTTTATGGCACCTTCGCCATTCTCCTGGAAGTCAACTTGATCAGGCTCCCGGGTCCACCCCGAAAGAAAGGAACATATCATTGACCACGTTGTGGCCCGAAATTGAGGGCTTAGCTGAAGGCCTGGCGGAGGAACTGGCGTCGCTGCGGCGGGATTTCCACCAGCATCCGGAACTCTCCCACCATGAAGAGCGCACCGCCCGGGTGGTGGCGGATTACCTGCGGAACCTGGGCCTGGAAGTGAAAACCGGTATCGCCGGGCACGGGGTGGTGGGCACCCTCAAGGGCGCCCGCCCCGGCAAGGTGATAGCCTTCCGGGCCGACATGGACGCCCTGCCCCTTGAGGAAAAGGTGGACCTCCCCTGGCGTTCCCAGGTGGACGGGATCATGCATGCCTGCGGCCATGACTTTCACCTGAGCATCGCCCTGGCCGCGGCCCGCTTGCTTGCCGGCCTGAAAGACCGGCTGGCGGGAACCTGCCGGTTTATCTTCCAGCCCGCCGAGGAAGGCCCCCCGCGCGGGCCTTCGAGCGGGGCTCGGGGCATGGTGGCCGCCGGAGTCCTGGATAACCCCCGGGTGAACGCCATTCTGGGCCTGCACGTGGCCCCCACCCTGGACGTGGGGCATATCCGCTACGGCCTGGACGTGGTCATGGCGGGTTCAGACCACCTGGTCCTCACCATCACGGGGAAATCGGCTCACGGGGCCACGCCCCACCGGGGCCTTGACCCCATCCTGGTGAGCGCCCAGGCCCTCACCCAGGTCCGGGCCTTTCTCACCCAGGAGGTGGACTCCCGTCACCCCGTGGTCCTCACCTTCGGCAAGATCGAAGGGGGCACCCGCTTCAACATTTTGGCGGACAAGGTGACCTTGGAGGGGAGCCTGCGCTACCTCCTGGACTCGGTGCGGCAGCAGGTCATCACCGGGCTCAAGCGCCACCTGGCCGGCCTTACCCGGGCCACCGGGGCCAAGATCGAGCTCCACCATAAGTCTATTTACCCCATCCTGCGGAACGACCCGAAACTGGCCGAACAGGCCGTGGAGGTGCTGCGCCGGCTTCTGGGCCCCAAGAGCCTGCAACGGCACCACCCCGCCATGGGAAGCGAGGACTTCTCCTTTTTTGCGGCCAAGGTGCCGGCCTTCTACTTTTTTCTGGGAGTGCGCACCCCCGGCACCCGGGGCCACGCCCTCCACTCTTCGGAATTCAACCCCGATGAAAAGGCCTTGCCCTTCGGCCTTAAAGCCGTGGCAGGATTAATGGCGGCCATGAGTGAAGGAAGTTGAGGGGAGGGCCGGGGGAACGCGGTTCCCCCGCCCTCCCCTCAAACTCCCCTCCCAACCCCCTTTAGGGGGCAGGAAAAGGCAGGGCCTTCGGCACTGCCTTTTCCTGTCACATCTAAACCCCCTAAGGGATTGGGGGAGGGGGTAAGGGTCTGCGACCCTTAGCTCCCTCCCCCACCAAAGCCATCCTTGATCTCCTCCAGCAGGCGCACCAGGCCGTCAGCGTTCTGGCGCTGGATAAAATAAAGAATATCGGCCACCGCGTCTTCCAGGGCCCGCAAGGCCATCCGGTTGGCGGGATTGGCCAGTTGGATGCAGGCGAAGAGCTGGGCGTCCTGGCTGAGCAGCCGTTGGGCCAGGGAGTGCAGGGTGGTAAAAGTGGGGGTGGAAAAGTCCTCCAGGTCCTGGGGGGAGATCCCCAGTTGGCGGATGGCCTTCTCCAGCGCAATAAGGACAAAGTGGGCCAGGCCCTGGACCACGGCCATGAGGCGATCATGCTCCGTGGCGGTGGTGATTTTCACATTGGCGCCGGCCCTCTCCAGCAGATCTTTGAGCCAATTGAACCAGCGCTCCCCCCGGCCGGGGCACAGGACCACAGTGCTGCCGTCCATGCTTTCTTCTTTCGGCCCGAAGAGGGGGTGGGTGCCCACCACTTCGCCGGCGAAGGCCTTCAGCATGGCGTCCAGGGGGCGCTGCTTGACGGAGGTGATATCCATGAGCGCGGCGTCGGGCTTGAGGTGGGGGGCGATGTCCCGGATGACTTCCACCACCTTGGCAATGGGGACGGAGATTATCGCCACGTCGGCCTGGGCCGCCACTTCCCGGGGTGTCTGGGGGGTGTCCAGGTCGGCCACCAGGACGGTATGGCCCCGGCCGGCAAAAAAGCGCTCAAACCACTGCCCCATCTGCCCGGAGCCGCCGATAATGGCGATGGTTATCGGATGAGACAGGGATGTTGGGGGGGGAGGATCAGGGGTCGGTGATCCCTGGCCCCCTCCCCCAAATTCTTTTTGGCCTTGATGACGACTCATGCGATGGTCCTTTGCCTCAGGAAGAAATCTGCCAGGGTCAGGCGCACCATGGCTTCAATGACCGGAACGATGCGCGGCATGGCGCTGACGTCGTGGCGGCCTTTCACCGTAAGCCGCCGGGGCTGGCCGGACAGGTCGATGGTGTCCTGCTCCTGGGAAATGGAGGGGATGGGTTTCACTGCAGCCCGGAGCAGGATGTCGTCGCCGCTGGAGATCCCCGCCAGGATGCCCCCGGCCCGGTTGGAGGCAAACCCCTCCGGGAGGATGGGGTCATTGTGCTCCGAGCCCAGCATGCGGGCCGCGGCGAACCCGGCGCCGATCTCCACGCCCTTGATGGCGCCCACGGACATCACTGCGTGGGCCAAGGCGGCGTCTAATTTGTCGAAAACGGGCTCCCCCAGACCCGGGGGGCAGCCTTGCACCCGCACTTCTACAATGCCCCCCAGAGAATCCCCCTGGCTTTGTACTTCCTTCACCCGGGCGGCCATGGCCGCCACTGCTTCCGGGTCGGGGCAGGCGAAGGGGTTGTCCCAGATGGTGGCTTCCATAAGCCGCTGGGCCCTGACTCCGCCGAACTCCACGGTATAGGCTGTAACCACTATGTTTTTCGTGTCCAGGATTTTCTGAGCCACCACTGCCGCAGCCACCCGGGCCGCGGTCTCCCGGGCCGAGGACCGCCCGCCCCCCCGATAATCCCTAATGCCGTACTTGGCCTGATAGGTTATGTCCCCGTGTCCGGGGCGGAAGAGCTCCTTGAGCTCATCGTAGTCCTGGCTACGCGCGTCCCGGCTGAAAATGATCAGGCTGATGGGGGTGCCCGTGGTGAGCCCTTCGAAGACCCCGGAGAGAATCTCCACCCGGTCCGGCTCTTGGCGGGAGGTGGCGTGGGCCTGGACCCCGGGACGGCGCCGGGCCATGGCCAGCTCGAAATCGGCGGCCGTCAGCGGCAGGCGGGGCGGGCAGCCGTCAATAACCGCGCCCAGGGCCGGACCGTGGGACTCGCCCCAGGTGGTGACCCGAAAAACCTGCCCGAAAGTGTTGCCTGCCATGGATGATTTCCTTTAAAGAGAATGAACAGTAATCTTGAGGGAGGGGATACGGGGAGAGCAGGATTTCAAGTCCCTGGACCTTCCCTCGAAAACCAGTTTTCCCACGACTTATATCATAACATTCGCCGATTATTCGTTAATCAGACATAACAAAGCATTAAACATGCTCAAGTCGCATGGATTTCCTCCAGGAGGCGCTTGACCACCTCGGCTACGGAGAGTCCCTTGGTGTCCAAGATCAGGTGGGCCGCGGCCCGGTACAGAGGCTCCCGCTCCGCCAGGACCCGCTCCATCTCTCTGCCGGGGTCGGCGCCGGTGAGGCTGGGACGGAATTCCTGACCTCCCTGGTCTTGCAGCAGGCGGTCCCGCAGGGTGGCCGGTGGAGCGGTGAGCCAGATGACGAGGCCGTTTTCCTTAAGGGTTTGGACGTTATCCGGGTCCAGGACCACGCCGCCCCCGGGGGCCAGCACCTGCCCCGGGCGGCTGCCGTAGCGGGCCACCAGCTCCTTCTCACGTCGGCGGAAGCCCGGCCAGCCTTCCTGTGCCACAATATCGGCAATGGACCGGCTCGCCTCGGCCACCAGCACCTCGTCCAGGTCCACGAAAGGGCGGTGGAGGATTTCGGCCAGGGCGGCGCCCACCGAAGTTTTGCCGCAGGCCCGGCCGCCGATGAGCACCAGGTTCATGGTCGAGGTCAGGTGAAGTGGTTGTCCCATGCAGAAAAATCAGGCCGGGTGAGGGCGGCCTGCCGGCGCTATTCTGAAAAAGTGAATGATGGTGGACGGTTGGAGTTAAGTTTACAAAAATTGTGCGGGGAAATAAAGAGAGAAAGGGGCAGGGCGCCGGAGGAAAGGGCCGGCCAGGCAATGCCGGGTCAGGCCTCGACGGCAACCATTACCATTTTCCCAGGAGAATCAGTCCTCCCATTAAAATAAAAACCAGGCCCGCGGCCTTTTTGATAAGGGGTGCCGGGATATATTGGGCCACCACCCCGCCCACCAGCACCCCCAGGAGGGTGGCCAGGAACAGGGCGGAGCAGGCCCCGGTCAGCACGGCCAGAGGCGCCTTCTTGTCGGCGGTGAGGGTGAGGGCCGCGAGTTGGGTTTTATCTCCCATCTCAGCCAGAAACACGGTGCCAAAAGTAACCCAAAAAACCTGCCAATTCATACCCTATTTCCCATATCAGTGATGCGTTTGGTAATACGTATTACTTGAGCACAGAAGGTTGGGGCGCGGTCTGGCGTGTCAATTCACCTTCTTTTAGGAGGGCCACGGGAAAAAACCTCTGGGGAATCACCCTAACAGGGAATCGCCCTCAAAGCATTAGTGTCCGGTAAAGAATTTGGAGTATAGGACCATATTCAGGAGGGCAAAATGTAGTCGCAGGCTTTAGCCTGCGCCGGCACAGGTTGAAAACCTGTGCCACCAGAGTCTTCCTTAATCGGAGGATCGCCTCCCAGCATGAAGGGGTTTGCTATCCAGAGAAAGGTGGCGGGCAGAGCCCACCCCAAAAAAATTCCTTAATATTAGAAACTTCTGGAAGAGAATCGCCCCTCAGCCACTAGATCAAGTAATTATCCTACCGGACACTCCTGCCTTAAGGGAGAATTTTCTGTAGCCCCAGAGGTAGGCCTGGCGCCCTCGCAGGCGAGACGCCTGGGCCGGCAACTATAATGAAAATTGCCCCCGGTATCTTCTGAGGTTACCTGTTTGAAGGCACCTTTGTAAGGATCCTTCCTAAAAGAATAAAGGGGACTTTTCGGGATAAATTTAACGAGAGTTCAATTCTTATGTCGTGTTGAGGTGGGGACATAAATGCAACAGATGAGCCGGGCTATTTTTCCCGGCGGGCGGTGGCCAATTTCCGGCCAGGCGCCTCCTCCGTTTCGGGCAGGAAGACCACACCCCCTTCCCGGGCGGCGTCAATGGGCAG
>CBFDAH010000109.1:0-9967 GCA_965602785.1 uncultured Syntrophobacterales bacterium
CTAATCCAGCTCGTATTCTTCCCGCCAGTCGTGGTCTTCCCGGAGGGCGGGTTGTTCTTTTTTGTCGAAGAGGAAATCCTCCATCACCAGGTAGTCCATCTCGGTGCGCCTGAAGCAGCGGTAGGCGTCCTCCGGGGTGCAGACGATGGGCTCCCCCCGGACGTTGAAGCTGGTGTTGACGATGAGACCGTAGCCGGTGAGATCCTGGAAGGCCTTGATGATGCGCCAGTATTTTTCGTTGGTCTCCCGGTGCACCGTTTGGATGCGGGCCGAGTTGTCCACATGGGTGATGGCCGGGACGTCCGAGCGCAGCTGGTAGAGGCGCTCCATAAGCTCCAGGTCCTGGTAGTTCGGCGGCAGGGGCCGGCAGCGTTCCGGGCGCACCGGGGCCACCAGCAGCATGTAGGGCGAGGGCCGGTCCAGTTCGAAAAAACTGGCCGTCTCCTCGTGGAGAACCGAGGGCGCGAAGGGCCGGAAGCCCTCCCGGTATTTGATTTTGAGATTCAAGCGCTTCTGCATTTCGGGGTTCCGGGCATCCCCCAGAATGCTCCGGTTCCCCAAAGCCCGGGGGCCCCACTCCATGCGGCCCTGGAACCACCCCACCACCTGACCCTGGTCCAGGAGTTGGGCCACGTCCTTCAGGAGTTCGTCAAAGTCCTGGTAGCGCCGGTAGGGGGCGTGGTGGCGTCGGGCTACCCGCCGGATATCGTCTCCCCCGAAATCGGGCCCCAGGAAGGAACCCTTCATGGCGTCCATGCCCGGGGAGACCTGCCGCGCATGTTCCTGCTCGACGTGCCAGGCGGCCAGGGCTGCTCCCACTGCACCCCCGGCGTCCCCGGCGGCGGGCTGGATCCAGATGTCCTTAAAGGTGTTACGGCGCAGGAGCTTGCCGTTGGCCACACAGTTCAGGGCCACGCCTCCGGCCATGGTGAGGTAGTCGGAGCCGGTGAGCTGCCGGGCGGTGTCGGCCATGCGCAGCACCACCTCTTCGGTGACCTGCTGAATGGCCAGGGCCATGTTCATGTACTCCTGGGTTAGCTGGTCGCTCTCCCGGGGGCGAGGGGGTATGCCGAACAGGCTTTGGAAGCGGTCGTCCCGGCACATGGTGAGGCCGGTGGCATAGTCGAAGTAGTCCATGTTGAGGAGGAGAGAGCCGTCCTCCCGCAGGTCCACCAACTCGGCCAGGATCAGGTCTTTGAAGCGCCTGGTTTGTTCGTTCTCGGGGTTGCCATAGGGGGCCAGACCCATGAGCTTATACTCCCCGCTGTTCACCTTGAAGCCGGTGTAATAGGTGAAAGCCGAGTACAACAAGCCCAGGGAATGAGGGAAGTCCAACTCCCGCAAAATGGTTATGTCGTTGCCGTTGCCGTAGCCGATGGTGGAGGTGGCCCACTCCCCCACTCCGTCAATCGTCAGGATGGCGGCTTCTTCAAAGGGAGAGGGGTAGAAGGCGCTGGCTGCGTGGGACAGATGGTGCTCGGGGAAGAGAAGGGGAGGGGAGCCGTCCCCGAATTTGGCCAGCTCGTCCTGGAGGAGTTTGCGCATCAGGAGCTTTTCCTTCACCCACACGGGCATGGCCGCCAGGAAGCTCCGCAAGCCCCGGGGGGCGAAGGCATGGTAGGTTTCCAGAAGCCGCTCGAACTTCAGGTAGGGCTTGTCGTAAAAGGCTACGGCGGCGAGGTCGGAGATGGGCAGGCCCACCTCAGAGAGCACAAAGGCCAGGGCGTTGGTGGGAAAATCGGGGTCGTGCTTTTTCCGGGTGAACCGCTCTTCTTGGGCCGCGGCGATGATCTCCCCGTCCACCAGCACGGCGGCGGCGCTGTCGTGGTAGAAGGCAGACAGGCCCACGATGGTTTTCGACATGGCCCTTTCCTCTAAAAAATAGTGTAGATAAAGGGGGCGATGGCCGACCCACTGGTGAAGACGATGAGAACCCCGAAGAACAACAGGGTTAAGATGATGGGCAACAGCCAATATTTTTTGCGAACTCGCATGAAGCCCCACAGGTCGCGTATGAAGTCCATAGGTTTTACTCCTTGAAGGTAGATATGGGGAAGGACTCGACTCCGATCAGCGGACGCCCGCCCCGGCAGGGCGCCTCTGAAAGCGCCTGCGGTTCAGGCCGGCGCTCCGGGGTTTTTGGGCTTATGGTGTCCTGCTTCAGTCAGCCAGGCGCCAGCCAGCTGGGCCGCTAATACGGCGTCTGTAAGTCCTTTTTCTGTATCAAATCGGCCCGCACTTGAAAGACCGAATCATTGCCTTTTTTCCACTTCTTAAGTTGTAAAGAGTCGGCTCCGAAGGCCCGCCGGACCAGACCGATGGGGGTCACGAGGACGAAATATAAAACGGTCAGGATCACCGTGGACATGACGGTGCCGATGAGGTGCGCCAGTCCAAACCAGAGGCCCGCCAGGGGGTGGAAAGCCCGGGGCCAGGCCATGGTTATGACAAGAAGAACCATGGCCAGGGGCATTAGGCGGTAGGCCTGCCAGAAATAGACCACGATGAGGCACAGCAGGGTCAGGGCCATGCCGGTGTCCCGGGCCTGCTCCGGGGTGGCGGAGAGAAGCCAGGCAAAAACCCCTTTTTTTCTCTTAGGTTTGGACTGAGTGATGATCTCCATAACCTTATATAATATCTTTCCACCCCGCCCTTGTAAAGGCGCGAGGGGTCTGGTCGGCTATCTCCGCTGGCCCGGCCCCCGTCTGAACAGCTTCAGGTCTGGCCGGGTAATGTCTGCTGCCCTTATTGTGCCCGTTTCTTGCGCTCTTCCTTTAGCCACTTTTGTATGTCATATTTATAAATAAAATCATCATGTCTTTTCATTTTGCCTTGCATTTCTTTGGAGTAGATATTGAGCCTACCGACTCTATCATAATCATTATATTGCAAATATATTTTGGTAACATAACCGTTCCAGGTAAAATCTTGGACGTCCAATCTGGCATAAACCGGCGATCTTTTCCCTACTCCATACCTGGCGAAGACGTAATTTTTTAATTTGGTAAAATTATCCCAGCCTTTGGCCCTTATATCCACCCCGGCGAACTTTCCTTTCCAGAATTCATAAATAATATCCTCCAGTTTAGCCAGTCCCATGTTCAGGTTTGCCTGCTTTTTCCTGTAGTAGGCGGTGTCCCCCAAAATCTCCACGATGTCCATGGTCTTGAGGGGGTTTAGTTGAGAAATGTCAGTTTTCCATTTGATGCCCCTGAAACCGTCCGGCTCGGTGGACGGTTTGAACGTATAATCAAAGGGGAGGGGTTCCTGGCCCGCCCCCCAAACGAGGACTGGCAAACCCAGGACAAGTACCAAGAGCAATATTCTGACAACCATGTTCAGCGTGTCCTCCCGAAAACCGAGGGTCGCCTGTGGCGAGCGGGAAATGAGGCGGCGGCACCCAGTATTTATATCACGAGGCGGCGGTTAGAGGGGAGGAAAAAAGTCTCCTGAAGAGAAGCCCCGGCCGCGGTTCTGGCGTCTGGCCCAAAAAGTTTTCTTCTCAAGGTCATATTATGGCATAATGAAGGGCAATGCTGGCAGCTTTTCTCTTTAACAGGCTGGAGTTCCCCGTTTAAAGGCTGGCCCCTTGCCTTTGATACGGAAAGCTTTTTTTTAAAAATTCTGGGGTGGGTAAGGGAGCTTTACCACTCCCTGAACGCAGCTGGGGGCCCCTTATGATGAAGTCAACTAGTGTGAGGGTTTATCCAAGCGTCGGGATAATAGTGCTTTTGGTATTTTTCATGGGGGCGGGATGCCGGGAATCCAAACCCCTGACCCCCAAGGCGGATACCTTCCGCAAGGAAGTCCAGGCGGCGTTGAAAAGGCTGGCGCCTCCCCTGGCCAAACCGGTGGCCCAGGAGGATCGTGAGGCCGTCCAGAAAGTTTTGGTGCGCCTGTTTGGCCTGTGCGCCAAGGCTTGCGAGGGCCTCATGGATGACGTGGTGGTCCTGGATAAAGATGGGATCAGCATAGCGGTGTATCCCCCCAGAAGGTGTCAGATGTGGGAGTACGCTGATTATGCCGCCATCAAAAATGCCATGCTGTGGAAAAAACCCACCAACGCGGTCCTCTATACCCAGGATGGGAGCACTATTTATGTTATCTGCGCCCCCCTCCTCATCGAAGATAAGGTGTCGGGGATTCTGTGCCTGGGTTTCGCAGGGAAAAAAGTCAAGGAAAAGAGGGGCATCAGCCGGGAGGAGTTTCTCTCCCTAACTATCCAGAACCCTGATTAGATACCTGAAATGGGGACTGGTGGAATGTCGCGCTAGGCCATCGTATTCTTTCAGGTAATTTAGCTAGATTGTGGTAAAAAAGATGGCGTGACAGTCCCAAACTCCGTCACCAACGTCTAAAACATAGCTCCCAAGAAGACATTTTGTGCCGGTGGAAGCGGCTTGCCCTGATTGGTCCGCCAGACACCGGACTGGGGGAATTCACCGCCGGTATCATGGGGATCCGCAGAAGGAAAAAACGGCGCAAAGCCAGGGATTACACTCTGGAAATTTCGGGCAGCCAGGGAGGAGACATCCTGTTCACCCTTGGGGGCCGGGTTTCCCTGGATAACGCCCGGCACCTCGATGAGGAGGTGAACGCGGCGTTGTTCCAGAAGCAGCCGGCTGCGCTTACGGTGGACCTGGCCAGGGTGGAGTATCTGGACAGCACCGGCGGCTTGATCCTGGTGGAGCTTATGACCCGGGCCCGGCAGCAGGGAGTGACTTGCCGCCTGGCCCAGGTTCCGGCCAAGGTCCAGGGTATTCTGGAGCTTATTGACGCTGACAGTCTCACCCGGCCGTCCCTCCGTCCAGGAACGCTTCCGCATGGGCTGCTAGACCAGATCGGCACCGGTTTCATCAGTTTTGGCAGAGACCTCTTTGAGCTTTTGTCCTTCCTGGGAGAGCTCCTCTTTGCCCTGGGCCGAGCCTTCCTCCGCCCCTGGGAGGTCAGATGGAGCGACGTGCTGGTGACCATGAGGCGAGGGGGGCTGGAAGGCTTACCCATCCTGGGGTTGATGAGTCTGCTGTTGGGCATGGTCATCGCCTTCATGTCTTCTTTGCAGCTTAAGCGGTTGGGCGCCACCATTTTTGTGGCCTCCCTGGTGGCCGTCGCCATGATCAAGGAGTTGGGACCCCTCCTCACCGCCATCCTGGTGTCCGGGCGATCAGGCTCGGCCTTCGCGGCCGAGATCGGCACCATGCAGGTGAATGAGGAAGTGGACGCCCTCACGGTCATGGGTTTTGAATCCATGGGATTCCTGGCAGTGCCCAAGGTTTTGGCCGCCATGGTGGTGGTCCCTGTCCTCAGCATATATGCCACCTTTTTCGGCATCTTGGGGGGGGTAATTGTGGGGGTGACGCTCCTGGATTTGACGGTGTACACCTTTATCAATGAAACTTACTCCGTCATGAACCTGTTTGACATTACCTCCAGCCTGATCAAGGCCCTGGTTTTTGGAATGATTATCGCCGCCATCGGCTGCCAGCGGGGCTTCAAGGTCCGTGGCGGGGCCCAAGAGGTGGGGGTCCAGACCACCGCCGCGGTGGTGACCTCGCTTTTCCTGATCATCGTCGTGGATGCCGCCTTCGCCATTGTCCTGCACTACATACGCTGAGCCCGAAGGGCAAGGCTCGCCGTAGCAAAAAAGGACGGGAAAAACTTGGGAGAGGCAAAAGAACCGGTCATCGTGGTAAAGGGCCTCACGGCCCGCTTCGGGACCAACGTCGTTTTCGAGAGGGTCAGCTTCGAGGTCTACCGGGGAGAGATCCTCGTGGTTTTGGGGGGGAGCGGCTGCGGCAAGTCAACCCTGCTCAAGCACATGATCGGGTTGTACCACCCTTATGCCGGGCGAGTGGTGATTGACGGCATCAACGTCAATACTCCCAACGTCAAGGAACTGGCCAGACTGCGGCGGAAAATCGGAGTGTCCTTTCAGTCGGGAGCCCTTTTCGGTTCCATGACCTTGGGAGAGAATGTGGCCCTGTCCCTGGAAGGACACACAGACCTCACCCTCGATGAAATCGATGATATTACCAAGATGAAGCTAGCCATGGTGGGCCTGGCAGGGTATGAGAATTATCTCCCCTCCGAGCTTTCGGGGGGAATGCAAAAAAGGGCGGGGGTTGCCCGGGCCATGGCCCTGGATCCTGAGGTGCTCTTTTTCGATGAGCCCTCCGCCGGTTTGGACCCCATCACCGGCGTGGGACTGGATATCTTGATCAAGAAAATCAACGCCGGTATGGGGACCACCATGGTGGTGGTTACCCACGAACTGGCCTCCATCTTTAACATTGCCCACCGGATCATAATGCTGGACAAAGGGGACCGAGGCATCATCGCCCAGGGAGATCCGAGAGAGCTTCAAGAACACGCCACCGACCCCCGGGTATACAATTTTTTCAATCGGCAACCCCTGTTCGCAGTCGCCCAAGGAACCTGATATGCCCAGACGCAAAAAGACCTCTACTTTCCTCGTGGGCCTCTTTGTGGCCGGAGGAGCCGCCATTCTGGCCATTTCTTTGGTATGGGTGGGAGCCACCAAGTATTTTGAGAGAGGGGAACTCTACGTTACTTACTTCGACGAGTCGGTGCAGGGCCTGGAGAAGGACTCGGATGTCAAGTATCGCGGGGTCAAAGTGGGAAGGGTCCGGGATATCCGCATCGCCCCGGACAACCGACTCATCGCCGTTATTATGAGCATCACCCTCAGGAGCGATCCCGCCGAGACCACCGTGGCCCAGCTCAAAATCACCGGCATCACCGGCATCATGTTTGTCAACCTGGACCGCCGGGACCCTGGCGATATCAGCCAGTCCCCCAAAATTGAATTTGTCTCCGAACACCCCATCATTCCCTCCAAGCCTTCGGACATTCGACAGATTATGGCCGCGCTCGAGAATTTAGCTCAGAGGTTCAAAGATATCGACATAAGGGGAGCAGTGGACGCCTTCAAGGACACGGTGAAAGATATTGGCAATGTGGCCCGCAGCAAGGAAATAAAGGTCACTCTGGAGAAGATGGAAAAAACCATGGGGAACCTGGAGTATGCCACCAGCCGGGTGGAAAAAAGCGATACGGCAGGAACTCTGCAGGACACCCTGGCGGACGCCCGGGAGACCCTCAAAGATGCCCGCATCGTGGTCACCAAGCTTACCCAAGGGGTGGAGGCCCTGAAGTTAGCGAGATTGGGAGATAATATCAGTGCAATTGCCAGAGACCTCAAGGGTACCGGCCAGAACATCAAGCAGGCCTCCGAGACCCTGGAAATGCTTCTGGAAAGGCTGTATGACCGTCCCCGTGACTTGTTCTTCGGAAAACCCCCTAAGAAAAGGTGGAATGAATGAAGACATACAACAAGAAGGGGCAGGCGCCCTCCGCCTGGGGTTGGCTCCTGTGGTTGAGCCTCTCTTGCCTGGTGGGGGTAATGGGCTGCGGGGGTTCTCCTGCCACGGTGCACCGCTATCTCCTGGAATATCCCCCGCCGGTGGTGCGGGTGCCGGCCACCCTGGATGTGGCCCTCACAGTGGTGCCCTTCACCGTGGATGAGGCCTTCAATAGCACGGCCATGCTCTACCGACCGTCGCCCAATGTGAGCGACTCCTATCGCTACCACCGTTGGCGGGTGGATCCGGGTTCCATGGCGACGGACTTCATCATTCGGGACTTCCGGCAATCGCGTCTTTTTCGCGCCATCCTCACCAGAGGGAGCGCCGGCGAAAGCCGCTTTCGTCTGGAGGGAAGTGTGGAGGAAATCCAGGAAATCAACTCCCCGGGGGGCTGGCAGGCAGCCCTCACCCTCAGCATAACACTTTTGGATATGAGGGACCCTGACCTGAGCACCCGGTTGGTTTTCCAGAAGACCCTGCAGCGCCTGGAAGCTATACCGGAGAAGACTCCCGCCGGCCTGGCTCGGGGTGTGAGTAGGGCCATGCAGCAGTTGTCCCAGGTAATTCAGGGGGAGGTTTACCAGGCTGCCCGTACCCGGCTGCGATCGCCGGGGAAGGCCTTAGGAGGCAAAAAGCTTAATAATACCAGGGAAAAACCCACCACCTAGACCCCGGCATCATTTTCTCGGGCCTGCCACCGGGGACTAATACGGATTAGCAATCACATGGGTTTTTTCTGTAGCTGCAGACTCTTATAGGTAAATGTAGCGCCGTCGCCCTCGGCGGCGCATGAACCGCCGGGGGCGGCGGTTCTAAATGTTCACGGTTCGTTGTGCGCAGATGGGCTCATGGCCCGTTAGTCTGGGCCTGCACAGGCTAGACGCCTGTGCTACCAACCATAAAGAAAATTTGAATCCTACCCCTTCTGAAATTACCTTTTTGAGCGCAACTTTGTATAGAGTGGCATGCCTCCTCGCCCTCCTGCACGGTAAGGTCGTTGCGCCAGTAAGTTGCGTGCCGGGCCGGGGAGCCCCCAGGTCCTCCCTCTCCGCTTAAAGTCTCCTCCCACGCCCCTACAGCATGGATCTGGATCGGTGTTCAAGCAGCACCGACTCAAAGGTGCAGTCTTAACGGCGCAGGTTAAGCTCTTTTAATCTTTGATCGCATACCCCACAGGGCTATCGAAAGGACTGTCCTTCTAAGTCTTGGGACTGAAACGCTTGAGTAACTCCCAAACTGGCAAGGCTGTCAGACCGCCGATGATGCCGCCGAGGTAGCCCGGCATGAGAGTGTTAAAGGTGGACTTCCAAATCTGCCCGGCAATGAAGCCGGCGGCCAGCATGGCGACAAGGGTGATCAGTAACCTTTTCCAAAATGCCATTTTTTTCTCCTATCCCTTGAGGGGGGCTAGAGTGCGGGACAGACTCAAGGGTCTGCCCTCCTGGGTTTCTGATTATTTTAAATGAAGCTGAAGAAAGTCTCTCATTTTTTTCCGCGCCAGGCGAGATTCGGGAATATTCCAGTGGTAGGCCTGAAAGACGTGCCACATGCCTTCATAGATGTCCAGCGTCACGGGAATGCCGGCCTGATCAAGGGCCTGGTAGAGACGGACCATGTTGCTGAGAAAGATCTCCTTAGTGCCTCCCTGGATGAGGGTGGGCGGAAAGCCCTCCGTGAAATCGGCGTAAACCGGTGACACGTAGGGGTTCTTCTGCTCGGCCGGAGGTGCATAGGCAGCCGCACAGTTTTTCAGATTACCCGGGTAGTACAGGACCGGGTCGGCATCCTGGAGCGTCTCGTAGGTGTCCCCCGTTGCGGTGATGTCCGACCAGGGCGACCACAGCACCACCGCAGCGGGCAGGCCCAGGCCCTGGTCCCGCATCTTCAGAACCGCCCCGGCGGCCAGCCCGCCCCCCGCCGAGTCACCGTAGATGGCGATGTCTTTCAAGCCGTAGCCTTCTTTCTGCAACCCCTTAATGACTGCAATAACCTCATCGGTAGTCTGGTGGAATTTGGCAAACGGAGCCAGGGTGTAGTCCACCGAGATGACCCGCAGTCCGGTGTCGTGGGCCACCGGCACGGCGCTGTTCAAGTTGGACTCGGCGCTGAAAAATGTGTAGCCTCCGCCGTGGGTGTAAATGAGGACCTTGCCATTGTTTTTCCAGCCCTCGGGCTTGATGTCCAGAACAGGAACCCCGCCGAGCCGGCGCGCCTTGATGCTCGGCTGATACTGCCTCCGCACCATCTGGCTGACTGTCTTGAAGTATTTCTCGTTTCTCGCCCAAACCTTTTTCCAACCTTTGAGGTTGTTAGGCCCAGGGAGAACCGCATCCCGGGCAGCCCGGGAGAACTTCCGGAGCGCCGCCTGACCTTTCTTGGAAATGGTGGTCGGCACGTAAAAATCGCCGGCCCAAACGGGCGCCGCGCTTCCTGCCATGGCGAACCACGCGATGGCGATGGCGATCCCCAGCCCCACGCTCGCGCGGTTGGATCTGCATATAGATGCCAAGCTCGTTTCCTCCAGAGGATGTTATCACAAGAAACCTGGTCCCTTATACCACACCCCATCTGTTTTGTTCATG
>CBFDAH010000110.1:0-9927 GCA_965602785.1 uncultured Syntrophobacterales bacterium
GAAATAGCATTAATGTAGCGCCGTCGCCCTCGGCGGCGCCTGAACCGCCGAGGGCGACGGTTCACCATGTGGGTTTTAATCAATTTTATGCTCGGAGTAATAATTGCCAAGGTTAGTGGGTTTATAAAAACGGTTCTTATTCCCCCCTTTTTAAAGGGGGGTTATACCAGTCTGCGTTCATATAAGTATTTATTGTAGGGGCGTGATTCATCACGCCCTAAAAGGGCGCCATAAATGGCGCCCCTACATTTCTCTTAATGAACTTACCTTTTTGACGGCAAATTGGTATTCGGGGGATTTCTCCATCCGTTTGAAAATCCCCCTAATATTGAGATGTTATCCAATAAGTATCTTCTGTAGCCGCAGGCTTTAGCCTGCGCCAGCACAGGTTGAAAACCTGTGCCACCAGCCATCCAGAAGATTTGACTCCGGCATCTGCTAAATTTACCAGTTTGAGCGCAGCTTCGTATAAATCCCCCTTTTTCCAAGGGGGACTTTAGACGTGCCTGATTTGTAAGGATGCTCTCCATTACTTACGCTGACTTATGCAACTAATTACTGCTTCTCGGGGGGAGGTGACAGGGTGCCGGTTTTCTTGGAGGCCAGGGGCGCCTTGGCGCACCGGGGCAAGAGTTTTTTCACCTGGCGGGACAGCGCCTGGGCCAGGTGGCGGTGGCCGGGAAGGTTGAGGTGGGCCCGGTCGATGAAAAATTTTGTAAACTTGGTGGGGGAAAAGACCTCCTTCATGGAGAGATACAGGACGTCTCCCCCGGCGAGGCTCCGGGCCAGGTCATCCAAGCCCTGATCGTCCAGGCGGGGGCCAGTGGCGCCTTTGTGGAGGACGCTGATCTGGGTAAGGAGGAGCAAAGGGACCCGGTGCTTTTTGGCCAGGGCGGCGGTGGCCGCGGTGGTCTTGGCCACCAGACGCTGCCACTCCCGTTGCTTGGCGGGGTTCAGGGAGGCGGCGATTTCCGCGTCTGCGTCCTTGGCCGCGAAGCGCTGGCGCACCTTATCCGGGAGGAGGCGCCAGAACATCTGTTCCACCTTCATTTCATAGAGCCGGCGGAAAATGAAGAGCTTCATGAGCCAGTGGCGGGGGTGCCAGCCCTTAAACTCCTGGGCCCGGCGGTGTTCCCGTTCGTCTTCGTATTCGTTGCTGTTGTTGACGTGCAAAATGATCAGGGTGGGGTCGTACTGCAGAATCTTGTTCAGGACCATCTGGCTGCGGCGGGCGCCGTAGCCGGCGACGCTGAGATTGATGACTTCGGCCTGAAACCCCTGCCGCTTAAGTTCCTCCTGGAGGAGCCAGGGGTAGGATTTCTTAAGGGCCGGGCCCCGGGGGACGGAGTCCCCGATGACAAAGATGCGCAGCGTATCCGGGGGGCGCTCCTTTTGAAAGGATTGGGGATAAAACCGCCGGCCCCCGGCCCGCACCAGGTCGACGCGACCGTCGGCGCGCTCTACAAAACCGGCCTCGGGGTGATAGCCGTACTCGAAGCGCCCGGAAATGGACTGAGCGAAAAAAAGGCGCGCCACCACCTCCCCCAGAAGCAGGAGGAACACGGCCAGAGCAAAGGATGGGGCGATGAGTTTTCGCATCAGAACTGGAAGTAGATAAACTCCTGGTCAACCTCGGTGGAGGACACCACCATCACCAGAAGCAGGGCATAGACCACCCCCCGGGCCGCCCAGGGGATAGTGATCAGGGAGGTTTCGTCCTGGTCTTTCCAGGTCAGAATTTGCAGCAGGATAAGGGGCACCACATGAATGAGGAGCCACTTGGCGGGACCGAGCCAGGGCAGAGCGGCGGCGGTCTGCCAGTTGCCCAGGGCCACAAACCAGCCGCCCAGTTGCACCAGGCCGTCGCTCCGGAAGATGGCCCAACCCACCAGGGTAAAGACCCACATAAGTATGATGGAGACCAGAGTATGCACCGAGAAGGGCGCATCTTTGCCGACAAAGGGGCTGAGCCGGGAAAAGCGGGAGAAAATCAGGAGGACGGCGTGATAGGCCCCCCACAGGATAAAGATCCAGGAGGCGCCGTGCCAGAAGCCCGCCAGGAGCATGGTCACCGCCAGATTGCGCACCGTCTCCCCCTGGCTGCCCCGGTTGCCCCCCAGGGGAATGTAGACGTAGTCCCGGAACCAAGTGGATAGGGAAATGTGCCACCGGGACCAGAAGTCCGAGGGATTTTTAGCCACGTAGGGGAAGCGGAAATTTTGTACTAGATCGACGCCCAGGAGCTTGGCGGAGCCCCGGGCGATGTCGCTGTAGCCGGAAAAATCCCCATAAATTTGAAAGGCAAAAGCCACGACCCCCAGCACGGCCCAGTAGCCGTTCAGGGAGGTTTGCGGGTCGAAGGCGTAGTTGGCCAGAATGGCGCAGTTGTCGGCCACGAAGATTTTCTTGAAAAACCCGATGAGGATCATCCGCAGGCCGTCCTGCAGGAAAGCTGGTTTAAAAGTCTGCTCCCGGGACAACTGGGGGATCAGATGCCAGGACCGCTCGATGGGACCGGCCACCAACTGCGGAAAAAAGGCGGCAAAGACGGCATAGGTGAGGAAATCGTTGCACACCGGGGTTTTGCCCCGGTAGACGTCAAAGACGTAGCCCAGGGATTGGAAGGTGTAAAAGGAAATGCCCACCGGGAGGATGATGTTGGGCAGCACCCAACCGGGCTGGAGTCCCATCCCCTGGAGGAGCCGCACGGCAGAGTCGGTGAAAAAGCCGAAGTATTTAAAGAAACCCAGAATTCCGAGGCAGAAAACCAGGCTGAGCATGATAAAGGCCCGGGGCCTTCTCGCTTCGGGCAGCAGCCAGATTACGTGGTAGGCGGCAAAGTAGGCCAGACCCAGGCCCAGGGCGACGCCCAGATAGCTTAGAGGTACGGGGTCGGCCAGATGGGGTGCGACATGGCACAGGGTCAGCCAGAGGGCGGGGAGTAAAGAGAGGAGCAGAACCCGCCAGGGGGGGATTTTTTTGCCGCTCAGGCCCTGGGCATTGAGGTAGTCGACGAGGGTGGTGGTCAGGATCAGGGCCAGGAACCGCACGTCCCAAAAGGCGTAGAAGAAGTAGCTGCCCACCAACAGGAAGACCTGGCGGTACCGCAAGGGCAGCAGCCAGTAAATCAGGAGGATAAGGCCCAGGAAGATGGGATATTGCCAGATGACGAAGGACATGGTGGTTCAATCCGCCACCCGGTAAAGGCGTGGCGATAAAGCGTTATTGGTCGTCCAGGAGGCGCAGCAAGTCTGGGTGAAGCAGGTCGTTGCTGGCCAAAATATTCTGCGCCTCGAGGTCGAAGGGGGCCCCGGTGAAGGTGGAGACGACCCCACCGGCTTCGGCCACCAGGAGCACCCCGGCGGCGGTGTCCCAGGGTTTGAGGTTTTCCTCCCAGAAGCCGTCCAGACGGCCGGCGGCCACGTAGGCCAGGTCCAGAGCGGCGGAGCCGAACCGGCGTACCCCCTGGGCCGCCGCCAGCATGCGGCCCATGCGGGCCAGGGTCTCGGGGAGGCGCAGGCGGATGTCATAGGGAAAGCCCGTGACCAGGAGCGCCGCGTCCAGGCGGTCTATCTGGGATACCCTGAGGAGCCGGCCATTTAGGGTGGCCCCCCCTCCCCTCCTGGCCTCAAAGATTTCCTCCCTGAGGGGATCATACACCACGCCGTATTCCAGCACCCCTGCCGCCTCAAAGGCAATGGAGACACAGAACATGGGAAACCCGTGGGCAAAATTCACCGTGCCGTCGAGGGGGTCGATGATCCAGCGGTAGGGAGGGGAAATGGTTTTCTGGGAGGAGGGCCAGGAGCCTTGCTCCTTAGCCCCCTCCCCCACTTCCTCCATGACCTCCTCTGCCAAGAACCCGTGGTCCGGAAAGGTTTGGCGGATGAGGCTGATGATGGTCTCTTGGGAGGCGAGGTCGCTTTCGGTGACCGGGTCGATGCGGCTTTTCAGGGTTATGTCGTGGGGCTTCTCATAGTTGCGGCGCAATATCGCCCCGGCCGCCAGCGCGGCCCGTCGCCCCACCTGGATGACCTGTTCCAGCATTTGGATCTCTCTCACTTCCTTTTTCCCTGGGTGCGGCGTTTTTTGGGGTTGTTCCGGACAGGCGCTTTGGCGGTTTGCGGGGCTAGCGGGGCAAACAGAGAGACTGCGAAGATGCCGATGGCGAACCCCCCCAGGTGGGCCACCCAGGCCACCGGGCCGCCCTGTCTCAGGCCATAGAACTGCAGGGCCAACCAGAGGGCCAGCCAGACAAAGGCCGGGATGTGGACCATTTCCACCTTGAGGCGCCAGAAGACCATGGTGCGAATGGGGGCCTGGGGCAGGCGCACCAGGTAGGCCCCCATGACCCCGGCAATGGCGCCGCTGGCCCCGACGAGGGGGGCGGACAGCGTGCTGGAGGCCAGGACGTGAAACAGACAGGCGAAAAACCCGGCGAACAGGTAAAAGGCCAGGTAGCGCCAATGGCCCAGGTCGTCCTCCAGGGCCTCCCCGAAGAGCCACAGGACCCACATGTTCCCCACGAGGTGCACCCAGCCGGCATGGAGGAACAGGGAGATGAACATGGTGGCCACCAGCCAGAAGAACGACACAGAAGGATGGATTTTCAATTGACTTAGTTTGGCCGGCACGGCCCCACCGTGCCAAAAGAGGGCCAGGGTGGCCTTGGGACCGATTTTCAGAGTGTAGAGAAAGATCAGGATATTGACGGCGATCAACCCCAGGGTGACCCAGGGTCGCCCGTGTTTGGCCGGCGTTCCGCGGATGGGGATCATGAAAGGCGCATAACGGTAAAGATATTGTCCTCGGGAGGCATAGCCCAAGGACGGGCGAAAAGCCCTCTGGCAGGTCTGGCTTATCCTTCCCCCGGACACATTGTACCTCATACCCCGTGGGGTGTCCAGGAGAAGGTGCGCCAGGACGGAGTTGACAAGGGGGGGAGATTCAGATTAAATAAAACCCATGTCCGGGCCGAAGAAAAAGGTGTATATCAAGACTTTCGGCTGCCAGATGAACGTAGCCGACTCGGACCAGATGGCCCTGGTGCTGGGGGGGGACTATGTCCCCACGGAGCGGCCCGACGACGCCGATCTCTACCTGGTTAATACCTGCGCCATCCGTAAGAAGTCAGAAGAAAAGGTGAGAAGCCTGCTGGGCAGCCTCAAGGCTTTGAAGCAGAAACGCCCCCATATGATCCTGGGAGTGGGGGGGTGTGTGGCCCAACAGGAGGGAGAGCGGCTTCTGGCGGCTGTGCCCCACCTCGACCTCGTCTTCGGCACCCACGGCATCTATCGCCTCCCCGAACTGGTGCGCCGGGCAGCCCGGAAGCGCACGGTGGACGTGGCCCTGGGGGATGGTTATCCCCTTCACCCGCCCCGGCGCTGGCAGCCGGGAGCCACCCAGGCCCTGGTGACCATCATGCAGGGTTGCGATAACTTCTGCACCTTCTGCGTGGTGCCCTATGTCCGGGGCCGGGAGCATAGCCGCCCGGCAGATGAGATCATGGCTGAAGTGCAGGATTTTCTGGCGGCTGGCGGCAAAGAGGTGACTCTTCTGGGCCAGAACGTCAACTCATATGGCCGGGGCCTCCCCGAGCCCGTCACCTTCCCCCAGATCTTGCAAAGACTGGCGGAGCTGCCGGGTCTGGCTCGCCTGCGCTTTGCCACCTCGCACCCCAAGGACCTGTCTGAAGAACTCATCAATCTCTTCGGGGAGCTGTCTTGTTTGTGCGAACACCTCCATCTCCCGGTGCAGTCCGGCTCCAACCGGATTCTGGCGGCCATGCATCGCCGCTACAGCCGTGAGCAGTACCTGGAGAAAGTAAGGCAATTGCGCCAGGCTTGCCCCGGTATCAGCCTCTCCACCGATCTCATCGTGGGGTTCCCCGGGGAGACGGAAGCAGATTTTCAAGACACTCTGGACCTGGTGCGGGAAGTCGCTTTCCACCAGGCCTTTGCCTTTAAATATTCTCCCCGCCCTGAGACCCGGGCGGCGTCCTTGCCGGAGCAAATCCCGGAAGCAGTCAAGGCCGAGGGCCTGGCCCGGCTGCTAGGCCTCCAGGATGAACTTACCCTGGCTGCCCACCGGCGCCTGGTGGGGCAGGTCCGGGAAGTCCTGGTAGAGGGGGAAAGCAAGCGTTCATCTGACGAACTTTCGGGCCGGCTCAGGACCAATCAGGTCGTAAATTTTGTCGGGTCCCCGGAGCTTGTCAGTCAACTGGTTTTGGTGGAGATCACCGAGGCCCATCCCCACTCCCTCAAAGGGCGTTGGATGGCAGAGTCGCCAGCCCCTGAGCCGTTGGCATGGGGCCGGGGCTTGCCAAGGAGGTTGTCATGTTAAGAGAGATGACGGTTTCGGGGTTGACCATCGACCCCTTTACCAACAGCCCCATCATGATCCTCAAGGATGTGGACTCGGACAAGGCAGTACCCATCTGGATCGGCTTGCTGGAAGCCACGGCCATTGCCAGCGAGCTGGAAAACATCAAGTTTTCCCGCCCCATGACCCATGATCTCCTGAGAAACATCATGGAGAGCATGGAGATCCAGGTGACCCGGGTGGAGGTCTGCGATCTCCGAGACAATACCTACTTTGCCCTCATTCATCTCAACCGGGATGGCAAGGAAATGACTATTGACTCCCGCCCCAGCGACGCCATTGCCCTGGCCTTGCGAGCCAAATGCCCCATTTTCGTAGCCGAAGGAGTGATTCAGAAGGCCCGGCGGGTGGATCTTTCCGCCCAAGAAGCCATCACCACCGATGATGCCAAGAAGTGGACTGAAATCCTGGAGGGCCTGGACCCCGACGATTTTGGCAAATATAAGATGTAAGTTTTGGGAGGAGGGCCAGGGAGCGCGGTTCCCTTCCCTCCCCCAAGAATCTCTGAGCCCCACCTCACCCCCATGATCGACCTGCACACCCACACCCTGAACAGTGACGGCGAGCTCATCCCCACGGAGCTCTGGCGCCGAGCCCAGGTAAAGGGCTACCGGTATCTCGGCATCACCGACCACGTGGACGCCTCCAATTTCGAGGAAGTCTTTGTGCGGGTCAAGACCGCGGCGGACAGTGTCAACCCGGGGGCGCCGCCCTACCTTATTCCGGGCCTCGAGTTCACCCACCTGCCCCTTGACCTGATAGGCCCCCTGGTTAAGCGGGCCCGCGCTCTGGGAGTCCCTTTGATCGTCCTGCACGGGGAGACGCTGGCGGAGCCCGTGATCCCCGGCACCAACCGGGCGGCCCTCATGGCCGACATCGACATCCTGACCCACCCCGGCCTTATCACTCGGGAAGAGGTGGCGCTGGCCAAGGAACGGGGGATTTTCCTGGAGATTTCCGCCAGGAAGGGACATTGCCTGGCCAACGGCCATGTAGCCCAACTCGCCCGGGAAGTGGGGGCTTCCCTCATTGTCAACACCGACGCCCACGGACCCGGCGACCTCATCACCCGGGACCAGGCCGAACGAGTGGCCCGGGGCGCCGGCCTCTCCGACGACGAGGTCACGGCCCTCTTCGCCAACGCCGAGACCCTGGCCCGCCGGTTGGCAGGGGTGGGATAAAATAATTTTGGGGGAACTCTGCTTTTTTTCAAAAGCAAGGTTCCCCCAACCCCCCCCTGCAAAAATATATTAGCTAAGTGGATGGTGGGCATTCCCCACCTTGCTTTTTATAACCGCGGCAAGAAGACCACCGGGTCCCGGGCCAAGAGTTCCCGTAATATGGAAAAATCGGGTAAGCCCAGGGCCTCAGCTAGGTTGTTCATTGAATGTGAATTCATTCATCACTTAAAATGTCCATTACTACTCCAGACGAAATCTCATCTCGCCCCGACAAACTCAATCTGAAAATTCTGTTGCTCCTGTCCTTCGGGCATCTGGTTACAGATATTTATCAAGGCGCCCTGCCGGCCATACTCCCCTTTATCAGGGACAAACTCTCCCTGTCCTATACAATGGCCGGTTTATTGTTGATGGCCTCCACCTTCACCTCTTCCCTGTTACAGCCTTTGTTCGGCTATTTCTCGGACAAAAAAGAGAAGGCGCTGTTACTCCCCTTGGGGGTGCTGGCCGCGGGTGTAGGCTTGTCCCTGTTGTCCCTCCCGGCAAACTTCGGGCCCGTCCTGCTGCTGGTAGTGGTGAGCGGCCTGGGGATAGCCGCCTATCACCCTGAGGGGTATAAAACTGCGTATTATTTCACCGGCAAAAACATGGCCACCGGCATGTCCGTTTTCTCGGTGGGAGGCAACCTGGGTCTGGCCCTGGGCCCCCTCCTGGCTCTCACCGTGATCACCTACCTGGGCTTTGCGGGTTTGCCGGTGCTGCTGGTATTGGTCCTCCTGTTCCTGACCATGCTTTTCTTCACCTGGAATTATTTCCGCACTGCCAGGCCTCTGTCCACGGGAATAGTAGAGCCTGCCACCGGGGCGCCCCCCGGCGCTCGTCGGTCCCTTTTGTTGGTCATTTCCACCGTGATTATGAGGTCCTGGACCCAATTGGGTCTGATGACCTACATCCCCTTTTTTTACCTGGATTATCTCCAGGGGGATCCCCTCTATGCGGGAAAACTGGTGTCCACCTTTCTCCTCGGGGGGGTGGCGGGGACCATAATCGGCTCGATGCTGGCCGACCGCTTCGGACATAAGCATTACCTGGTTTTTTCCCTGCTGGCGGCCTGCCTGTTGTTGCCCTTTATCCTGGTCGCCTCCGGGCCCTTGCTCTTTGTGGTTCTGTTTCTGGGAGGCATGGCGCTTATTTCATCCTTTACGGTCACCATCGTCATGGCCCAGCATCTCCTGCCCCATAAGCTGGGCATGGCCTCAGGGCTCATGGTGGGGTTCGCTATCGGCGCCGGCGGCTTGGGGGTCACGATATTGGGAGTTGTCGCGGATCAGTTCGGGGTGTCGGCCGCGTTGAAATCCATCATGATTTTGCCGGTGCTGGGACTGGGTATCAGCCTGCTGATACGCTATCCCCTCCCGATTCAGGATGAGGGGGGGAGAGCCTGACCCGGGTCACTTTTTCCAGGCATTTTGCTGATGATGACGGCCAAGACGGTGGTAGCCAGACCTCAAGCTACTTGACAATTGACGGCAATGTCCTTTAGGTAAAAGATGCGGCTGGTGATTTTCCCTTTAGAGGTAAGATTCTCGTGGTCGAACCCCAACCTTGGTGGCGAAAGATCAATCTAGCCCTCCTGGAATTCTTCCTGCCCCGCCTGTGCGTCTTCTGCGGGGAGGTGGCAGGGGGGGAAGCGCACGCCGCGGTGTGCCCGGCCTGTGAAGACGGGGTGGAATGGGTGCAAAGTCCCCTGTGCCCCTGCTGTGGCCGGGTGTTCGGCGCCCGGGAGGGGTTTGACCACCTGTGCGGCCCTTGCCAGACGGACCCGCCGCCCTTCACCCGGGCCCGGGCCGCGGTGCTCTATGAGGAAGAGGGACCGTCGGGCCAGGCTATAAAGCGCTTCAAGTACAGCCGCCGGCTGGATATGCTGTCGGTGATGCAGCACTGGCTGCGAGTGCCCCATTGCCAGGAACTGGCCAGCGAGGCACACCTCATAACGCCGGTGCCCCTCCATCCCCAGCGCCTCAAGCAACGGGGCTTCAACCAGAGCCTGCTCCTGGCCCAAGCTTTCCCTGAGGCCAACCTCGAGCGGGAGCTTCTGACCAGGGTGCGCCACACCCCGCCCCAGACGGGCCTCAACCCCAAAGAGCGCCAGGAGAACGTCAAGAGGGCCTTTGTGGTACCCCAGCCGGATAAGCTCAAAGGCAAGAAAATCCTGGTAATCGACGACGTCTTTACCACCGGGGCCACCGTGCGGGAATGCGCCCGGGTCCTTATAAAAACCGGCGCCCGCCAGGTGAATATCCTCACCGTGGCCCGGGTGCGGTATGAGTAGGAGAAAGATATTGTGGGGGAGGGGGCCAGGGGT
>CBFDAH010000111.1:0-9779 GCA_965602785.1 uncultured Syntrophobacterales bacterium
GTTTTGGGGCTGTTTTACTTACTAACTCAAGTATTTTCTACCGGACAGCAGTGACCCTACATTAGAAAGTAGCTGGGGAAGTGCAGTTTTGTAAAAAGTCCAAAGGGCTGGCTGGGGAGCCCAGGAATTGCCCTTAGGGGAGCAGGCTGAAGCCTGCGGCTGCAAAGAGTCGCTCATTATCCCATTGAGACTTCTGAAAAAAACTGTAATATGTTGATTTTTAGGAAGTGGGGCGACCGAGGAATTTCCTGGACAAGAGATCCTTCGCTTCGCTCAGGATGACAAAAAAGGTTTTTCAGTATTTCCAAGGCACGGGAACCTGTGGGGCGAGTCTCAGGCGCCAATCTCAGGCGCCGTTTCTGGTGCGTAAGACGCACCCTACAGTAGGAACTTTAACAAGGGATCCGGTTTTTTACTTAGGATGACGAAAAAGGTTTTTCAGAGGCCTCAAGTTGGTAAAAAAAACCAAAAAATATGGAAACCAAAAAGCCTGAAATCTCAAACCTGAACCATCAAAATAGGGGAGCATTTGGATATTAAAGCCTATCTGGCCGAGCGCCGGGACCTGGTAAACCGGTCCCTGGCCGGGTACCTCCCGCAGGTAAGGGGGCCGGCCTTCCGGGTGGTGGAGGCCATGCACTACAGCCTCTTCGCCGGGGGGAAACGCCTCCGCCCCATCCTCTGCCTGGCCGGGGCCGAAGCGGTGGGGGGTGACGCAGGTGAGGCCCTGCCGGTGGCCTGCGCGCTGGAGATGATTCACACCTACTCCCTCATCCACGACGACCTGCCGGCCATGGACGACGACGACCTGCGCCGGGGCCATCCCACCTGTCACAAGCAGTTCGACGAAGCCACCGCCATTCTGGCGGGGGACGGCCTGTTGACGGAAGCCTTCCGGATCATGGCGGACGTGGCGGCCCAGTTCGCCGGGCGGGAGGCCATGCTTCTCGAGGTCATGCAGCTTATCGGTGCGGCCTCCGGATTCATGGGCATGGTGGGGGGGCAGATGCTGGATCTTTTGGCCGAGGGCCGCACGGTCAACCTCAAAGAGCTGGAAACCATCCACCGGCTGAAGACCGGGGCGCTCCTCACCGTGTCAGTCAGGGCCGGGGGGCTGATGGGGGGCGGGAACCGCCAGGAAGTGACCCTGCTCACCGGCTTTGGCGAAAAATTTGGACTGGCATTTCAAATAACTGATGATATCTTAGATGTAGAAGGGGAGGCTGCGGAAATGGGCAAGGCCGCCGGCATGGATGCCCTGCGGCAGAAGGCCACATATCCCGGGCTCCTCGGGGCGGATCAGGCCAAAACCTGGGCCCGGCGGTTGGTGGAGGAGGCGGTGGCCGAGCTCACCCCGCTGGGGGACCGGGCCGCGCCGTTGCAAGAACTGGCGCGCTATCTGTTGGTGCGCCGCGCCTGATAATGATGAAAAAAAGAACTTTAGGGGAGGGGGCCAGGGGTTGCTAATCTCTGCCCCTCACCCCATATTATGTTATCAGGATGTAATTTAGGGGGGGAGTCGCATGGATGAACACCAGGACCGGTGGCCGAAACCGGAACGCCGGACGCTGTTATCTACTATCAGCAATCCTCAAGATTTGAAAAAGCTGCCGCCGGAGCTGTTGCCCCAGGTGGCCCAGGACATCCGGGAGAAGATTATCTCCACGGTATCCAAGACCGGCGGTCACCTGGCCCCCAGCCTGGGGGTGGTAGAGCTCACCATTGCCCTGCATTACATCTTCGACAGCCCCCGGGACAAGTTCGTCTGGGATGTGGGACATCAGGCCTACACCCACAAGCTCCTGACGGGCCGCCAGGAGCGATTTCACACCCTGCGCCAGTACGGCGGCATCAGCGGCTTCCCCAAGCGCTCCGAAAGCCCCTACGACGCCTTCGACACGGGCCACAGCTCCACCTCCGTATCCGCAGCCCTGGGGATGGCCTGCGGCCGCTGTTTGAAGCGGGAGCGGGGGCGGGTGATTGCGGTCATCGGCGACGGGGCCCTGACCGCGGGCCTGGCCTTCGAGGGTCTGAACAACGCCGGGGACCTGCACAAGGACTTGGTGGTGGTCTTAAACGACAACGGCATGTCCATCTCCCCCAACGTGGGCGCGCTGTCCTCCTTCTTCAGCCGCAAGCTCACCGGCCGCACCATGGTTTTCCTGAAGAGGCAGGTGGAATACCTTCTCAAGTCCTTTCCGGGCATCGGGGGGGAGCTTTTTGCCTGGGCCCGGAAGAGCGAGGAGGCCATGAAGGGCTTTTTCACCCCGGGCATGCTCTTTGAGGCCCTCAAGTTCAACTATCTGGGGCCGGTGAAGGGCCACCGGCTGGACCACCTCATCGAGACCTTTAAGAACGTCAAGAACCTGGACGGGCCGGTGCTGGTGCACGTCCTCACCACCAAGGGCAAGGGATATCGTCCGGCGGAGACCGATCCCACCGGTTTCCATGGCCTGGGGAAGTTCGACCTGGACACCGGGGTGGCCACGAAAAGCGTCAGCCAGGTGCCCGCCTATACCGACGTCTTCGGAGACACACTGGTGCGCCTGGCCCAGGAGGACAAAAGGATCGTGGCCATCACCGCGGCCATGCCGGACGGCACCGGGCTGGTGGAATTTCGGAGCAAATTCCCGGACCGCTTCTTCGACGTGGGCATCTGCGAGCAGCACGCCGTGACCTTTGCGGCCGGGCTGGCCCAGGAGGGCATGCGGCCGGTGGCGGCGATTTACTCCACCTTTTTGCAGCGGGCTTACGACCAGGTGCTCCACGACGTCTGCCTGCAGAATCTGCCCGTGTTCCTGGCTCTGGACCGGGGCGGCGTGGTGGGGGAAGACGGGGAGACCCACCAGGGGGTGTTTGATCTCTCCTTCCTGCGCTCCCTTCCCAATATGGTGCTCATGGCTCCCAAGGACGAAGACGAGCTCAGGCACATGCTTTACACCGGGTTGGATCACCCCGGCCCCATTGCGATGCGCTACCCCCGGGGCCAGGGGCAGGGGGTGAACTATTCCCCCACCCTGCGCCGCATTCCCATCGGCAAGGCCGAGGTGCTCAGGGAAGGGGAGGACCTCCTTATCCTGGCCGTGGGCGCTTCGGTGTATCCGTCGCTTAAGGCCGCCGAGGAGCTGGAAAAACAGGGCTACCAGGCCACGGTGGTGAACGCCCGCTTCATAAAACCCCTGGACGACAACCTCATCCTGACCCTGGCGGCCCGACGGGGCCGGGTCCTCACCGTGGAGGAAAATGTGGTTCAGGGCGGCTTCGGCAGCGCGGTCCTGGAATTGCTCATGGACCGCGGGCTCATGGTGCCGGTGAAGCGCCTGGGCATCCCGGATGTGTTCCTGGAGCACGGCTCCCCCGCCATCCTGCGGGAAAAATACGGCCTGGACGCTAAAGGCATTATCCAAGGGGCCCTGGAGCTCCTAGAAAAACCCGCCCAGCCCAAGAAGGTGGTGTGGGGAAGTTTTATGTGATGGTTTGTGGGGGGGGGGTCACGGGGCCGGGGCCCCTGCCCCCCCCCCCCACGCCCCCTCCCCCAATCCCATACAGAGAAGGGCAGCACGGGCATCCTGCCCTTTTAACATTCAGATCTAAGGTGGGCGGTGCCCACCATACAGGACCCCCACAGAAATAAGGCATGTGCGCCAAAGGCATCCTCAAAGGGGCCCTGGAACTCCTGGAACAGCCCGCCTAACCCAAAAAGGTAGTACTTATGGTACCTTAAATATAGGAGGCATTACCGTTCCCCACATGGCGGACCATACTGGTTCCGGATTTCTCGCTCAATTGCCAATCTCCCGGTTTGTTGCATACCCGGAGTGTAATAGACCGCCACGGTCAGGGTGTTGTTGCAGTTCCTTTTCCAACAGTCATTTCTGTCATGGTTTTCTACCCTTGATTTCACCGTGGCGGATTCCCCCACATCGACCACGTTATAGTTGTTCCCATCCTTCTTGCAAAGGATGGCGTAAACACCGGACCGATCCTCCAGGCTGTTCGTGGAGGTGTAAGGTCCCTCGAAGGTATACCTTCCAATTTGGATGCTCATAATTCATACTCCTTTTTTCTTGGTTTTCTGTAGACCCTGAATGGGCCCTCTAAAAAAGTAAAGCCGATGAATTTTGTTTTTTTGCCAGACCAAGAAATTTTTTTGGCAGAATAATCTTTTCCTCCGGCATTATGTATTAGTAGCAGGTTCTCAAGGTGGGCACTTACAAGCAGGGGAAATATAATCCTAATATTCGTAAGGAATTGGACAGTGCTGATTGGGGAGATATCTCGTTTCAGTTACTAAGGTATTCTGTCAGTAAGGCGAAGATGCTCCACGCAATAGGGATTGCGGATTTGGACCACCAGGATCTGATACAAGAAGCAATATCCCTTGCGTATGGAGTTGGCCCAAATGATACTTATAGAAACTGGAACAGGGAGATTTATCCGGACCTGGCGGATTTCCTAAAAAGTGTCATAAGAAGCATAGCGAACCACAAAAGTATGCATCACATTAAATTTAAAAGTGAATCATCATCTATCGATGATGATTCTTCTGGTGATAAAGGCTTGGTAACCCTTAGTCCTAAAAATCCTGAAGAGATAATTAAAGAGAAAAATGCTTTTTCCAACCTCAAAGAAGCTATTTACCAAAGAGTTAAGGGAGATGAAGAAATAGGAATGGTTCTTCTTTGTTTAGAAGATGGAACATCAAAAATCAGGCACATAGCAAAAGAAACTGGATATGATGTTAATAAGGTCAACAATGCCTTAAGAAGGCTAAAAAGAAAAATAAAGGACTTGCTCCTAAAACCTGAGTAAAAGGCATCTATGTTATGGGAACTAAAGATAAAGACAATATAATATCATTCTTAGATACGCTTACCGATGCGTTAGGAGAAAGCGAGGAATTATCAAGGGAAGACATTATCGTTGATCTTAAGGAGGAGGGAATTGACGTTGACGCTGAGGTAAAGCGTATCTGCGAAATGGTTCAATACGCTTCTCAGGAGGCAAAAAGGAAGCAATTAGAGATTGCAAGGAAGAAACGGCTTCAAATGGAAGCAAACAAACCAGCCCGCCTGGGCGAGTTTGTCAATTGGACAAAAGATCAGATCATTGAGAAAATTTATGAACTTATCCCATCAAGTGAACCTCTTGCTATCGTGTCTTACCGAGAATTGGAGTCAAAAAGTAAGGATGACCTGGCCGCTCTTCTTGAAGACTTGATTACCGCAAAGGAAATGGAAGAAAAAGAAAGCACAAATGAAAGTTGATTTACCCTTTCCCTTGGTGAGGGCTGAGCAAAAGGCGGCTGAAATTATCGAGAGGTACGGGATAACCTCACCCGAACATATCCGTTTAGAAGACATTGCCTTTGCATTGGGAGCAAGAGTCATTGAAGGGCCGCTGGAGGGCGCCGCTGGTAGCTTAGTGAGGCACGGGAGCAATGCTACGATCAGGATACCCTCTAATGAACCCTATCAGTCTCGGAAAAGGTTTAGCGTAGCCCATGAATTGGGCCACTTTATCTTAGGCCATGGTCATTCAGTTCGTTTGGTCTGCACTGCGGAAAACATGCTTGATTGGAACAAGCATCCTGGTCAGGAGACCGAGGCCAACTTTTTTTCCGGCGAATTGCTTCTACCGAAAAAACTCATTAAAGATCTGTGTGAAGTGCGAGAAGTGAATTTTACGCCGATACGCAAGATAGCCGATGAGTTTAGAACTTCTCTTACTACTACGGCTATTCGCTTTGTACGGTTTTGTCCCGAGATGTGCGCAATGGTTTTCTCAAGGGAGTCGAAAGTATGGTGGTTCTATAAAAGCGAAGATTGGTGGCCTTTTATCCAGAAAGGTCAGTATCTCGATAACCGTACATTTGCGTATAATTTCTTTCACGGTAGAGAGGTTCCTGACGAACCTTTGGAGGTTGATGGTGACGCTTGGGTAGATAGTCAAAGAGTAGAGTCAATAGTGGAGCATTCCATTGGTTCCCGGAATCTTGGGTTCGTTTTATCGATTCTTTGGATAAAGCCCTAACCAATTGAAAATTAATAAGATAAGAATAGATAATCTTTTAGTGGGCCGAGGTTTGGCCGACAGCCGGGCCAAGGCTCAGGCCCTGATCCTGGCGGGGCGAGTGCTGGTGGATGGGCGGTTGGTGGACAAGGCCGGGACCTTGGTGCCCGCGGAGGCCGAGATCGTCCTGAAGGAGCCCCCTTCCCCTTACGTCAGCCGGGGGGGCGACAAGCTGGCTGCGGCGTTGGACCACTTCGGGGTGAATCCGAGGGGCAAGGTCTGCCTGGACGCGGGGGCCAGTACCGGCGGGTTTAGCCAGGTACTGCTGCTGCGGGGCGCCGCCCGGGTCTACGCGGTGGACGTGGGCTACGGCCAGCTCGATCCCATCGTCAGAAACGACGCCAGAGTGGTGGTGCTGGAGCGCACCAACCTCCGCTCCCTCCCTAAAGAAGCCATCCCCGAGCCCGTGGAGTTGGCCACCCTGGACCTGTCCTTCATTTCCCTCACGCTGGTTTTACCTAAACTCCTGGAGTTCCTGAGCCCGGGCGGGGAGATCCTGGCCCTGGTGAAGCCCCAGTTCGAGGTGGGGAAAGAGAAGGTAGGGAAGGGAGGGGTGGTGCGGGACCCGGTCCTGCAGCAAGAAGCGGTGGCCAAGGTGGCCGCCGCGGCCCGCCACCTGGGCCTGTGGGTCAGCAAAGCTTTTCCCTCTCCGCTGAAAGGCCCCAAGGGTAATCAGGAGTATTTTCTTTTGGTTAGGGTCTCGGCAGGGGAGGGGGCGCGGCGGGAATTTATTGACAAGAATCCCCCTTCTTTTTAATATTTATTAAGATACAATAGCCTTAGAAAAAGACCGGAAAGGCTGGTGAACATATCCCTTTTCTGGGGAGAATAAACCATGGATAATCGAGTAAAAACTTTTATATTGTTGGCCGGGCTGACGGTGTTTCTGGTGCTCCTCGGCAATGTCATCGGGGGGCGTTCCGGCATGAAGATCGCCCTGGTCATCGCCGTGGCCATGAATTTTATCAGCTACTGGTATTCTGACAAGATTGTCCTCAGGATGTCCGGGGCCCAGGAAGTGAGCCTCGGAGAAGCTCCGGAGCTGCACCGCATAGTGGAAGAGCTGAGCCAGACGGCGAATATTCCCAAGCCCCGGGTTTTCGTCATGCACACCGACAATCCCAATGCCTTCGCCACCGGCCGCAATCCGGAGCATGGTGTGGTGGCGGTGACCACGGGGATTTTGCGGCTCCTCAACCCCGCGGAGCTCAAAGGGGTTTTGGCCCACGAAATCGGCCACATTATGAACCGGGACATCCTGATTCAGACCATAGCCTCGACGTTGGGCGCCGCCATCACCTATCTGGCCTATATCGGCATGTTTACGGGCATCGGTGGTGATGATGAGGAAGGCGGCATGGGAGGTCTGGGGGGAATTCTCATGTTGATTCTCGCCCCCCTTGCGGCCATGCTCATCCAGATGGCCATCTCCCGGTCCCGGGAGTATGTCGCGGACGAGACCGGGGCGCGGCTATGTCATAATCCCGAGTCCCTGGCCAGGGCGTTGGAGAAGCTGGCCTATGGGGTTGAGGCTGCCCCCATGCATGCCAACCCGGCCACCGAGCCCCTGTACATCGTCAACCCCTTAACGGGGGGCGGCATGCAACGCTGGTTCAGCACTCATCCGCCCATCGAGGAGCGGGTGGCACGACTCCGGGCCATGCGGAGCTATTAAGTGGGGTTGATCCTGGCCTGTTCTGGAGAGGTCATTTGCCTCAGGGTGAATGGCCTCTTGTTGTGAACTTGTGGCACAAATTCCGGGAGTGCGGCTGCCGGGCAGACATGGCGCTGAGAGGGGTAGAGAAGACAGCGCAGCTGCTCCTGATGCCCACGGTCCGTTTTCCAGGTGAAAAGGCATGAGAACTCGTTATTTCCTGATTTTGCTCGTGGTTGGCGCGGTGGTCCTGGCAGCCGGAACCGGCTGGGCCAAAGACCTGTTGGAAGATGGTCTGGCGGCCCAGAAGGCCAAAAATTATCCCCAGGCGATAGAACTGCTGAGCCAGTACCTCAAGAAGTATCCCCACACCCCGGAGGCCTGGCGGGCCCGGGCCCTGTCCCACGCTGCCCAGGACAGTAACGAGGAAGCGTTGCGCGACCTGGGAATGGGGCTGAAATTCAATCCTAAGGATATCTCCCTGATGATGAGCAAAGGGAAAGTCCTGGGAAAGATGGGACGTTATCAGGACGCCATCGCTACCTTCAGCCAGGTTTTGACCATGGAGCCTTCGAACACCGAAGCCTTGAAAGAACGGGCGGATAATCTGATTCAGGATTCCCAGGTGGATAAGGCCATCCTGGACCTCAACCAGGCCGTGGCCCTGGAGCCCACCGATCCTTGGGCCTACTACAAATTGGGCATGGCGGAGCTCTGCCTGAATAATTTTAAAGAGGCGGCAGCGGCCTTCGGCACGGCCATCCGCCTGTCGCCGGAGACGCCGTTCTTTTATTTTGCCCGGGGCGAGGTTTATCTCCACCATCTAGATAGCCGGGACAAGGCCAAGGCCGATTTCAAGAAGGGCTGCGATTTGGGGCATTCCCTTTGTTGCCGGGAATTGGAAAAAATGGCACCCAAGTCGGCAAAGTCCCCGGACAAAAAGAAATGAACATTTTTAGCCCCTTGACCGACTCACTCCCGGGAAATCGACGCTGGAGGACATGGAATGTCGCTGAAAAAAACTTGGCTGGTTAAGTTTTTCAGCATCTGGTTTTTGCTTATGTTCCTGGCCTGGACCATACCTTCCGAAGCCCTGGCCCGACGGGGTATGTCCGGAGGCAGGTCCTTCGGCAGCCGGAGCTCCCGGACCATGAAGTCGGCGCGGCCGAACAAACCTCGGTCCAGTACCACCGGGCGGCCCAAGACCCAAAGCCGGCCGAGCACCTCCACACCACGCTCCGGTAAGACACCCCCCACTTCAAGCCCCAGGAGCAGCTACTGGCGGGGCTTGGGGGGAGGCCTGGTGGGGGGCCTGGCCGGAGGCATGCTGGCCCGCTGGCTGTTCGGGGGCTCCTCTGAGGCTCAGGCCGCCACCAAGAGCGGCGGCTACAATGGTCCCGGTCTCCTGGACCTGATTCTCCTGGTCGGGATCGGCCTTCTCATTTACTCGTTCATCAGGAGGAGAAGGGGGGAGGTAGCCGCAACGCAGGCGGCCTATCAGAGCGGCATGGAACCTACCGATCTGCAGCCGACGCCCTCCGAGCCGCAGCCGCCCCCCACGGAACCCGAGTGGGATCTGGAGAAAGGCCTCACCTACATTCAACAACTGGATCCCCTGTTTACGGAAGATAAGTTCCGGGATCAGGCCATGGACTATTTTTTTAAAATCCAGGGGGCCTGGGCCGACCGGGATATGTCCACCGTCAAGCATTTACTTACCGAGGAGATGTATCAGCTTCTCGATGAGGATACCGCCAAAATGCGGGCCGACGGCCTCATCAACCGGCTGGAGAACATGGCCATTCGGGAGGTGAATATCACTGAGGCCTGGCAGGAGTCCGGCCAGGACTTTATCACCATGCGGGTCTATGCCAACCTCCTGGATTACACTGTGGACGAGAAGAGCGGGGAAGTCGTCTCTGGCAGCAAGATTGAGCTGGAGAAATTCGAGGAATACTGGACCTTCACCCGACCCGTGGGCAACAACCCCTGGCAACTATCAGCCATCAGCCAGGCTGAGTAACGTGTAAATGTGGGGGGAGGGCCAGGGAGC
>CBFDAH010000112.1:0-9708 GCA_965602785.1 uncultured Syntrophobacterales bacterium
TGAAAGAGAACCAGAAACCGGTTTGCCAAAATTACTTAATGTAGGGGCACGGCTTGCCGTGCCCTTGATTGCGCCGGTAATAAATAAAATTGCGTGTAAGTGATTAGGCATCACGATGAATTGATCTATCTCCAAATCATTTCGAAAAGTTGAAAGATACAGCAATTCCTCTTGGACTATTTTACCAACTGTATTTAACACCATTACACCTTGCTCTATTTCTCCGAATAAATTTCTACGCTTTTTTGTGCAAATAGTAACGAAATAGGCCCCCATTGCAGTATAGTCATAATCAGGAAGTCTGAGAGAATGGCGCCGAGATTGAAAACCTGATTTCATAAATTCAACAAAAAATTGTCAGGGCACGGCAAGCCGTGCCCCTACAGGGTAATTTCTAAGTTATTATTTTATTTGATTTAAATTAAAAAATAACAGTTTCTCGGGTGATAATTCAATAATTAGGGATACAGCCTATCGAGTAGCCGGGGGAAGGGGATGGCTTCCCGGACGTGTTTGAGGCCGCAGAGCCAGCCCACCACCCGCTCGATACCCATGCCGAAGCCGCTGTGGGGCACACTCCCGTAGCGCCTCAAATCCAGGTACCACTCCACGGGCTCTTGGGGCAGGTTGTGCTCTGCCAGGCGGCCCAGCAGGGTGTCCAGGTCAGCCACCCTTTGAGAGCCGCCGATGATCTCGCCGTAGCCCTCGGGGGCCAGCATATCCACGCACAGGGCCAGACGGGGGTCGGTGGGGTCCGCCTCCATATAGAAGGCCTTGCAGCTCAGGGGATAGCGGTGCACCAGGACCGGCAGCTGGAAAAGCTCAGAGAGGACGGTCTCTTCGTCGCCCCCGAAGTCCTCCCCCCAGGGCACCTCCATGCCTTTTTCGGTGAGGCGCGCCACGGCCTCGGTGTAGCTCAGACGGGGGAAGGGGCCGGTCACGGCCTCCAGGGGCGCCGGGTCCCGCTCCAATAACTTGAGATCCTCGCCCCTATTTTCCAGCACCTTCAGAACCACGGTGCGCACCAGGTCCTCGGCCAGTTGCATGACCTCTTCCAGAGTGAAAAACGCCGCCTCGGCCTCCACCATCCAGAACTCGGTGAGATGCCGCCGGGTCTTGGACTTTTCCGCCCGGAAGGTGGGACCGAAGCAATAGACCTTCCCCAGGGCCATGGCCGCAGCTTCCAGATAGAGTTGGCCGCTCTGGGAGAGATAGGCCTTGCCCCGGCCCAGGTAGTCCGTCTCAAACAGAGTGGTGGTGCCTTCGCAGGCGGTGGGCGTCAGGATGGGGGTGTCAATGAGGACGAAGCCCTGGGCATGAAAAAAATCCCGGCAGGCCCGGGAAACCTCGTCCCGAACTCGCAGGATAGCCTGCTGGCGGGGGGAGCGGAGCCACAGGTGGCGGTGGTCCATGAGAAAGCCCACGCCATGTTCCTTGGGTTGGATGGGGAACTCCTGGGAGATGTACAGAGGTCTGAGGCCGCTGACCTCCAGCTCGAAGCCCCCCGGGGCCCGTGGTTCGGCCTTCACCCGGCCCTCCATGGTCAGGGAGGACTCCAGGGTGAGGGAGTCGAAGGCCTCAAAGTCCGCCTCAGGGACCTGGCCCTTCACCAGGACCCCCTGGACCAGGCCGGTACCGTCCCGCAGGACGACGAAACGCACCTTACCGCTGGAGCGGAGGTGCGTGACCCATCCCCGGAGAGTCACCCGTTCTCCCAGCCATTGGGACAAAGAGGCGATGGAGCACGAAGGCAGGGAGCTATCAGGCACGTAAGACCCCAGATCTTGTCAAACAAGCAGAGAGGTGCAAGGGCTGGATCACATCATGATTTTGATGTGCGACCGGTCTTTTTGACCCTTGATCCACTCGTTGAATTGCTTTTCCATGCCCTGGCGCTGGAGGATGCGGCGGATCTGCGGGGCCGCCTCAACGAAGGACCGGGCCTGGCCTTCCCGGCGGCCCACCACCTGCACGAGCTGGAAGCCCTGAAGAGTCTGGACCGGGACAGTTTCCCCCGATTTTACGTTGGCCAGAAATTGGCCGAGCTTGGGATCCAGGTCGTTCACGCTTACAAACCCCAGGTCTTGAAACAACAGAGAGTGTTTCTCCCGCAGCTTATCCCAGGAAACGCCACTGCGATGCTCCTGCAGGATCATCTCGGCCTTTTTCTTTATCTCTTCCTTTTGAGCCTCGGTGGCTCCCGGAGGAAAGGGCATGTTCAACATCTTCAGATGCACCTGATTACCCCCGGTTTTGGGGAACTGTTGATCGTAGAACTCGCGCACCTGCTCTTCGGTCACCACCACTTTGGCCGCACCCACCACGCTCATGAGGCGTTCATGGAGCATCTGGTCGGCAATCTGCTGTTTCAATTCCTTGATGGAGAGGCCGCTTTTTGCCAATACCTGGGCTAAAACTTTGTCATCCTCAATACGGTTGCGCTTCTTGAATTCCTCGAAGGTCTGTTTCACTTCCTTGTCGGAAACCTTGATGCCCCGGCGTTTGGCCTCCGCCTTGGCCAACTTTTTCATAATAAGGGCTTCCAAGAGCTGGCGCTGCAGGTCTTTGCCGCTGCCGGGAGGGATCTGCGCCCCCGGTTGAGACTGGATGGCCTTGGCCATCTGCTCCACTTCTGATTGACTGATGACTTCGTCATTGACAATGGCCACGATGCGTTCCACCACTTCCGCCCCAGCCGCGGCCCCCAGAAGGAAGACCCATAGAATGGCCAGGAGAAGCAACCTAATTTTCAATTTATGTATGCTGATCATTACCTTTTTCCTCTAATTCCCCCTTAACAAATGTTTCCACTTCTTTCAAGCAGTTTTCTAAGCGAACCCAGGGAGAGCCGTCCTCCGGGAGGCGGAGCCTGAGGCTCTGGTCCGGACTCAGGCGATATTTCTCAGGCCGCTTTTTCAGGAGGGCCATAAGGCGTGCCAGGTCGAGACGTTCGGGTGCGGCAAACTGGAAGACGGCATAGCTGTTTTGCACCTCCAGCCGCCTGATACCCAATTGCCGGAGACGCTCCTTAGTGCGCACCACCCTGAGGAGTTCCTCTCCTTCCGGCGGGATGGGTCCGAAGCGGTCCATGAGCTCCCCCTCCAGCTCGTCGATCATGTCGGGGGTGAGCCGGCCCGAGAGGCGGCGGTACAGGGCCAGGCGTTGCTGGATGTCCGGCACGTAGTCCTCGGGCAGATAGGCAGCCAGGGGGAGGCGGATCTCCGGCTCGGGGGCCAGTTCTTCCGGAGCCTCTCCCTTGAATTCCCGGATGGCCTCTTCCAGGAGCTGCAGGTAGAGCTCATAGCCCACCTCCGCCAGATGGCCTGACTGGGCCTGGCCCAGGAGATTGCCTGCGCCCCTGATCTGGAGGTCGTGCAGGGCGATCTTGAAGCCGCTCCCCAGTTCGGTGAACTCCATGAGGGCCTTCAAGCGCTTCTGGGCCTCGGTGGGCAGGGCCGCCTCTTCGGGCACCAAGAGGTAGGCGTAGGCCTGGGCAGGGCTCCGGCCCACCCGGCCTCTGAGCTGATAGAGCTGGGCCAGACCCATGGCGTGGGCCCGGTTGACAATAATGGTGTTGGCGGCAGGGATGTCCAGGCCGGCCTCGATGATGGCGGTGCACACCAGCACGTCCACCTTCCCCCGCCAGAAGCGCACCATGACCCCCTCGAGCTCCCGCTCCGGCATCTGTCCATGGGCCATGGCCACTCTGGCCTCGGGGACCAACTCCTGGACGTAGCGGGCCCAGGTGCCCAGGTTCCGGACACGGTTATGAACAAAAAACACCTGGCCCTGGCGCGCCAGCTCCCGGCGTATGGCTGCCTTGATTACCTCTTTCTCCGGCCGGCACAGGTACGTGCGGATGGAACGGCGGTTTTCCGGGGGGGTGTTGATGAGGCTCAACTCCCTCAGCCCCGTCAGGGAAAGCTGCAAGGTGCGGGGAATGGGGGTGGCGGTCAGGGTGAGAACGTCCACGGTGCGGCGCCATTCCTTGAGCCGTTCTTTTTGTTTGACCCCGAAACGCTGTTCTTCGTCGATGATCAACAGCCCCAGGTTGCGGAAGATGACATCCCGGGAGATGAGTCGGTGGGTGCCGATGACGATGTCCGCCTTCCCTTCGGCCAGCTCGCCAACGATACGCTTCTGCTCCGCCGGGGTTTTGAAGCGGCTCAGGACCCGCACCACCAGTGGATAAGGGACCAGGCGCTTCATAAAAGTGTCGTAGTGCTGCTCCGCCAGGACGGTGGTGGGCACCAGCAGCGCCACCTGGAAGCCGTCCATGGCGGCTTTGAACGCCGCCCTGAGGGCCACCTCGGTCTTGCCATAGCCCACGTCCCCACAGATAAGGCGGTCCATGGGCCGGTCTCCCCCCATGTCCTCGAGAACATCCTGGATGGCCTGACGTTGGTCCTGAGTCTCCTCGAAGGAAAAGGTGGCTTCAAATTCCCGGTACAAGGCGTCGGGAGGCGAGAAGCTGTGGCCCGGCAGGATCCGGCGAGCGGCGTAGAGCTCCACCAGCTCCCGGGCGATCTTCTCCACCGCCTTTTTCACCCGTTTTTTGATGCGCTCCCAGGACTTACCCCCCAGTCTGTCCACCTTGGGGGACACCCCCTCCACCCCTAAATACTTCTGCACCAGGTTAAGGCGGTCCACGGGTATAAAGAGTCGGTCGCCCCCCTGGTATTCCAACTCCAGGAAGTCGTTGATTCCGGCGCCGGCCTCGAGCTTGACAAGACCCCGGTAGATGCCGATGCCGTGGTCCACGTGGACCACACAGTCGGCCTCATGGAGGTCATCCAGAGAGGTGAGGTGCTGGGGCGGACGGGTTTTCTTGCGGCGGCGGCCCTCGGGACGGTAGCCCAAAGCCTCGTCTTCGGTGAGCACAATAAGTCCGGCGGCAGGGAGGTGGAAGCCACCTGACACCTCCCCCACGGCGATTTCCACCTGCCGGGGGGCCTCCCAGTCCGGGATAAGATTGACCTCGGAGGTCAACCCCTCCTCCGCCAGAAGCTGAACCAGGCGCTGGGCCCGATGCCGGTTCAGGGACACCAGAACCGCATGGTGGCCGTGATCCTGCCAGTCCTCGAGACGCCGGGCCAGGGCCGGCACCAGGCGCCCGTCCTCCCCTCCGGCTTCCGAGAGTTCCCGGGCCAGACCGTCGTTTTTGCCCACCTGGAAAAAGAAACGCTCCGGGCCCTCGGTCTCCCCCAGGGGGAGAACGTGACAGGACACCCTGGCGAAGGGGGCGCAGCGCTTCTTCCAGGGATTCTCGTCCAGCCAGCCGGAAGGCTCGCCCGCGGCCTCGGCGTTCAGCCTTTCCAGAGACTGGGATACGTTCAGGGGGTCCCACTCCACCACCAGGGTTTCCGGGGGCAGATACTCCCACAGGGTCTGGGGCTCAGGATAGAACTCCGCCAGATGCCGCTCGAGGCCGGGAAAGTGGATGCCCTCCTGCATGTGCTGCCAGAACCGGGGATCCCGGCGCTTACTGCGTCCCTCCAGGGCCCTCTCCCGGGCGGCCTCATCCAGGATAACTTCGCTGACGGGAAGCACCACCAGGTCTTCCAGGGAGGCCTGGGAACGTTGGGTGGCCGGGTCGAAGAAGCGCAATGAGTCCAGGGTGTCCCCCCAGAACTCCAGGCGCACCGGCTGCTCATAGAGGGGTGGAAAAAGGTCGATGATGCCGCCTCGGACGCTGAATTCCCCCCGCTCCTCCACCAGTGGCCGACGCTCGTAACCCCCCATCTGAAGGGTTTGCAGTAAGGCTTGGCGCTCAATGTCCTCTCCGGCCACCAGATACGTCCAGGCCTCCTGGAGGCGGCTCATGGGGGGCAGTTTCTCCCGGAGGGCCCCGGCCGCGGCCACCAGAAAGAAGGGCTCCCGGGAGGTGAGGGCGATATAGGCCCCAGCCATGCGGGCGGCGCCGACCTCGGCGTCCGGTCCCAACGGCCGGAAAGCCAAAATCTCGTGGGCCGGAAACCCACGGAGCAGGGACCAGGGTCCCCGGGGATCGGGGGGGCCGCCGTTGAAGAAGGCCAGGTCTTTGAGAAAGACTTCCGCCAGGTCATTGTCCGGGGTGACCAGGAGAAGGGGGCGGCGGAGGGTGTGCCACAGGCGGCTCAAGACATAGGCTCCGGCCGCGGGGGCGAGGCCGAAGAGATGCACCTCCCCATCGCCCCGAGCCAGGGCTTGGGCCACCTCCTGCCACCTGGCGCCGGTTGGGCTGACCTGGTCCATTATTAAAAATATCCTGGGAAAGGGGGATTTGCAAGGGAGGGGGGCGTTACGAAGTAGGCAACTTTTTCCGGAAACTAATGGGAGGTCTTACAAGTATTATCAATGATATTAAGCATATATTCAGTGGCACTGCCTTTGCAAAAGCTTTACCGCAAGGAGCGCGTCTTTCAGGCGCCCGGGAGGCAGAATATGACTATCGGCTATGACATGGCGGCTTTCATGGGGGTGCGGGCCACCCGGGAGCTGGATATTGCCAGTCACAACCTGGCCAACGCCAGCACCGCAGGCTTCAAGCGTGAGCTCCTGAGCGTCTGGGAAATCAAAGCCTCCAAGGAATCTTTAGACGGACCCTCTCAGGTCGCCAACTATGTGGACGTGCGCAGCCGGGATTTCACCCAGGGCAGTATCCACGAAACCGAAAACGACACCGACCTGGCCATTCAGGGTCCCGGATTTTTCAAGGTTCAGACACCCCGGGGTATTCGCTACACCCGCCACGGCTCGTTCCAACTGTCCCCCGATAGCCAGTTGGTGACCAAAGAAGGGTATCCGGTCATGGGTAAAAACGGCACCATCGGCCTTGACGCCCGGGATAAAAAGTTTGGCGTGGACGAACAGGGCGGTATCCACCTGGACAAATCCTTGTCCGGCGAGCTCATCGTGGTGGACTTTCCCAATCCCCAGGACCTTCGGGCAGAGGGCCTCACGTACTACGTCCCCGGCCCGGATACGGGTGAGGAGATGGAGGCCAAAAAAGCTCGGATAGTCCAGGGCAGCATCGAGGAGAGCAACGTGGACCTGGTGGCAGGCGCGGTGGCCCTGGTGGATATTCAACGGCGTTTCGATGTGTACCTCAAGGTAATGGAAACCTTTACGGCCAGCGACCGAAAAGTGGTGGAGGAAATCGGGCAGCAAGCCTAACAGAACGAGGGACTGATCATGTTTCGAGGGATGTTTGCCGCGGCCACCGGTATGGGGGCCCAACAACTGCGACTGGACATCATTGCCAACAATTTGGCCAACGTCAACACCACCGGATTCAAGAAGAGCCGGGGGGACTTCGAAGATCTGGTCTACCAAACCGTTCGTCAGGCAGGAGGAGAACTCCCCAGCGGCGGTCAGGTCCCCATCGGCTATCAGGTGGGCCTGGGGGTGCGACCGGTGGGCATTGCCAAAATCTTTGCCCAGGGAGACTACGTCCATACGGAAAACGAACTGGATGTAGCCATCGAAGGCAAGGGCTTCTACAAGGTGCTGAGCAACGGCCTCGAGTATTACAGCCGGGCCGGCTCCTTCAAGATGGACAAGGACGGGTTTCTTACCACTCCCAATGGCGACCGGCTGCAGCCGGAATTTAGCATTCCCCCGGAGTGCATTTACATAACCATAGACACCGGCGGCACGGTCACCTGCTTCGGCCCGGATAACAAGCCTCTGTCCTCCGGTCAGATCAACCTCTACACCTTTCCCAACCGGGGAGGGTTGAGCAGCCAGGGGCGCAACCTCTTTCTGCCCACTGAGGCCTCCGGCGACCCCATCGAAGGCACGCCGGGGGTTGACGGGGTGGGCACCCTGGCCCAAGGCTACCTCGAGATTTCCAATGTCAACGTGGTGGAAGAGATGGTCAACATGATCATCGCCCAGCGGGCCTATGAACTGAATTCCAAAGCCATCCAAACGGCAGATGCCATGATCGAGCGGGCCGTCCGCCTCAAGGCCTAAGGAGACGGCAAGTATGCGGTGCGTGCGCTTCACAATTATCTGGCTGATACTGGGAGGGCTCTTGCTGGGGGCAGAACAGGCCCACGGCGCCCTGACCTTCCGGAATGAGGCCCAGGTGGCAGGGGAATACATCACCCTGGGCCACCTGGCAGAGCTGCCCCCGGATGTGGCTCAGAAATGCGGCGCCGCCCTGGTGTGGTCAGCGCCCCCCCCGGGGCATATCTATACTTTGACCCAGGAATTCCTCAAGCATCGGCTGAGCCAATTGGGCCTTCTGGGGTTCCTGGAGGGCGCGGCCCTGCCCCCGGCCATCCAGGTGCGGCAGACCGGGGTCCTTTTAAAAGGGGAGGACGTGGCGCAAGCCTTCCGCCGCTATGTCCAGGAGCACAGCCCTTATCCGCCCATCAACCTGTCCATTGAGGTCTTCCCTCTGGAAGAGCCGGTCATTCTCCCTGACTCCCAGATAACCCTGGAAGCCCTGCCACCTCGAAACGGCAAACTTTTTGGTGACGTCACCCTGGAAATGGTCCTCATGCACCAGGGCCAACCCCTGAAGCGTCTCAAAGTCAACGGCAAGGTGCGTTTGAAACGGAAGGTGGTGTGCGCCGTCCGGCCCCTGAAATCCAAGGATACCATCGGGGCCGAAGACATCCAGGTGGTGCAGCGGGAGGTTACAGATTTCAGCAACAACGACTTTTTCATCACCCCGAAGCAGGTCGTGGGCCACATCCTGGCCAGGAGCGTGGGTCCCCAGGAGATCATTACCAGTCGACACCTGAGCAACCGGCCCTTAATTAAACGAGGTGATGAAGTCACCGTAGTCCTGGACCACGATGGCCTGGCAATTTCCACCAAAGGGGTGGCCCGGGAATCTGGCTACCTGGGGAAAGCCATCCGCCTCCTCAATCCCAGAAGTAAGAAGGAATTTCAGGGGTATGTGGTAAATGCCAAAACCGTACGGGTGCAACTATGAAGGCGGCTTGCCGTTCCTGGGCCTGGCACCTTGCCTTTGTGGTCCTGATTTTGGCGGCCTCTGGTGGATGCTCCTCCAGGTCACGACCCTCTGGGGTTATGCCCCTGGCTGCTCCGCCACTGCCGCCGACACCCCCGCCCCAGGAGGGCTCTCTGTGGACTAACCGCCATCCCAACGGTCTGTTAGCGGACCACCGGGCCCATAACGTGGGGGACCTGGTCACCATCAGCATCACGGAGACGGCCAAGGCCAGCGAAATCGCCAACACCCAGACCAGCAAGGATTCCGGCGTCAAGGTGGGCATTAGTTCCCTCTTTGGCCTGGCCTTTCCCATAACGT
Source organism: uncultured Syntrophobacterales bacterium (assembly GCA_965602785.1). Taxonomy (GTDB): domain Bacteria; phylum Desulfobacterota; class Desulfobaccia; order Desulfobaccales; family 0-14-0-80-60-11; genus JBGSLA01. Next base: position 9,269 of record CBFDAH010000112.1, read on the forward strand.
CCTTTACCGACAAAGAAGTAAACGTCGAAACAGCCCTGGAAGGCACCGTGGGCAATGTTTCCAAAGGTCAGGGCAAGACGGAGCGCCAAAGCTTTTTCACCAGCTTTCTGACGGCCCGGGTCATGCGGGTCCTCCCCAACAACAACCTGGTGATTCAAGGACAGCGGCAATTGCGCATCAACAACGAAACCGAGGTGCTCACCCTCACCGGCATCGTCCGGCCTCAGGACATCGACCGGAACAACATAGTGATCTCCAACAGGGTGGCCGAGGCCCGGGTTTTGATCTCCGGCGTGGGAGTAGTGTCAGACAAACAAAAAGTTGGCTGGATGCAGCGTGTCTTTGATCACGTTTGGCCATTTTGAGCAGATGGGTGAAACCATGGCAGGCTTAGCGCACCACTTTCCGTATAAACAACGAGGTGGATTTTTGCGCCAGAG
>CBFDAH010000113.1:0-9609 GCA_965602785.1 uncultured Syntrophobacterales bacterium
GGCGGCGGCGGGGGCTGCTTGTTCCAGCCTAATGATTCCAGATAATCCCTGAGGTACTGCTTGTCATAGCTCTTCTGGGCCCGGCCGGGGGCGTAGTCGTCCTGGGGCCAGAAACGGGAGGAGTCCGGGGTGAGGACCTCGTCGATGAGGATGAGCTCCCCGTCGTCCAGGCCGAACTCGAACTTGGTGTCCGCCAGGATAATCCCCCGAGGCTCGGCCCAGTCCCGGGCCCGCTGGTAGAGCGTCAAACTGACCTCCCGCACCCGGGCGGCCACCTCGGAGCCGATGGCGAGGGCGGCCTCCTCGAAGGTAATGTTCTCGTCGTGAGTCCCCAGCTCGGCTTTGGTGGAGGGAGTGAAGAGGGGCCCGGGCAGACGGTCCGACTCGGTGAGGCCCGGAGGCAGAGGCAGGCCGCAGACGGCCCCGCTTTCCCGGTAGTCGGCCCAGCCGGAGCCGGACAGATACCCCCGGACGATGCATTCCACCGGCAGAGGCCGGGTTTTTTTGACCAGCATGGTGCGGCCGGCCAGGACTTCCCGATGGGGCTGACAGGCCGGGGGGAAATCCTCCACCTGCAGGGAAATGAGGTGGTTGGGGATGACATCGGCCAGGAGCCGGAACCAGAAGGCGGAGATCTGGGTGAGAATGCGCCCTTTGTCCGGGATGGGGTCGGCCATAACCACGTCAAACGCTGAGATGCGGTCTGTGGCGACGAGGAGCAGGCGGTCGCCCAGGTCGTAAATGTCCCGCACCTTGCCTTGGTGACGGGGGCCCAGGCCAGAGAAGTCGGTTACCAGAACGGGGGTGCTCATCGGCGGGATTTCCTGGGTGCCTTTTTGACAGACGTGGTCTTGATTTTCACTACTTTGGGGAGATAGGACAAACGCATGTCCTTTTCGAGGCGCCGAGCCGTTTTCTCGGCCTGTTTCTTGCCGGTAATAGGACCCGCTTTCACCACGTAGTAGGTTTTTTTCTTGGATTTTCTCCGGTAGACCGTGGCCGGTATTTTTTTCGCCCGAATCCGCTTTTTCAAGGCCTTGGCCTGGTCATAGCTGACGTAGGTGGCCACCAGGAGCTGATAGCGGTTCTCCCGGATGGGAGCCTTGAACGTCGGGGCGGATCCGGGACTCTTGGCCTTAGCGGTGACCGTCCGGGGGCGACGGCGAGTGGCAGATTTGGTGGCCGCTTTCCCAGGCCGGCCTTTGGCCTGGGGCGACTCCACCTTCTTGGGAGCGGGTGGGGGTGCAGGCGCAGTCTGGACACGCTGGAAAATAGCCCGCCCGCCCCAAACCAGAACCACCACGAATAAGACGAAGGCGGCTAAACCCAGGAGCCAACGGCGCACCACCCCCGGCTCCCTTTGGGCTTTCAGGTTCTCCACGCCATCACCGATCCTGCCCGCCACGCTTTTGCCCCCCTCCCAAAGACGACCCATCATCCGGGTGGCGGCCCCGGCGGCAGCCTGACCTGCTTCCGGGGTCCAGCCAAACCATCTATCCGGGGAGGGAGGGCGCCACAATTCCCGGCGCTGCTCCAGGGCGGCGATGAAGGCCCCGGCGTCCTCAAAGCGGTCTTCGGGCTCCGGGGCCAGACACTGAAGGAGAAGGTTTTGCAACTGTAGGGGAATCTCCTCCAGGTCCACCGGCATATCCCCAAGACGGTATGGGAAGGGCTCGTCGAAGGTCAGGGGATAGGGGAGACTCCCGGCCGTGAGGCGGAAGCCCAAAACTCCCAGGGAAAAAACATTGGCCGCAGGGGTGACGGGTTCACCCTGGAGAACCTCTGGGGCGATATAGGCCTTGAGCTCCAGGTGGCTCACCTGCTCTTCCTCTTCCTTCACCTCCTCCGGCAGGCAGGCGAAATTGGCCACCTTGACGGTATTATCCGCAAGGATGATGTGAAAGGGGTTCAGACCCTGGTGCACCTCGTTCCCGAAGTGGGCAAAGGCCAGGGCCTGGGCTACCTGTTCCAGGAGGGATAGAGCCACGGGCATGCGGAAGCGCTCCAGGCGCATCAGGTGAGACAGGAGGGTCTCACCCGGGTAGGGCTCCAGGATCAGGTAAACCCCCTCTTCCACCTCCTCATAATGGAACACTGAAATTATGTAGGGGTGTCGGAGCTTGAGGGCCAGTGAGGCCTCCCGGCGCAGGACCCCTTTGGCTGCCTCGAAATGGGGCCACCCCGCCGGGACAAACTTGAGGCCCACATCCTGTTCGAGGGAGCGGTCCTGGGCCAGCCATACCCAACCGCAGGGCTCCTCCCTCAGTTGGCGCAGAATCACATATCGCCGCCCCAACACGTCGCCAGCTTTGAGGGAATTCAGACCAGACTGTTTCATGGCTATTCTCACCTCGCCACCTATAAAGGTTCCGTCGGGGACAAGTCTTTTTCCCAACATAGCACAAAACCTCACCCTAAAAAAGCCCTGGCCGCCTGAGAGCCCGGATAATCTCAGAGACCCCGGAGACGCTTTCCAACCCTGAGATATTCTGGTAGGGTGGAACAAGAATTTCTCCGGTAAGGCCACACTATGATCCTGGCCAATCTCATCATCTCGGCCCGGCTGCCCCTCCTGGTAGTTTTGTTGGCTCTCCTCTTGCATACTTCCACCTGGTATTGGCAAATTCTGGGCTTGGGGCTCCTCGGGGCACTTTTTCTCATGGACTGTTTTGACGGGTATGTGGCCCGCCGCCAGGGTCTGGACCTCTCCAGCTCCCACGCCTATAGCTATCACGGGGAGGATGTTTTCATCCTGGGCAGCGTGGGCCGGCCGGTGGCCGTCAACCCCTCCCGCACCCTCAAGCGCCGGGCCCCGGGAGCGCCGGTGGTCCATTGAGTACTTCTAAACCCCTCAGACAGATTGACAGAAACGCACTTTTCGAGTAGTTAAAACACAGCGGGGCGACGTCATGGATCCAGTCCAGCTCAAGCAATTAAAGCAAAAAGTGGAAGAGGAACTCCGCCAGCGGGAGTTGTCCCTCCTGGAGTTTTGGCTCAAGGAGTTACAGGCCATCGAAGATAAACGGCACCGGGATCTGGCCAGCCTGCAAAGCGCCCTGAGGAACCTGGCGAATCGCATGGAGACCCGCTTTCGCAGCCTTAAAGGAGGCCTGCCCTGACCGATGTATGAACTTAAAATCATCACCGAATTTTCCGCGGCCCACCGCCTGGAAAATTTTTATGGCAAGTGCGAAGCCCTCCACGGCCACAACTGGAAGGTGGAGGTTTTCCTGTTGGGGGACCGGCTGGACGACGCCGGTCTGGTCAAGGATTTTGGGGTCGTCAAGGCCCAGACCCGGGAGGTGCTGGCGGAGTTTGATCACAAATTTCTCAACGAATTACCCGCTTTTCAAGATCAGAATCCCTCGTCGGAGAATCTGGCCCGCTATCTCTTCCAACGCCTGGGCAAGGTCTTAAACGGCGATGGGGTGCAGGTCAGTCGGGTAAACGTCTGGGAATCCGACACCTCTTGTGCTTCGTATTTTGAATCCTAACTCCCTTTATGGGCTGGCAAGGGGGATGGGCCTTCGCCCTGGTGCTGGTTTGGGGCCTTCTTGCCTGGGGGTCAACTGGACCCACCGAGCCTCCGGGAGAAAGCTGGCTGAATATTCATCAACCGGCGCGGCGGGAAAAACCGCTGGTGCTGTTCAGCCACCGGCGCCATCCCAAGTCCCGGGTCGCCTGTGAAAAGTGCCATCATGATATCCAGAATGGCCGTAACCGCTGGCAGGAAGGCATGCCGGTGGAAAAGTGCCCGGCCTGCCACGGTCTTACCCCGAAAGCGGACCGTCTGGACTTGAAAAACGCCTTTCACCGCCAATGCAAGGGCTGCCACCTGGCCAAGAGAAAAGTGCGGCAGCCCGCAGGGCCCATCAAGTGCGAGGGCTGCCATCGGGGCCGCTAGCCGGGGGAGGAAAATGGAGAGTCCAGCCGGAAAGGCCTGGACCCTCTTTCTGACAAGCTGTGTTGAAAGATTCTTTTATCGACATCGTCAACACTCTGAGGCGGGAGCGGGTGTTCGCCCTGGTGTGCTTCGTCACCCTTCTCGTCTTTCTGGGCGGCCTGGGCTATTTTTTCACCGAAGCTCTGGACGGACGCAGCTACCTTCATCAGTTTAGTCGGGGCCTCTGGTGGTCCCTGGTCACCATCACTACGGTGGGCTACGGCGACGTTACCCCGGAGACCCTGGGGGGACGACTTGTGGGCGTGGGCCTCATGTTGGGAGGACTGTTAAGCTTCTCCCTGGTCACCGCCACCGTGGCCTCCATCTTCATCGGGCGTAAAATTCGTCGGGAGCGCGGCTTGGAAATTATTAAAGAAACCAAACATATCCTTATTCTGGGCTGGCACTATGACGGGGAAAGCCTCCTGGATCAACTCCTCCGCCGCCTGCCCCCCTCGGTGCCCGTGGTACTGGTGAACCAGCTCACCCCGGAGAAAATGGACAGCATCCGGGTTAAGTACATTGTTAATGAACCCCTTTTCGTCTGTGGGGATTATTCCCGAGAGGAAGTGCTGCTTAGGGCCAATGTCAGCCAGGCTTATAAAGCCATCATCCTGGCCGGCCGCCAGGAGGGGGAAACCGCGGCCGAGGTGGATCAGCGCACTCTGCTCACCGCCCTCACCCTGAAGTCCCTCAATCCGAACATAAAAATGCTGGCGGAGCTCTTGCGCCCCGACAACGAATCCTACCTGGAGCGGGCCGGGGCCGAGCAGATTCTCATCCGGGGCCAGTATGACAGCGCCATTTTGGCCGGGGCCATCGCCTCCCCGGGTCTCTTCCAGGTCCTCGATGCCCTGCTCAACGCCGAAGGCTACACCGTCTGGGCCGTGGACGTGCCGGCCAGGTTCCAGGGACGCACGGTGCAGGAGCTAACCGAGCACTTCAAAGATCATCACCAGGCCCTCCTCATCGCCCTCTACACTGAGGGCCGGGCCCTGTCTCTGGATGACCTCCTGGGGGAGGAGCCCTCGCCCATTGATGATTTCATCCGGAAAAAATTTGCCGAAACCGGCATGACCCACCTTTTTGACCGTGCCAAGGTGGAATTCCAGATCAATCCGTCGAATAACGAGGTCGTAGGCTACCACCAAAAAGCGGTGGTCATTGCCACCACTGCCCCGGAAGTCAAATGAGCACCGATGATCAACGAAGAATATTTTAAAAAAGTCTATATCTTTCAAGACCTGGAAGAGGAGGAAATGGAGCAGGTTTTAAAAATGCTCACCTCCCAGTTCTTTTTCGCGGGCCAGGTGATCATTAGTGAGGGGGAACCCGGGGACAGTATGTACGTCATGTGCGAAGGGGAGGTGGAGGTCACCAAGCGCCTCACCATGATGCTGGACCAGGATACTCTCAGAGAAAAGTTGATGATCCGCTTGAAGGCCGAAGACGGGGGCTCCTTCGGGGAAATGGCCCTCCTGGAGAACGAGGCGCGCTCCGCTACGGTGACGGCCTTAACCGACTGCCGCCTCCTGGAGCTGCACCGGGAAGATTTTTTGCAGTATGTCGAGAAAAACAGCCTCACCGGCGTCAAGATCATGCTGCGCCTGGCCCAGCTTCTCTCCCGAAATCTGCGCAAGACCAACCAGGACGTGGTAAAACTCACCACCGCCCTGGCCATTTCCCTGGGGGGCTGATACGGCTTTTCAATCAACTTTGGAGTCTTAGTAACCGCAGGCTCTTTTCTAAAAAAGTAGGGGCGGGTTGAAAACCCGCCCCTACTTTTTTGCCATAACGGGGGTTAGGAGGGGAGGGCGGGGGGCCAGTGGTCCCCCGGTCCGCCCCTCAAGCAAACATATCAAGCAAACCTTACAGCGCCCGGGTTACTGCGGCCAGGCCCTTCTTTTCCTTGATGGCGGCGTGGGCCGCGGCCAGGCGGGCGATGGGAATACGCATGGGGGAGCAGGACACGTAGTTCAGGCCGATTTTATGGCAGAACTCGATGGCCTGGGGCTGGCCGCCGTGTTCCCCGCAGATGCCGATCTTGAGGTCCGGCCGGGTCTCACGGCCTTCTTTCACAGCAATCTGCATGAGCCGCCCCACTCCCAGCTCATCCAGGATTTCAAAGGGGTTGTGCTCCAGGATACCCTCGGTGTTGTAGATGGGCAGGAACTTGTTCTCCGCATCTTCCCGGGAGAAGGAGAAGGTGCCCTGGGTCAGATCATTGGTGCCAAAAGAGAAGAATTCCGCCTCCGTGGCGATGCGGGCGGCTCTGAGGCAGGCCCGGGCTATTTCCACCATGGTGCCGAATTTGTATTTGATCTTCACATTGTAGCGCTTTTCCACTTCCTTATGGAGTTTCTCCACCCGGGGTTTTACCCACACCAGCTCCTGGACCGTGCAGACGTTGGGCACCATGATCTCCGGACGGGCGTCGATTTTGTCCCGCAGGGCTATGGCGGCGGCCTCAAAGATAGACTGGATTTGCATATCATAGATTTCCGGGAAGGATATGCCGCAGCGCACCCCCCGGTTGCCCAGCATGGGGTTGTATTCAGTGAGAACCCTGACCCGGCGCAGGGTCTTTTCTTTCTGTTTGAGAAGCTTCTGGTCCAGACCCTTGGCTTTGAATTGGCCGAACTCCCGGGTTACCGTTTCGATGCTGGGGACGTACTTATAAAGTTCGGGGCCCAGCACGGTAACCGTGCCGGGCAGTTGCTCCAGGGCGTACATGGTCTGGCTGAAATCTTTGAGACGGTTGACGTCGCTGATGAGTTCCTCAATGCTGGGTAAAAACTCATGCAGCGGCGGATCCAGCAGGCGGATGGTGACGGGCAGCCCCTCCATGGACCTGAAAATCTCCACAAAGTCCTCGCGCTGGAGGGGCATGAGCTTGTCGGCCCAGCGTTTGCGCTCTTCCGGGGTATCCGCCAGGATCATGTTGCGCATCCAGGGCAGGCGGTCCGCCTCATTAAACATGCGCTCGGTACGGCACAGTCCGATGCCCATGGCGCCGTGCTCCCGAGACTTGGCGGCCATATCCGGGGTGTCGGCGTTGGCCCAGACTTCAATCTTGGCGTGTTTGTCGGACCACTCCATCAGGGTGTTGAGGGCTTTGGGCAAATCCGGGTCCAGCATGGGCACGGTGCCCAGGTAGACCGCGCCGGCGGTGCCGTCGATGGTGACAATGTCCCCTTCTTTCATCACCACATCGCCCACCCGGGCTTCTTTCAATTCATAGTTGATATCCAGTCCTTCAGCCCCGGAGACGCAGGGTTTGCCCATGCCCCGGGCCACCACTGCGGCATGGGAGGTTTTGCCGCCCCGGCTGGTCAAGATGCCCTGGGCCGCAAAAAAGCCGTGGATGTCCTCGGGCTTGGTCTCCACCCGGGTCAGGATGATCTTTTCCCCTTCATTCCCCAAGTGCTCGGCGCGATCGGCATCGAAGACCACTTTTCCCGTGGCCGCGCCGGGGGAGGCCGAGATGCCCACTGCCAGGGGCTCCTGCTTGAAATCCGGGTCAATGCGGCGGTGCAGGAACTGCTCCAGCATGTCCGGCTCAATGCGGAGAAGCGCCTCCTCCTCGGTGATGAGGCCTTCTTTCACCATGTCCACCGAGGTTTTGCACAGCGCCCAGGCATTCATCTTGCCGTTTCTGGTCTGGAGCATGTACAGCTTGCCCCGCTCGATGGTAAACTCGAAATCCTGCACTTCCCGGTAGTGTTTCTCCAGGGTGTTGTGCATCTTTTCCAGCTCTTTATAGAGCTTGGGCATGTCGGTCCGGAGCTCCCGCAGGGGCCGGGGGGTGCGGATGCCGGCCACCACATCCTCGCCCTGGGCGTTGATGAGGTAGTCGCCGTAGAGAACGTTCTCCCCCGTCCCCGGGTCCCGGGTGAAGCCCACGCCGGTGGCGGAATCGTTCCCCATGTTGCCGAAGACCATGGTGCAGATGTTCACCGCGGTCCCCAGGGCCATTTCCGGAGTGATGTTGAACTGACGGCGGTAGTCCACGGCCCTTTTCCCCATCCAGGACCCGAAGACGCCGTCGATGGAGATGTAGAGCTGGTCCCAGGGGTCTTGGGGAAAGGGTTTGCCGGTCTCCTTTTTGATATATTCCTTGAAACGGTCGCAGACATCTTTCAGCGCCTCGGTGGTGAGCTCTGTGTCCACGTGGGCGTTGAATTTTTCCTTGGCCGCCTCAAAGATCTCTTCGAAGCCCTCATCCTTCACCCCCAGGCCGATCTTGCCGAAGAGCTGGAGGAAGCGGCGATAGGCATCATAAACGAAGCGCTCGTTCTTGGTGAGGGCGACCAGGCCTTTCACGGTCTCATCGGTTAGGCCCAGGTTCAAAATGGTGTCCATCATGCCCGGCATGGACAGGGCCGACCCGGAGCGCACCGAAACCAGCAGCGGCTTGCTGGGGTCCCCGAAGCCCTTGTCAGTTTTCTTCTCCAGGTCCTCCATGAACTCATGCACCTCGTCCATGAGGCCTTCGGGGAACTTGCCCTTGTCTATATAGTCAACGTTGGCTTCGGTGGTGATGACAAAGCCCGGCGGTACGGGGAGGCCGATCTGGGTCATGGTGCACAGACCTGCGCCCTTCCCTCCCAAGAATTTCTTATTGGTGCCGTCGCCTTCCTCAAAAGCGAAGCAGTAGCGCTTCTTTTTCGCCATTTTTTTCTTCTCCTTCTCCTTTTTCCCGGTGCTTTTGCGCGCCATGGGTGATCTCCTCTTGTTGCATAATAGCTATTAGCCAAGTTTGTACCAAATTTCAAAAACAAAATTGTATTTTTTTTAACATTTCCCTGACTCCCGACTCTTTAAAGACCCGAACCAGGGGAGCCTGGCGGCGCGCCGGCCTCCATCCGAGGACCTTGGGACAGGTGAGCGATCTCTCCCATGAGGGCCTGAGTGAGAGCTGGTGCCTGGCCGGCTCCAAGAGCCTTGAGGGGCGCCCCCATCCGCACCGTCACATCCCACCCCGAGGAGCGTTCCCGGTAGCTCAGACCCACGGGCACAAAAGGCAAAAGGCCCAGCCCGTCGCGCTCTTGGGTCTTGAGGAGCATCTGGATCAGGCGGTGCCTGCCGGGTCCCACCCGCCCCGGCACGTAGGTGCCCTCGGGAAAAACGACGACGTAAGCCTTGTCTTGCAGGAGGGGCAGAAGCCGTCGAAAGGATGACAGGGTGGCCCTGGGATTCTGCCGATCCACCGGCACCCCCCCGAGGGCCCGGAGAAACTCCCGCTGGAAGGGACTGACGAAAAGCTCCGCTTTGGCGATATAATGCAGGGGTGGGGGAAGCGCCAGGCCCACGGCCAGGATGTCCTCCCAGCGCTGATGCTTGGGACAAATAATGGCTGGGCCCTCGGCCGGCAGATGCTCCAGCCCCTCCACCCGGACGGGATGGAGCCGCTCCCAGGTGTGGCGCAACACCTGACGAAAAACGCGGTAGAGGGTGGGAGAAAGGACTGGCATCGGTTTTACGTTCCTCCCCAGCCGGCGGCAAGATTAGGGCAGCCCTGTCCGGGGGGATGTCCGGGCTTGCGGCTGCCATTCCTGAAAATCCTGGGAACCCCAGGAAATATTGTCCCCGACACTATCCCAGAATTTTTCCAAGTCTTCTGGGGTGGTTTCGTAGTATAAAGTGATTTTATTACCGGAGTCAAT
>CBFDAH010000114.1:0-9305 GCA_965602785.1 uncultured Syntrophobacterales bacterium
ATATAGATGTGGGGGGAGGGCCTGGTACCTGAGGTCCCTGCCCTCCCCCCACACCCCCCACCCAACCCGCATAGGGGCCGGGGAAGACGGGGCAGTTAGCCCCGACTTCCCCGGCTTTTTCTTGCCCCCTAAGGGATTGGGGGAGGGGGTGTGGGGGAGGGGGTAAGGGGCTGCGCCCCTTAGCCCCCTCCCCCACCACATCTTATCCCACCAACTTTTCCAGGGCTTGGCGGGCGAAGTCCAGGGAGGGGTCCAGGTCCAGGGCCTGGCGCAGGACGAAGGCGGCTTCCTGGGTATGGCCCAGGCGGGACAGGTTTATCCCCAGGTTGGCGTAGTCGATGCCGGAGCCGGGGTCGATTTCGATAACCCGCTCGAAGCAGTGCACCGCCTCCTGGTAGTTTTCCTCCTTGAAGAAGCAGAATCCCAGCAGGTGGTGGGCCTCCTTGAGGGTGGGGTTGAGTTCCCGGGCCTGGAGGAGGGCGTTCATCGCCTGGGGGTACTCGGCCAGGTCTTTGTGGCAGGAGCCCAGATGCACATATATGCTGGCCACCTCGTGTTCCGGGGGACCCAGGGCCAGGGCCCGCTGAAAGTGGACCAGGGCCTCGTCGGGCCTATCCAGGTGCTCCAAAATGATCCCTTGAAAGAAGTGGACGTCGAAGCGCTCCGGGAAGGCGGCCTCCAGGCGGGCCAGGGCCGCCTGGGCCACCTGGGGCGGGGCGTGGAGGCTGGCGGTCTTGGCCAGGTGGAAGATGACATTGGTGTTCCGGGTGTGATCCAGAAAGTGGGTGCCGGGAATGAGAACGTACACGGCGGGAATCCGAATCTCGGGGTGGGTGACATCCATCACCAAGACCTCGAGATTGCGCTGTTCCAATGCCGTGAGGCAGCGCCGCACCTCTTCCGCCAGATTATCGTGGCCCAGGTTGGGGAGGGAATCCAGGGGCGCCATCGGCCCTTCGGCCATCAGGTAGGCAGCCTCTTCCAGGCTTACGTATTTCGGCAGGGTGGGCCGGTAGCTGGTGCGGCGATTGAAGTCGCCGGCCAACTGGGCGATCTCCGTCAGGGCGCGCATCACAGATTTGGTGGGGTCGGGGGTGGTGCCGCAGGTGAAAACGATTTCGCTCTCCCCCGGAAAAGTGGCCGGATCATAGACCAGGGCCCCCACCGAAGGGATGCCGGTGTCCAGGGAGAAGTCCCTGAGATACACCTGAATGCCGTTTTTCCAGAATTTTTCCAGTAGCTCCCGGGCCACCGGGTCCGTCACGGAGTCGGGATCGATGCGGGGAGTAAGGAGGCGGTCATGGCTGATCACCGAGCCCACGTGGCGCTCCACCACTTCACAGAGGCCCTGGAGGATGGCCTCTTCCAGGCAGTTCCCGGAGGCGGGGCCGTTGTACTCCTCGATCAGGTAGAACCAGTGAAGGGGCAGCATGAGGGCCTCACCCCGGGTCAGGTTGGTGGCCGGGACAAAAAACAGGGGCCAGTCCGCATAGAGGGCTGCGGCCTGCTCGGCTTCCGGGGAGGTGTCGAAAAGAGAGCGGGCGAGATATGAAAAGTCCATCGCCTGGCCGGGGAACTCCCGGGGCCGGGCAAAGTTGAGAGGCCCTTCGGCCAGATAGGAGAAGAAGCTGAAACGCTCCACCAGCTCCATCAAGGCACTGGCCTCGGCCTGTAACGTGGTGGCCCCCTTGCCCATCTGCTTTTTGGTGGGCACCACCCGCTGGGCGTCCACCCCCAGGAGGCTGATATATACCGGAATGTCCAGGCGCCCCGAGTCGATGCGCAGGGTCTCCTGGAGAATGTCCATATTTAACTGGTCCAGGCGGGCCATCACCCGGGCGATGGTCTCGGCCGGGGGCAGGAGCTTGTCCAGGTCGTAGGTGTAGCCCTTAAAAGCGTCGGCCAGGGTGAGGGCCTGCAACATAGTTTTCTCCTGTGCCAAAGTTATTTACTCAGAGTATGAATTGGGTTACCTGGAGGGGAGTGCCGGTCTCTCAGGAAACCAGACCCTCCCCGCTCTCCAGATCCCCTCCCAAATAAGCCGCTTTGAGGTGGGGATGGGCCAGGAGTTCCTCCCCCGTCCCCTGCAAGACCAGGCGGCCGTTCTCCAGGACGTAGGCATAATGGGCGATGTCCAGAGCGGCGTGGGCGTTCTGCTCCACCAGCAGGATGGTGGCGCCTTGCCGATTGATCTCTCTGATTATCCGAAAAACCTCGCCCACTAACAAGGGCGCCAGGCCTAAAGATGGCTCGTCCAGGAGCACCAGGCGCGGGCGGCCCATGATTGCCCGTCCCAGAGCCACCATCTGCTGCTCCCCGCCACTCAGGGTGCCGGCCCGCTGGCGCAACCGCTCCCGCAGGGGAGGAAAGGTGGCCAGGACCCACTCCAGGTCCTCGCTCTGGCTGGTTTTTTCCTTGCCGTAGCCCCCCAGCAGCAGGTTCTCCAGAACGGTGAGATTGGCGAAAAGGCGCCTTCCTTCCGGGCACAGAGACACCCCCCGCCGCACCACCTCATGAGGAGAAAGCCCCACTAAGTCCTCTCCTTCCAGAAGAATCCTCCCCCCCCTCACCGCAGCCAAACCGGTGACTGCCCTCAGAGTGGTGGTCTTGCCCGCACCGTTGGCCCCCAGCAAGGCCACAATCTTTCCTTGGGCCACGGCAAAGGTGACTCCCCTCAGGACCTTCACGGCCCCATCCCTGACTTCTAAGGACTGCACCTCAAGCATGATAGAAGTGGTTGTCGTGGGGGAGGGGGCCAGGGGTCACAGACCCCTGCCCCCTCTCCCCCACACCCCCTCCCCCAACCCCTTAGAGGGGATTAAATTAGCCGGGGAAGTCGGGACTGAAAGTCCCGCCTTACCCGGCCCCCTAAAGGGGGTTGGGAGGGGAGTTTGAGGGGAGGGCGGGGGAGCCGCGCTCCCCCGGCCCTCCCTTCAAAAATCATGTCCCCAAATACGCCTTGACGACTTTGGGGTTTTGTTGGATTTCCACCGGCGGGCCGGCGGCGATGGTGAGGCCGTGGTCCAGCACGGTAAGGTGTTCACAAAGATTCATGACCAGCCTCAGGTTGTGTTCGATGACCAGCAGGGTAAGGTGGTGGTGCGCCTGGATATCTCGTAAAAAGTCCATCAGTTCCTTGGTTTCCTGGGGGTTCAGGCCCGCGGCGGGTTCGTCCAGGAGAAGCAGTCGGGGCCGGGTGGCCAGAGCCCGGGCAATTTCCAACCGGCGCTGATGCCCATAGGGGAGTTGGCCCGCCTTTTCCCGGGCGGCGTCCTTCAGCTCCACCTCCTCCAGCAAAGTCAGGGCCTGGTGACGCTGTTGCCGCTCCTCCCGCCGGGAGCGGGGGAAGTGCAGCATCCCCTCCCACCAACCGCCCCGGCGGCGGCAGTGCAACCCCACCAGCACGTTATCCAGAACGGATAGCTCTTCGAAGAGGCGGATGTTCTGGAAGGTCCGGGCCACCCCCAGGATGGTGCGGGCATGGGGAGGCAGGTCCCCCAAATCATGGCCCGCCAAGGTCATGGCCCCCTGGGTGGGGCTGAGAAAACCGCTCAAGAGGTTGAACACCGTAGTCTTGCCGGCGCCGTTGGGGCCGATCAAGCCGTAGAGGCCTCCCTCGGGAAGGGACAGGTTGAAGTTGTCCAGGGCCAGGAGCCCCCCGAATCTCACCCCCAGTTGCCGGGTTTCCAGGAGAATCATGATTGTGCTGGCCTCTGGACTGTATATTTCATTCTGTCTTGCCGACCTCTGCCGCCCGGGACAGGGGCAGCACTTCCCCGGAAGAGGTGATTAGAGGCGAGCTTACCGGGAAGTCCTCCAGGGAAAGGGTTTTTATCAGGCTCAGGGCCCGCTGCTGGGCATCCTGGCGCGGTCCCCCCGGCCGCTGTTGTATGAAAGAATATATCTTCCCCCGAAAAAACTCACCGGTGGGTCCCAGTTCCACCCATAGGAGGGGGGCATAGCCACTCGCCCCTTTCAGGCTCATGCCTTTGTAGGTGCAGAAGTTCCCCAGGCTGTAGGCGATGAGCCTCCCTTTATGGAGCTCCAGGGCCCGGGGCACATGAGGTCCGTGACCCAGAACCAGGTCGGCGCCCCGGTCCACGGCCTTTCGGGCAAAGCGCACCAGGTTGCCCCGGTTCTCCCCGAGGAAGTATTCAGTTTCGTTTCGGGTATGCAGGGCGGACCTCCCTTCCCGGCCCCCGTGCACCGAGACCACCAGGATATCGTATTTCTTGGCCAGGGACTCGATTTCCCGCAGGACCTCCAGGGGGCGGGCCAGGGACCGGGGTGGGGGCCCGAAGGAAACGGCTATCAGGCCCACCTTGGCCCCCCGCACGGTGAACTCCGCCACCTCACCGTCTTTGCCGGAATACTGAATTCCTGCCTCCCGCAAGGCCTCTTTGGTGGCCCGCTTGCCCGTATAGCCAAAGTCCATGCTGTGGTTATTGGCCAACGACACCACCTTGAGGTGGGCGTCTTGCAAGGTCCGGGCGAAGCGGGTGGGGGTGCGAAAGGCATAGACATTGGGGCTATCCACGTTCTTGACGCACAAGCCCCCGTCGCACAGGGTGCCCTCCAGGTTGCCGAAGCTCACGTCCGCCCGGTGGAAGAGGTCCCGCACCTCGTCAAACAGGGGCCGGCCGTCCTCGGGAGGGAGCCGGGGGGTGGGAAAGTCGGTCCCCAGCATGATGTCCCCCACCGCCGCGACGGTAACCCGGGCGGGCTCCTGCTTGCCCGGCTGGTCCGCCGCCAGGGCGGGGACGAAGAGAATAAGGGACCAGAGAACCAACCATCCTGTTTTAAGTGCTATATTCAGCATATTTTTAACCGTGGTGTAATTTTATATGGTTTTCAGGCGCCAGGGCGCCGGCCCGGGATAACCCAGGCCAGGACGCGGCCGGCGGCTTCCCAGGAAAATTCCCGCCGGCCCCACAGGCCCTGTCGCAGGAAAATAATAACCAAAAGGAGCGCCAAAGAAAAGATGACCTGGCGCATCCCCGGGATGCCGGGGATGGGCAGGCCGAAGAGCACCTGGGGTTCCTCCACGAACCTGAGCCACTCCCCTGCCACCGTGAATAGACAGGCGGACAACACCACCCCGGTGGTGGAGCCGAGCCCCCCCACCACGACGATAATGAGGAGGTTGAAGGTGAGGAAAAAGGTGAACAGGTTGGGGGAAATGGTGGTGATGAGGTGAGCCAACAGCCCTCCGCCTACCCCGAAAAAGAAAGCACTCAACACATAGGCCAGGAGCAGGTGCCGAAAGGTGTTCACCCCCATGGCCCGGGCCGCGGTTTCGTCCTCCCGGATGGCCGCCAGGGCCCGGCCATAGCCGGAGTTCTTGAGGGTCTGAACCACCACCACCGTCACCACCGCCACCCCCCAGGCCCACCACAGGGTTGCATACGGCTGTAAGCCCTTTAACCCCAAAGAACCGTTGGTGAGGCCCTGGAGGTTGTTGGCCAGGACCCGCACCACCTCACCGAATCCCAGAGTGACGATGGCCAGGTAGTCCCCCCGGACCCGGAAGACGGGAAAGCCTGTCAGAACGCCGAACCCCACCGCCACCAGCCCCCCCGCCAGAAGGGCCCAGAAAAAGGGAAGGGTGACCTGACTCAAGGGCCAGACCAGGGGTTTCACCAGGAAAATAATCTGTTTTTCCGCCGGCGTCAGGGTTAACAGCGCCGCGGTGTAAGCCCCCAGGGTGATGAAGGCATTGGGCCCCAAATGGAGCTGGCCGGCCACCCCCACCACCAGATTGTAGCTCACCGCCAGGGTAACAAAGATGGCTACCTGGGTAAGCAGCCGCAGATGGTAACTGCTGGCATAGCGGTCCGCCCCCCACAGGCATAGAATAAGGAGGACCAGGGCTCCGAGGTTTAAAAAAAGTTTTTTGATTGTCCTATCCCGCTTATACTTTTAATGAAAACTGATCACTGATCACTGATCACCGATCGCCGGTCTTTCCTAGAGCTTTTCCTCCCCCAGGACCTCTCCCAAGAGACCGGTGGGCCTGACCAGGAGAATAATTATCAATAAAGCGAAGGCAAAGGCATCCCGATAGCCCGACCAGTCGGGAAACAGGGCCACGAGCATAATTTCCAGGAACCCCAGTAGCAGGCCCCCCACCACCGCGCCGGCCAGGTTGCCGATGCCTCCCAACACGGCGGCGATGAAAGCCTTGAGGCCCGGCACGATTCCCATGAAGGGGTTGATCTGGGGGTACTTCATGGCCCATAACAGCCCCCCGCAGCCCGCCAACAAGGAGCCCACCAGGAAGGCCAGGGAAATGACCCGGTTGACGTTCACCCCCATGAGACTCGAGGTTTCCAGGTCATAGGCAATGGCCCGCATGGCCCGCCCCACCTGGGTGCGGTAGATGAGATGGAAAAGGCCGGCCAGAAGCGCCAGAGTGATGAGCGGAATCACCAGACTGAGGCGGGGGATATACATCCCTCCCACCACCAGGCTGCCGGACAACCAGGTCGGCACCGGGAAAGGCCGGGGAATGCCCCCCACCAGCACCAGACTTAAATTTTCTATCAGAAAGGAGGCGGCGATGGCGGAAATCAGAAGGGAAATTCGGGGTGCCCGCCTGAGAGGCCGATAGGCCCCCAACTCCAGGAGCACCCCTAAGGCCCCGGTGGTCACCACGGCCAGCCCGAAGGCCAGCGGCCAGGGCCAAGAGAACAATCCCACCCCCATAACCGCCACATAGGCCGACACCATGATGAGGTCGCCGTGGGCAAAGTTAATGAGGCGCAATATGCCATACACCATGGTATAGCCGATGGCGATTAAGGCATACAGGCTGCCCAGGGACAGCCCGTTCACCACCTGCTGCAGAAAGGTCACCAGATCCATGGTGGAAGAGTGTTTTTGAGGGGAGGGCCGGGGGAGCGCGGCTCCCCCGCCCTCCCCCAAACCATTTGTTTTTTTAAATCAGCCATTCCTTAAACTGCTCTTTAGCCGCCGCGGTGCCCCGGAAGAGACGGGTTTTCCCGCCTTCCTGGCTGGTGACGTCCACTTCCTGGCCCAGGGGCGCGTCGCTGTAGGTCGCGGCCAGGGCTGCGGCCTCTTCCACCCCGTTTACGTCCGCGCCTTCGGGAACCAGAACCAGGGGGCCGGGATAGCCCTGGACCCTGAGGACCAGGTCCCCGGGGGCTATGAGGCGGCTGATGGCCTCGTTCTCCCGCTGGGTGCGACCCACCACGGCTTTAGCGCCCCCGGGCAGGCGGAAGTGGCGGCCCCATTTCAAGAGCTCCAGGTCCTGCCGGGAGGGCTTGTCGGTGCGGGCCACCAGCTCTTTGAGGCGGACAGAATAGCGCGGGTCGGTGAGGAGGCAGCCTCCCGCCGGGGTGGGATACTTGGTGATGCCGTAGCGGGAGGCCAGCTCCATCTGGCGCTTGCGGCCCCGACCGCTGATATCCAGGAGCCGCTCACGGTCCACCCACCCCAGAAGCTCCGGCCGGGTGGGCGTCAGGAGCTTGGCGGACAGAGGCCGCAGGATGAGCTCCGGGTAGCCTGACTCCCGGGCGACCAGGACCAGAGACCCTTTATGCTGGCTCATGGGCCGCTGCCCCAGGACTTCGCCGGTATAGAGAAAGTCAAAACCCTGAGCCTCCATGATTGCCCCCGCTTGTTGCAGCATGAGGGTGTGGCAGTCGATACACGGGTTATGGCGGCTCCCGAAGCCGTGGGGCGGATTATACAACAGAGGCAGGTAGATTTCGGTGATGTCCTGCTCGATTAACGGAATCCCCAGAGAGGCGGCGGACTCCCGGGCCCGTTCGGGTCCGAAAAAGGGGGTGACAAAAACCACCGCGGCCACCTCGATACCCTGCTCCCGCAGCACTGTGGCGGCCAGCATGCTGTCCAGGCCTCCGGAAAGGAGCCCCAGGGCGCGTTTTTTTTGGCTCATGGAGATAATCTATTTTGACTTAGTAAGAAAAACTAACTTCCCTGGCCGGCTTCGTGGGCTTTCTTCTCTACAAGGGGAAGCAGACTGGCCCGCATGTCGTCCCGCATCTGGCGAAACACCGCCATGATTTCGTTGTCCGGGCCGGTGGCTTGGGCCGGGTCGGGAAAGCCCAGATGCATTACTTCGGTGTTCCCGGGAAAAATGGGACACTCCCCTGCCGCCCGGTCGCAGACGGTGATGACCAGGTGGAACTTTTCCCCGGTCAACTCATCCACGGATTTGGAGCGGTGGCCGCTGATATCGATGCCCAGCTCCCCCATGACCTGGATGGCTCGGGGGTTCACCATTTTGGGCCGCACCCCCGCGGAAAAGGCTTTGGCCTTGCCGGCCAGAAAATGGTTCACCAACCCTTCCGCCATCTGGCTGCGGCAGGCATTTTCCGTGCAGAGAAAGAGCACTTTAAACATGTCTCGATTTTTCTTCGGCTTTCCCTGACCTTCAGACCTGGAATTTCGAGGGTTAACCGGGCAGTGTCAGTTCCAGGCTCTGAAAGCCCAGGCGGTTCAGGACCGCCAGGAAGGAACGCTTGAGGTCCTGGGAGAGAAACGCCTGCCACTCCTCCGGCCGAAGTTCCAGGCGGACCTGCTCATCGTGCACCCTGAGGCGCACGTGGGTGAAGCCCCGGCCCCTGAGCCAGGCTTCGGCCCGCCCCACCCGGTCCAGGGCTTCCCGGGTCAACGTGGTGTGGTAGGGGAAACGGGTGGCCAGACAGCTCTGGGGGGGCTTGTCCTCCGGCAGGCCAAGTCTTTGGCTCAATTGCCGAATCTCCGCTTTCCCCAGCCCGGCCTCTAAAAGAGGACTCACCACTCCCGCTTCCCGGGCCGCCAGAAGCCCCGGGCGGTAGTCCTGAAGATCGTCCGCATTGGCGCCGTCCCAGAGGACGTCGGCAGTGAGAGCCGCGGCCACTTTGCCGGCCTTAGCCAGCATGGCCTGCTTGCAAGCGTAGCAGCGCTGGGGCGTGTTTTCCCGAAAATCCGGTAACACCAAGGGATTAATCTCCGCCAGAAGATGCCTCACCCCATATTTTCGGGCTAACTGGCAGGCAGCCCACACCTCTCCCGGGGTTGTATGGGGGCCCACGAACGTCAGGGCCGTAAGCCCCTCACCCAGAGCCTCTCGCCCCAAAGCCAGAAGCAGGCTGGAGTCCAAGCCCCCGGAAAACAAAAGCACCGCCCGCCGCCAGCGGCGGAGATGAGGTAGCATCAAGGCTCCTTGGGAATTAGGTTTTGGGGGGAGGGCCAGGGACCACTGGTCCCTGCCCTCCCCCCACCCAACCCTTTAGGGGGGCCGTTTAAGGCGGGACATGGGGTCCCGCCTGAAACGA
>CBFDAH010000115.1:0-9170 GCA_965602785.1 uncultured Syntrophobacterales bacterium
CTGACCCTCCCCCATAAAAAATCCGCCCTCCCCTCAAACACCCCTCCCAACCCCCTTTAAGGGGTTGGGGGAGGGAGTTTGAGGGAGGGGGTAGGGGCCCACGGCCCTTAGCCCCCTCCCTCAAAATCACTTTCAAAGGAGAGCGATGTGGCTGAGAAAGTGCCGGTGATTGACGAAGAGGCCTGCATCGGCTGTTCGGTCTGCGAGGAGATTTGTCCCGAGGTTTTTAGCATGAACGAGTCGCTGGGATTTGCACTGGTAATGAACCCCGGCGGAGCGGATGACGCCCAAATCGAGGAAGCTATGGAGGCATGCCCGGTGAACTGCATCACCTGGGCGGAGGAGTAATATGGCTAAAATAATTCCCGTTATCAACACCGAGGACTGCATCGCCTGCGGCAATTGCGAAGCGGTCTGTCCTGAGGTCTTTCGCCTCAATGAGAACCTGGGACATTCAGAGGTAATTAATCCTTTCGGCGCCTCGGAGGAGCGCATCCAGGACGCCATGGACCAGTGCCCGGCCCAGTGCATCTCCTGGCAGGAGAGCGACGCCTGAGGCGAATTCCCCATGCCGTTTCCACCAAACTATGATAAGGTTTTAGCGCAACACCACTGGATTTATCTAACCTGAAAAAACCTGGGGAGAGGGAAGCATAATACTCCACGTGCCGCCATCCTCCCCCAGGAGAGTTTCACTGGACTATGACGGACACCCGAAAAATATTCGGCACTGATGGCGTTCGGGGAGTGGCCAACGTCTACCCCATGACCGCCGAAGTGGCCATGCAATTGGGGCGGGCCCTGGCTTATGTCATCAAGTACGGCCCCGGCCGTCACCGCATTGTGGTGGGGAAAGACACCCGGCTGTCCGGTTACTTGCTGGAATACGCCATCACCGCCGGCATGTGCTCTATGGGAGTTGACGTTTTTCTCCTGGGCCCCATGCCCACTCCGGGCATCGCTTTTATCACCCATTCCATGCGGGCCGACGCCGGGGTGGTTATTTCCGCCTCCCACAACCCCTATGAAGACAATGGCATCAAGTTTTTCAAGGGAGACGGCTATAAGCTTCCCGACGAAATCGAAGCCCATATCGAGCGGTTGATAACCAACCCGGAAATGGCGGAGACCAGGCCGACGGCCATTGAAATCGGCCAGGCCTTCCGCATCGACGACGCCCGGGGGCGTTACATTTCCTACCTCAAGAGCACTTTTCCCAAGGATCTGGAGTTGGATGGCCTCAAGGTCGTGGTGGACTGCGCGCATGGCGCCACCTACCGGATAGCCCCCGAGGTTTTGGGGGAACTGGGGGCCGAAGTCATCCCCATCGGAGTGCGGCCCAACGGCAGAAACATCAATCGCTTGTGCGGCGCCACCCACCCCGAGGGCATGGTCCGGCTGGTGAATCGGTACCAGGCCGACGTGGGCATCGCCTTTGACGGCGATGGCGACCGCTGCATCGTGGTGGACCACAAGGGCCGGGTGGTGGACGGCGACCACATCATGGGCATTTGCGCCCTGGACATGCAGCGCCGGGGGACCCTGAAACGGAAAACTGTGGTGGCCACCGTCATGTCCAACCTGGGTCTCGAAGTGGCCCTCAAGAATAATGGGCTAAAGCTGGTGCGCACCCAGGTGGGGGACCGCTATGTCCTGGAGGCCATGCTCAAGGGCGGTTACAACCTGGGCGGAGAGCAGTCCGGCCACCTGGTGTTCCTCAACCACAGCACCACCGGGGATGGGATTCTCACGGCCCTGCGTCTCCTGGTAGTGATGCTCCGGGAGCAAAAGCCTCTGGCGGAGCTGGCTCGCTTCATGGAGGTTTATCCCCAGATCCTCCTGAACCTCAAGGTTAAGGCAAGACAGGATCTGAAAAAAGTTCCCCAGGCTCAGCAGGCCATCCAGGCAGCGGAGAACCAGCTTAAAGGCCGGGGACGCCTACTCGTGCGCTTCTCCGGGACAGAGCCGCTCCTCAGAGTCATGGCAGAAGGGGAGAACCAGGCTGAAATCACAGAGGTGGCCCAGGATCTGGTCCAAACCCTGGATCGGTGTTTGAACTGAGGGGAGGATGAGCCATGCTGATTGTCTTGGACGTGGGCAACACCAACACGGTGATCGGCGTCTACCAGGGAGAGCAACTCCTCAGCCACTGGCGCATCCGCACCGAGAAAGAGGTGACCATTGACGAATTGGGCATCCTCCTGAGCAACCTCTTTTCGTCCCAGGGTCTAGAATTATCCCCTGGCATGGACCTCATCATCTCCTGCGTGGTTCCCCCCATGATCAATACCCTGGACGATTTTGCCCACCGCTATCTCCAGGTGCGTCCTCTCTGGGTAGGGCCGGGCATCAAAACCGGCATGCCCATCCACTATGACAATCCCCGGGAAGTGGGGGCCGACCGCATCGTCAACGCGGTGGCCGCCTATGACCAGGCACACCATAGCGTCATCGTGGTGGACTTCGGCACGGCCACCACCTTTGATGTCATTTCGCGTCAGGGAGAGTACCTGGGAGGTCTCATCTCTCCTGGGGTCATGATCTCCTGTGAAGCCCTCTTCATCAAAGCCTCCAAGCTCCCCCGGGTGGAGATCTTCGCCAAGCCGAAGAGCGTCATTGCCAAGGACACCATCAGCAGCATGAACGCCGGCATCATTTTCGGTTATGCCGGGTTGGTGGACGGCATCGTGGAGCGCATCAAGGCGGCTCTGGGCGACCATCCCAAAGTCATCGCCACCGGGGGCCTGGCTAGCCTGATTGCTTCGGAAACCAAGTATATTGACCTGGTGGACGATTTTCTGACCCTCAAGGGTTTGAAGATCATTTACGATCGCAACCGCCAGCGCCGGGAAGACCGGGATCGGGGGACACTATGACCAGGGAATCCACCGGCGGCATCGGCCGTCGCTATCTGGAGGAAACCCGCTATACCCGGGCAGGCCTGGGCGAACCCCGCTTGTCCTATCCCCGGGGTGCTCCGTTTAAGGAATATCCCGAGGCTGCCAAGCGCGTGCCGCTGCACCCCGAGAAAGAGCCTCAGGCTGCAAACCTGTGGGAAGCCCTGGCTCGGCGGCGTTCGTTGCGGCAGTACCAGGACCGCTACCTCACCCAGGCAGAGCTGGCTGCCCTGGTGTGGTCCACCCAGGGCGTCACCCTGGCCAGCCGGCAATACTTACTGCGCACCGCGCCTTCTGCCGGAGCATTGTATCCGGTGGAAACCTATCTGGCCGTCCACAGGGTGGAAGAGATGGAGCCCGGCATCTGGCACCTCAACCTGCCGGACTTCTCTCTGGAGCTGCTCCAGGAGATGGACTCTCGCCAGCCCCTGGTGCAGGCCTGTCTGGGCCAGAGGTTCATGGGTGAGGCGTCGTTGGCCTTCATCTGGACCGGTATCCTCGACCGGGCCATGTGGAAGTACCGGGAACGGGCCATCCGCTACGTCTTCCTGGATGCAGGGCATATCTGCCAGAATCTGATGCTGGCCGCCACCGCTATGGGTCTGGGCTGCTGCCCGGTGGGGGCCTTCTTTGATGATGAAGTGGAAGGTTTGGTGGGGATCGACGGCCAGGAGGAGATGGCTCTCTACTTGGCCTCTGTGGGACCTTTGGCTTGATGAACTGAGATAACCGGGGCAAGGGGGACGTCCACCCTGACCCCTGACACTACACTAAGGAGCGGATCATGATGCGCATGCTGATGTTGGTTTTACTCATGGTGGCCGTGAGCGCGGGCCCCGCCCCGGTTTTGTCCGGGACCGCTGATGTGGTAAAGCAGAAGACCAAGGCGGCCGCCCAGCAATACATGAAGTCCGGCAACATCCTGGCGGGAGAGGGCAAGTACAAGGCTGCGGTTAAGTCTTACCGCCAGGCCATCAGTATGGACCCCACGTCCGCGGAAGCCTACAGCCTCTTGGGTTCGGCCCTGGACCAGGCCGGAAACTTGCGGGAGGCTGAAGAAGCTCTGCGCAAATCGGTGAGCCTCAAGCCGAACTACGCCGAGGGCTATTATCACCTGGGGGTTTTCCTGAAAGCCCATGGCAAGAAGCAGGAAGCTGAGGAAGCCTTCCGCAAAGCCAAGCAATATCGCCGGTAATTAGGTTGGCGGGGGTGTTTTGGAGGAGTCCTGCCAGGATCCCAGGGAAGGCTTAGAGGGTTAAAAAGGCCACCAGCCGGTTTCTGCGGTCCGCGGTGCGATAGTAGATGATACTCTCGGTCCACTTTTTCAGTGAGGACAGGTCGGGCCCGGCGGGAGGCGAGAGGGAGTTGGGAGACAGAGTGTCCAGGGTGGCGGCGTCATAAGGGGGGCCGTCGTCTTCAAAAACCAGTCGCAGCCTGGCCCCCTTCTCCTCCAGGGTTATGGCGATGGAACCGGGCACTCCCAGAGGGTAGACCCGGGTGACGATATAGTGGAAGATCTCCGTGGCAGCCTTTTGCAGGCCTTGCCTCCGGCCCCGGCTTAGACCCCGCTGCTGCCCCCACCCGCGCAGGAATTTTTGGAGCAACTTCAAGTTTTCCGGACGATTACTCAGGGTAAAGCGGTCGGGCATCAGGATATCCTGGGGCGGCTGCGGCCCCGAGTTTCAGCAGTCAGCCACCAACCTCATTTCTGGCGAGCCCGCTTGCTGGTCTGGGTGTGGCGCTCCCGCTCGCTGAAAAGGCAGCCGCAATAGTTCTGGCGATAGAGGCGCATGGCTTTGCTCTCGGCCACCCCTTTGGCCCAGCCCTCCCGGAAGTCCTCATAATAAAATTCCGTCGCTGCCTCGGCTGCGGCTTGTTGGGCCACTTCCCGGACGAGGTCGTGCCGCTGGTGACGGCTGTACAAGAGCGTGGTGGTAAAGGCTTCGAAACCTCGGGCCCAAGCCGCCCGGGCCACCCGACCCAGGCGGAGCTGGTAGCAGAAGCGGCAGCGCTCCCCCTCCCGGAAAGCCACCAGCCGGAAGAATTCCTCCATATCGTAGTCCTTGTTCCAGATCACCGGCAAACCTACCATACCCGCAAAATCCTCCAGCGCCTTCACCCGCCGGCGAAACTCCTGGTACGGGTGGATATTGGGGTTGTCGAAATACCCCTCCACCTGGTGACCCGCCGCTCCCAAGGCCTCCACCGGATATACGGCACACGGCCCGCAGCAAATATGTAATAAGATCTTCATAAGCAGTTGGTTGGTGGGGGGGGGGCTAAGGGTCGCAGACCCACACCCCCTCCCCCAATCCCTTAGGGGGCTTATTGAGGTCCGGAAAGTCGGGCCTCTGGCCCGCCTTTCCGGACCCCTATGCGGGTTGGGAGGGGGGTGTGGGGGGAGGGCAGGGACCTCAGGTCCCTGGCCCTCTCCCCACAAACTCCCTATCCCATCACTTTCTTCACCACCTGGCCCAGGTCGGCGATGGTGGCGGCCACGGTGACGCCGGCGGCTTCGAGTGCGGCGATTTTATCCGTGGCTTTGCCGCTGCCGCCGGAGATGATGGCCCCGGCGTGGCCCATGCGTTTTCCAGGTGGTGCGGTTTGCCCGGCGATAAAGGCCACCACGGGTTTGGTGAAATTAGCCTGGATGAAGGCTGCGGCCTCTTCTTCGGAGGTGCCGCCGATTTCCCCGATGAGCACCACCCCCTCGGTCTGGGGGTCGGCCGCAAAGAGCTTCAGCATGTCTATGAAGTTAGTGCCGATGATGGGGTCGCCGCCGATGCCCACGCAGGTGGACTGGCCGATGCCCAAAAGCGTCAATTGATGCACCGCTTCATAGGTCAGGGTGCCGCTCCGGGAGATGAGCCCCATGGAGCCTTCCTGGTGGATGTGCCCCGGCATGATGCCCACCTTGGCCTGCCCCGGGGAGATGATGCCCGGGCAGTTGGGGCCGATGAGGCGGATGTCTGTTTCCGTGAGGCTCCGCATCACCCTGACCATCTCCAGGGTCGGGATGCCCTCGGTGATGCAGACGATGACTTTGATGCCGGCCGCCGCGGCCTCGAGAATAGCATCCGCCGCGAAGGCCGGGGGCACGAAGATCAGCGAGGTGTTGGCCCCGGTGTCCTTGACGGCCTGGCCCACGGTGTTGAACACCGGAATGTCGTCCATTTTCTGGCCGCCCTTTCCCGGGGTCACCCCGGCCACCATTTTAGTGCCGTAGTCCCGGCAGGCCCGGGCGTGAAAAGAGCCTTCCTTGCCGGTGATGCCCTGCACCACCACGCGGGTGTCTTTGTTTACCAAAACGCTCATTGTTGTCCTTCCATGACCTGGGTTTGACCGGAAAACAAGTTGGGATGTCCCGATTCTGTCAAGTAGGCCCGGATGCGCCTGTCGGCCAACCGGACGTAGGTTTCGTCGATATCGTAGCCCACATACCGGCGCCCGGCCTTAAGGGCTGCGAGGGCGGTTTGGCCGCTCCCCATAAAGGGGTCCAGGACCACCTCGCCCTTAAAAGTATAGAGCTGCATAAGGCGGTAGGGCAGCTCCGCCGGAAAGGGGGCCGGATGCCCCACTTTTTTGGCCGACTCCGCCGGAAAGGTCCAGACGCTCTTGGTATATTCCAGAAATTCATCTCGGGAGATGGTGCTTTCCCGCCCCTCCGGTTTTTTGCGGGAAAAGCTCCCCTTGGAGAAGACCAGGATGTATTCGTGGGTGTCCCTCAGCGTCGGGTTGGCCGGGGACTTCCAGCTCCCCCAGGCGGTGGAGGCCGCGGCGCTGGCCCCTTTGTCCCAGATGATCTCCCCTCGCATGAGAAACCCTAAATCCACCATATCCCGGGCGATGTAAGCATGCAAGGGGATATAAGGTTTGCGCCCCAGGTTGGCCAGGTTCACGCAGGCCCGTCCCCCCGGCACCAGCACCCGGGTTACCTCCTGCCACACTCTTTTCAGAAATCCCAGGTACTCCTCCAGGGTGAAGTCCTCGTCGTAGTCTTTCCCCACGTTGTACGGGGGCGAGGTCACCATGAGGTGCACGCTGGCTTCCGGGAGTTCCGCCATGTCCTCCGAGGAGCGGCAGAAGATGGTGTTCACTGCGGCCTCAGACAGCGGGTTTTCTTGATACGGGACAGATTCCTCTTGGGGCAGCCCGGCATATAACCGGCTCCCGTAAAAAGCCCGGGCGTCATGGCTGGCCCGGCCGGGAGAGCCAAAGGCCGAGGTGCTTGTCCCGGTTTTCCTGGATCTGGGTGGCATAATCACCCCGGGAGGCTCACGAGTCGCTCTAAGGCTGGCCTCTGCGCCCCCGGCCCTGAGGGCGAGGACACCTCAACTTAAAAGCTCTGGACGGATTTTCTAGTTTCCCCATGGTACCACAGGAAAAGTCAGGTCAATTGCGGAACGCTTCACTAGAGGGATTTCTTACCCCCTCGGCCCGGGCCTTTGCCCCGACCCTGGCCCTGGCCCTGGCCTCGCCAACGGGGCCTGCCTTGATCGTCCCAGAACTTCATAACCCGGTCGCCCTTTTTGACTTCATTGGGCAAAATAAGGGTCTGTTTGTTCAAAGTGACTCGGGAGCCCCGCACCTGCAACTGATCCCCGGGCACGAGCTTGACGCCCTGCTTTTTCAAATACCACTCCGGTCCCAGATAGACGGTCACAGTTTCCTTCTGTGTTTTCAGCTTCAGAAGAACCCTGGCGGGAACGTCCATTTTGCCGGCGGTGACTTTTTCCACCGCCACGAGCTCACCTTTGACCGTCTCCACGGTTTTGGGGTTGTACATCCTGCCGGCGGGCCAGGCCGAGGCCGGGCACTTGCCCTGGGGTTGGGCGAAGGCCCCCGCGGCGAAGGCGGCCACCAACAAAACCACGCTCAGCCATATGACCAATTTTTTCATATGAGACTCCTTATCGGTCCTTGATGTTCCTTCTTTTGGCTCCGGGAGGAGGCCCACCGGGGCTTTCCCTGCCTGGGCCCGGGCCAGCCGGAATATGCGCCAGGCTTGACCGGATTGGGCCAGAGGTATGGTTAGCAAAAGCCCGTTCTTAGTTGGTTATCTCCCAGAGCTCCCTACCGCACCAGCTCCGCCACTTTCTGGGCTGCGTCCTGCATGTCCTTGGCCACGGTGAAGGTGAGACCGGATTCGTTCAGGAGCCGGCGGCCTTCCTCCACGTTGGTGCCTTCCAGGCGGATGATAATGGGCACCTTCACCTGGACCTCCTTAACGGCCCGAATGACGCCCTCCGCCAGGCGGTCGCAGCGCAAAATGCCGCCGAAAATGTTGATGAGCACTCCCTCGACCCGGGGGTCGGAGAGGATGATGCGAAAGCCGTTGGCCACCATCTCAGCCGAGGCCCCGCCCCCCACGTCCAGGAAGTTGGCAGGCTCGGCTCCGGCAGCCTTGATCAAATCCATGGTGGCCATGGCCAGACCCGCCCCGTTCACCATGGCGCCCACGTTGCCGCTCAGGCGAATGTAATTCAGGTGGTGCTTGTGGGCTTCGTGCTCCAGGGAGTCCATTTCGTCCGGGTCGTCCAGCGCGGCCAGATCATGGTGCCGGAAGAGGGCATTTTCGTCCAGGGTGAACTTGGCGTCCAGAGCCAAAAGCTCCCCCAGGCCGGTGAGCACCAGGGGGTTGATTTCCGCCAGGGAGCAGTCCAGGCTCACGAACATTTTGTACAGGTTGGTGATGAAGCCGGACGCCGACCGAAGCAATTCCGGGGGGAGTCCCACGCCGAAGGCCAGGTTGCGGGTCTGATACGGCAGGAGCCCCACCGCCGGGTCCACCGCCTCTTTGATGATCAACTCCGGGGTTTGGGCCGCCACCTCTTCGATCTCCATCCCCCCGGCGGAGCTCATCATGATAACCGGGCAGGAGAGGCTCCGGTCCACCACGATGCCCAGATAGTATTCCCGAATAATTTCATGGGCCTGCTCAACCAGCACCTTCTGCACCAGGCGCCCCTCGGGGCCGGTTTGGGGAGTGATGAGGGTCATGCCGATGATTTGGCCGGCAAGTTCTTCCACCTCTTCGGGAGTGGCCGCGGTTTTGATGCCGCCCCCCTTGCCCCGGCCGCCGGCGTGTATTTGAGCCTTGACCACGAAGGGACCCTTCTCCAGGGTCTCGGCCACCTGCCGGGCCTCGACGGAAGTTTCGGCCATGCCACCCTGGGGCACCGGCACGTTGAATTTTTGCAACAGCTCTTTTCCCTGATATTCGTGGATTTTCATAAAAGACCTTTCTCTGCGTCCATGTCTAACTAAACTTCT
>CBFDAH010000116.1:0-9142 GCA_965602785.1 uncultured Syntrophobacterales bacterium
ATGACCGAACCAAAGGTTTCGGAGATTGCCATGGGGCCTTGTAACCGCTCCCAGAGACCAGATCTTGACCTGAGACTGAGCGTCGTAATTGCTTTTATGCTGGTCCTTTTTCTGCCGGCAGCTTGGCAGGCAGGGGCCGCCACTCCAGCTAAGGGAAAGAACGCGGTGAAACTCACGCATGCCTGCCTCATCACCAAGCACCTGGAGGCGCTCCGGGCTTTTTACCGGGAGGTGCTTCGGGTGGAACCCAAGGTGTATGAGGACGACTACCTGGAGTTCCCCCTGGAGGGCGCCACTTTGTCACTCTACAAACAGGAAAGCCTGGATAAGACGGTCCCGGGGGCCATGCAGGCCGGCCATAACAAAAGTGTCCTGCTGGAGTTCCAGGTGCCGGATGTGGACCAGGAGTATGCCCGTTTGAAGCAAGCCAAGCTCACCATTGACTGGGTCATGCCGCCTACTACCTTCCCGTGGGGAAACCGTTCCATATATTTTCGGGACCCGGAAGGCAATATGGTGAATCTGTACAGTGTGGTAAAATAACCATACAGCTTATGGCGACGGCAAGGCGAGAAGCTTCCAGCCAAACCTTAACTGCCGACAAACTCAGAATGCATTTTCCCGGTCTACCTGATCCACTTTGAAGTTTGGGAAAGTCCGATTACATGCCGAAAATGAGGCGGCAAATAACAGAGGTTAAATGATATTACCTGATCCACCTCCCCGGGTCACCAGACGGACCGAAGCTCGCCTCCCCACCGATTGGGGGGAGTTTCAGATGCTCCTGTATGAGGACGACCGGGAGCACAAGGAACATCTGGTCCTGGTGCGGGGTGAGTTAGCTGACCGAGAGGACGTCCTGGTGCGGGTGCACTCCGAGTGTTTCACCGGTGACGTGCTGGGCTCCCGCCGCTGCGACTGCGGCGAACAACTGATCCTGTCATTGCGGATGATAGCCGAGGCCGGCGCCGGGGTGCTTCTCTATCTGCGCCAGGAAGGGCGGGGCATCGGCCTTTTGAAAAAGCTTGAGGCCTATAACCTCCAGGACCAGGGTCTGGACACGGTGGAGGCCAATCTGGCCCTGGGCCACCAGGCGGATGAGCGTGACTATGACATTGCGGCCCGGATTCTGGAAGATTTAGGGGTGC
This sequence comes from uncultured Syntrophobacterales bacterium, assembly GCA_965602785.1. Classification (GTDB taxonomy): domain Bacteria; phylum Desulfobacterota; class Desulfobaccia; order Desulfobaccales; family 0-14-0-80-60-11; genus JBGSLA01. The sequence goes on from CBFDAH010000116.1 coordinate 1,149, forward strand.
GCGCCATCCGCCTCCTCACCAATAATCCCCATAAAATCGAGAGCCTGGAGGCCCTGGGGATCAGTATCACGGCGCGACTTCCCCTCATCCCCCGGGTGACCCCGGAAAATGAGCGCTACTTACAAACCAAAGCGGAGCGCCTGCATCACCTGCTGGCCCTGGATCAGGATCCGCCCAGTTTTTCCGAAGACCAGATCCTGCATTTCAAGCTACAAGAGATTCCCGGCGCCAGCGCCGCCTGCCTTCAGGAGCACGGCCGGCCTCTGGTCACCCTGACCTACGCCCAGAGCCTGGACGGTTCCATCGCGGGCCGCCCCGGGCACCCTCTGGCCATCAGTTGTTCCCAGTCCCAAACCTTCACCCACAGCCTCCGGGCTACGCATGACGCCATTCTGGTGGGCATCGGCACGGTCTTGGCGGACAATCCCCGTCTCAACGTGCGCCTGGTCCCCGGCGCCAATCCCCAGCCGGTGCTCTTGGACAGCCGGCTCCGCTTTCCCCACTATGCCAATCTCCTCAAGGACGGCACCCATCCCTGGATCGCCACCACGGCCACGGCGGAGGCCTCCCGGCAGGAAGAGCTGGAGGGCCAGGGCGCCCGGGTCTTCCGACTGCCGATGGCGGCCGGCGGCGGCATTGATCTCCCGGCTCTCCTGGCCAAACTGGCGGAGATGGGGATCTCTTCTTTGATGGTGGAAGGCGGCGCCCAGGTCATCACCAGTTTCATCAGCTCTAATCTGGTGGATCAGGTAATTGTCACCGTGGCGCCGGTGCTGGTGGGGGGCCTTCGGGTCCTGGACTCCTCCCTGCAACTGCCCTTCAAGACCTTCCCCCGGTTAACCCAGGTCTCGTTCCATCAGGTGGGAGAGGATCTGGTGCTGTGGGGCAATCCCGACTGGCACAGCCGGTAGGGGGATGGTTGCATATAGTCTTTAGCAGATGGGAGCGGGGGCCGGCGGTCGTCCACCAGCCCTCTTCTCAAGAGACGTAGTCAACCATCTCTCGCAATTCCCCTCAGTAAAAACCATTGGCGCCTCCGGCAGGACTTGAACCTGAGGCACTTTGACCGATGCTTTGGTCGCCAATCCGCGGGGCAGCCTTAGGAAACGGGATGAGCTAGCGGGCTTGATACTGGAGCTGGACAAATATACCGGGAAAGACGGCGGTACAAAGTCCAGGCTAATGAGCTCCTATGATTCCGGCCCCTGGAAAGTAAACCGTCGGGAAGCATCCCAACAAGCTTATATCCCCCATGCTACGCTGAGCATACTTGGCACGATTCAGCCCAAGGCCCCCCACCAACACACCATGACCCGGATAAACGGCCAGTGGCGATGTACCATCGAGCAAGACGGCCGGCTGTTTGACCGGGAAACCGGGATAGAGATTATCCTTCCTTCTGACACTCCCTGAGAAGCCTCACGTGGGCCGGAAGTCATCGAGTCGAATTTCCCACACCCCCCTTGAGCCATTTCCCCCTGAATTTGACCCCTGAGATGCCCCAGGATAGGCGCTTGTGGGAGAGGCAAGGGTTGTTCTGGAAGGCGAATGGATACCGCGGCTCTATGTTGATATTAATGAAATACCGAAACTACTTCAGGGAAATTAAGTTAGCAGATAGAGAGCAGTTGTTGTAACAGGAAGGCTCCCAACCATAGAAGCTTCTTCAACTCATTAGCAAGAGTCTTTGCACCCATATTTTAAAGGTCAATTTAGGGGGGGTAGTCGGTGTACCTGAGATTGGGCTGGCACAAAGAGGCCGTGTGGCCCCACAGCCTCAGAGGCCGCTCGGAGTGAGGGGCGGCCTCTGAGGAATTTCAGCCCACGATAAAAGAAAAATTGTCTAGGGATAGTTTCAGGCCAACATCTCCGTGGCCTGGCGCATGAGCTGGGTGATGGCCAACCCGTGGGGGCAGGCTTGCTCAGCCTGGGAGTAGTCCACCTCGGTCAACCGCTGCCGAATCTCCTCGGGCAGCCCGGCGAAGGTCTCTCGGGCCAGTTCCGGCTCGCCATATTCCCGGTGGTACATGAGGCAGCGCATGACCTCGCTCACGGGCACGGCGCCGCCCACAGCCTCCTGGCAGATTTTGGCGCAGCCGGCGCAGTAGTCAGCCCGGGATTCCAGGGCATACTGGCGCAAAGAGTCGAACTCCTCCCGGGCCAGTTTGACCTGGTTCCGGGCCGCAGCCACATTGGCCGAGAGGATGGTCAAGTTGGGCATCTGGGAGCAGAGGCTGGCGATGTGGGGATTCTCCCACACAGCCATGAGCTTGGCCTGCTTGTCCGTGAAGCCCCGTTTCAGGAATTGACCGGCCATTTTCAGCTCGGCCTTGCTGCCGGTCTTCACCGGCCCGCCGCCCTGGGTCTTCATGGCGATCAAGCCGATCCCGGACTGCACGCAGGCGTTCACGGCTGCTTGCATCTTGGGGGTGTGCATGAGCCGGAAGTTGTAGGTTGTCATAATCGCGTCGATCCAGTCCAGCTTGGCCGCGCCCAACAGACAGTCATCCATGTTGGTGTGGGTGCTGAAGCCGAAAAATTTGATCTTGCCGGCCTTCTTCATCTCCGCGGCCCAAGCCTTGATGGCCGGGGTCATGTCTTGGATGTCAGTGATGCTGTGGATGAAGAACAGATCCACATAATCGGTTTGCAGCCTTTTCAAACACTTATTCAACCGCGCGGTGAGATTACCGCCCCTGGGCTGGAGCTTGGTGACCAGGAAGACCTCTTTGCGGGCCCCGGGGTTGCGGGAGAAGAAGCGGCCAAAGCCCGCCTCGCTTAGGTTGTTGCCGTAACTTTCGGACGTGTCCCACATGGTGACGCCCCATTTCACGGCCTGTTTGTGGAGCAGTTGGTTGTTGATGGTGTCGAACATACCGCCCAGGTTAAGGATGGACACCTCCACCCCGGTCTTGCCCAGCATGCGTTTGGGCGTGGCCGAGGCCTTGGCGGCGCCGGCCGGCGGCTTCGGGGCGGCAATGGCCCCGGACACGCCAGTCGCGGCGGTGGCGAGGCCGGCGAGTCCAACGGTTTTCACAAAATCCCTGCGGGTAAAGCCTTTACCTTCAGTCTTCCGGCTCATGATGGTCTCCTCTTAGCGGCCTTTGTTCACCGCTCTAAATGAGCAGGCGCCCTGAGCGTGAACGGGATTCGTTCTCATTGTATACACGGATGGCGCGCAGGCCCGCTACCGGGCATTCATGCTCGCACATGCCGCAGCCGATGCACTTTGCCGCGTCCACGAAAGGACGCTGTAATTTTACCACAATATCCACCTTGGCGCCGTCTGCCGGGAGGCCTTCCCCTGGAAGGGGGCTCTCCAGGGTCAGCCTGGTGCCGGAAAAACCGGTGATGCGTCTGAGAGCAGCTGGGGGCTGTCCGGCGGGACGCAGGTAATAGTCCCCACTGGCCAGGTTCACGGCAAGGGGGATGGCGGTCTTCAGGTCCACCCCTTGACCCTGAACCCTGGCCGCCAGGGACCCACCATTCCGGATGGTCTCAAACACGGTGCGGGTAAAAATGGCCTTGGGGCTCACCGGGCACAATTCATGACAGACCAGACAGGGTCGGTCCATGGCCCAGGGCAGACAGCGGCCCCGGTCCACGAAGGCCGTGCCCATGCGGACCGGCCCCTGAACCGCGAAATCGCCGAGGCCCAGCTTTTCATCGAGGCTGAGGGGGCGGATGGCCGCGGTGGGGCAGACGTGGCCGCAGGCGATACAGTTGGTCTGGCAGCCGCTCAGGCCGATGCGGTAGTTGACCGCCGGGGTCCACAGACCCTGCAGCCCGGCCTCGAACAGGGCAGGCTGGATGATATTGGTGGGGCAGATGCGCATGCATTGGCCGCAACGGATGCAGCGGGCCAGGAAGCGCTCCTCGCCCAGGGCCCCGGGGGGACGGATGAGGGTGGGGTCGCGGTTGGGCCCGGCCAGCCCGCCCAGGTCCCACAGGGAGGCCACGAGCAGCCCGGTCCCGCCAATGACAAAACCGCGTCTGGAGAGATCCGGCAACCCCACTTCCCCGGCCGCCGAAGGCCGGCTGGCAAAGGTGATCCGGCTGGCCGGGCAGACGTCAAAGCAGTTGAAGCACAACACACACTCGCCGCCGATGAATTTTCCCGAGGGACGGCAGGCTCCTTCGCAGTATTGCTCACAGATACGGCAATCCCCGCAAGTATCCGCGGTCTTGCCGATGCGCCAGGGGGTGAAGCGGCTCAACAGGCCGAAGAGCGCCCCCACCGGACAGACAAACCGGCAGAAGAACCGGGGATAAACCAGGCTCAAGCCCACTACCACCAGAAGCACGGTGCCGATGAGCCAGACCGAAGCATACAGGCGCGGCTCGTCGCTGAGCACCCCCAGCCCGGGATCGGCCAAGGGGAGGAGGGCTAGGTTCACACTGCGGTACAGCAGGGGCAAGGGGTCAATAAGCCCGATCTGCACCGACCCCAGAGCGGCCAGGGCCAGCAGGAAGAACAGGAGGTAGTATTTCAAGGCCTGGGATCGGCGGTAGCGATTGGCCTCCACCCGGCCGTCCGGGTCACGACCCCGCCCCGACAGCCAGCCGGTGAACTGGTTGATGGTGCCCAGGGGGCAGACAAAGCCGCAGAAAAACCGACCCACAAAAAGAGTCAGAATGACGGTGACCAGGGCCCAGGTCAGGTTGGTATGGAGCGTGCCGGTAGACAGGACGGTGGCCAGGGCGGTGAGTGGGTCCAGCTCCAATATCCAGTTAATCGGCCAGCCCCGCAGCTGCCACCAGGCCGTACCCAGGGTGGCCGCGATGCAGAACCACAGGAATATTGCCAGGAAGAAGATTTGGCTGATCCGGCGGACGGTGACAATGCGCACGAAGAGACCTTTACAAAGTCATTTTGAGGGAGGGGGCCAGGGATCATCGATCCCTGCCCCCTCCCCTCAATCTCCCTCCCCCAACCCTATAAGGGGGGTTGGGAGGGGAGTTTGAGGGGAGGGTGGGGGGCCCACGGTCCCCCAGCCCTCCCCTCAAAAAAAAATTCACGCATTCTTAAGCCTTGGTGTCCAGGAGCACCGGATTAAGCAGGCGATAGTCCGCCTGGCCCGCCCCGGCTTTTTCAGCCATCTGGATGTAGGGCACCTCGGCCAAGGAGCGCCCCAGGAGTTCCACGCCCACTGCGTCGGCGGCCACGGGGTCGGTGGAGACCACCAGGGTGTCGGTGTTCTTCAGATCGGAGAGGGACCCGCCGGTGGGCCCGTTGGTGATCATGCTCACCGTGCCGTCCAGGACGCACAGGGTGGGCTTGAGCATCTGCGCCAGTTCGGTGATGATGCCGTTGATGTCCTGATGGAACACGTTGCGGCGCCCCCCCAGGAAGCCATAGAGATTCTTGAGGGTCATGGAGGCCCCGGCGCGTTGGTGGTCCTTGACCGGGGACACCACAATAACCTTGGTCACTCCCGGGAAGACCCCAGCCATGACCGGCCAATTCTGGAGGAGCTTACCCCCGGGCAGGCTGAGGGGAGAAAAAAGGGCGGGCCGGGGTGTGATGACCCTGGCTCCGAGGGTCTGGGCCGCGCCGGCCAACCCGCTGATCTCGAAGCAGCTGTCCGGCTTGTTGATGGGGTTGTCCGTGACCACCACCTGGGCCGCCCCGGCCTTGAAACAAAGGTCAGCCACGGAGGCGAGAATCTCCGGGTGGGTCGTGGCCCCCAAGGAGGCCGGAGTGGCAAAGGCCGCGTTGACCTTGACGAGCACCACGTCGCCCTTCTGGATGAAAGCCTCCATCCCCCCCAGGGCCTTGATCCCCCGCTGGAACATCACCGCCCGGTCGGTGCCCCGAACGATGGCCATTTTCGGCGACCCCGAGGCCACGACCCCGAGGGCGAAATCACCCAACCCGCTCAAGGCCTTCTGGCTCTCGGCCGGGGCGGGGCCTTTCGAGTCATAAAGGGCCAGGCCAAGACCCCCGGCGGCCAGGGCCAGGGCCGAGGCGTACCCCACCCTTTTCAGAAAATCCCGGCGGTTCATCTCCCCGGTTCGTATGTGCTGTTCATCCGTGGGTTTTTTCACGGTTTCCCCTTGATTGCGGTCCGCAATTTGTCGGCGAGTTCCAGCGCGGCGGCCGGCGAGGTAGCGTCATGCACCCCGGCAAGGACCCGGCCCGCTACAAAAACCATTTCGAAAGAGTTATCCAGGCTAAGCACCGGGATGTCCCCCGGCGTGGCCGGAGTTTTGACTTCCTGGTAACCGTTGGCGGTCAAAAAATCCACGTAACGACGCTTATCCGCTTGGGCCTGCTCCGGAGTATCGCGCTCCGCAACAAATGCCGTGGCTTTCCCGCCTTTCAGACTGTATTCACCGGTGAAAACGTTGTTAAAACCCGCCAGGCCAAAGGCGTCGGTGGCACTCAGGCGAACGGTGTCCAGCGCCAGGCCTTCCTTGGGAAAGAGTGCGGCCGCGTCCTTCGCTTCGCCCTCGGAGGGAATCTTGGCCAAGAGCGCCGTGGCATAAGCCTCAAGGGAGTTTATGAGGGCCTCCGAGGCCCGGTCAGCCACGATCTCCACGTAAAACCGCCCCTTGGTGAAGAACAGGGCATTGGCAGTGGCATAGGCATTGGCGGTCAGGGGGAGACTGGGGGAGCCTGGGCGGCGTTGCCCGCTAAACACAGCATAGGCATTTTGGCCTGAACCCATATCGTAGACAAAGACCTCCACGTGCGCCTTGTCTAAGTCACCCAGATTGAAGCGGCGGCTGGACATTTCTTTGAAGCCCGCAGACAGGTAGAGCTCGGCCTTGCCGTTGATTTTGTCGGAGAGGTTTTCCAGCCCAAAGCTCTCGATGGGGGCAAGGGGGGTGAATCCGGAGACCTCGGGGAGGAGAGCGGCCGTGGCGGCCAGTGCCTTACCCGAAACCGCCTGGGGCCGGCCCGACAACTGCGGGCCGCGTATGGCCATGGTGACGGCGGGGTTGAAGCGGGACTGCTGGACCAGCAGCCAGACGGTGATCAAGCCCAGCACGGCCAAGATGCCGTACCCTATGAGCTTCTGCGAGGGGCCCACCTGTGCCTTGCGCCTGGCCATGAGATCTCCGAAGGAGCAGCCTACCGGGAGAGTTTCTTGTGCTGGTTCAGGTCATAGATGGGGGCAAACTTCAGATCATCCCGCAGAACTTTCTCCGGAGATCTGGGCATAAGGTCCCCATCCTTCTGGATATAACGCAGTTCGCCACTGACCGCGCAGCCATCCTTGCAAGCCTGTTCCAGTTTCGTTTTGGTGGCGCCAAATAGCGGGTCCGTCTTACTCCGGTGGAATTTCCGCCGCCATTCGATCCATTGCTGGGGGGTCATGCCGCTCTGGTCGACAAAGACATAGGTGACCACCTTGTCCGGGCAGTCTTCCTCCAGGTAGAGGGTATACTCCACGGATGCTTCCGGGCTGTCTTTCGAAGCCAGACGATTTTTTATGCCCTCCTCGATGAGCCAGGCCGTGGGGCATTTGCGGGAGCCAGCAAAGGCTTTCACCGTCCCAAAAATGAAGGCGGGGTTCATTTCGTCGGCCACGAAATTTCCGGCCAGGAACTTCTCGGGTGGGGTGAAAGCGACCAGCCCGTTAGCTTGCCGCAGTGCCATAGCCTTTTCACTTGCCGCCCAGACCCCGGTCCCAGTGCCAACCAAGACCAAAAATCCCAAAAATACTAAAAACAGACGCCGCATAACCCCTCCTCCCTGACCTCGGGAATGCGACATTAATAAAATGCGCACTTCGGGGCAGGTATCCACAAAGTTGGTGAACATAATGGCATCTGAAGCCAGCCTTGACTTAAGATCTAACGCACGGGCAAGGAGAGGGCCTTGCCGTAGTCTAGCAGCAGCGGGGCTGCCTATGGAAACTTCTTTGTATATAAGTTATCTCCACCTTACGTCAAAATTGCAAGTGCCCAATTAAAATTTATCAATTCTTAGATCACTGCTGTCCGGTAGAAAATACTTGAGTTAGTAAGTAAAACAGCCCCAAAAC
>CBFDAH010000117.1:0-9116 GCA_965602785.1 uncultured Syntrophobacterales bacterium
CTCCGGCAGGTACTCGAAACCGGGGATCGTCAGGCCGTCGTCCCGCTCCTCCACCTTGCAGTGCTGCCGGCTCATCTTCATGTCCAGGATGCGGATCTCGCAGACCGACCCTCGGCCGATCTTGTAGTCGCGGACCCCCTTGAGGTGGTAGGTCTCGGTTTCCCCGTCGGGGCGGGTGAACTGCAGGTGCAGGACGGTCATGCCGGGTCTCCGGATCCCGGTAATGCTGCCAACCGGTCCGGGAGAGGCAAGGTTCCTCGACCCCTCCCCCTCCCCCACAAAATTATGCTTACATGCCCAGTCAGATAATTATCAGCGTAGCGCCCTGGGACGTTCGGGCGGCTCTGGTGGAGGATGGCCGCCTGGCGGAACTATATCTGGAGCGTCCCGGTGAGCAGGATCCCACCGGCAACATTTATAAAGGCCGGGTGCTCAAGGTCCGCCCCGGCATGGCCGCTGCCTTCCTGGATGTGGGTCTGGACAAGGCGGCCTATCTCTTCGCTCCTGAGGCGGCGTCCTCCTGGTATGAGCTGCAGCACGGCTGGCTCGACGGGGAACAGGATGATTCTCTGGCCGGAGAGCCGCCCCGCCTGCCGGCGCCCCCCATAGAAGACGTGCTCACCGAGGGCCAGGAACTGGTGGTCCAGATCAGCCGACCACCCCTGGGGGACAAAGGCGCCCGCCTCACCACCCACGTCTCCCTGCCGGGCCGGTATTTGGTCTATCTGCCTGCGGCTTCCCGCCTGGCGGTTTCCCGTCGCCTGGTTGAAGATGAGGAGCGGCAACGGCTCCAGCAGGTGCTTGAAGACCTCAGGCCCAAGCAAGGGGGGCTTATCGCCCGCACCGCCAGCGAAGGCCAAACCCGGGAAACCCTGGCCGCGGAACGGGACCTTCTCGTAGCCCTGTGGCAAAAAATCCGCCGGAAGCAGCAAAGGGCCTCGGCACCCGCCCTGCTCCACCAGAACCTGTCGGTGATTCCCCGGCTGATCCGGGATCTTCTCTCACCGGAAGTAGCCCGCCTCGTGGTGGATGATGCCGCCGCCTATGAGGAGATCCTGGCTTTCCTGAACCTGTACAGCGTCAACCGGCCCCCCCAGGTGGAACTCTACACCGGCCAGGAGCCCATTTTTGCCCACTTCCACCTGGAGGTGGACTGGCAGCGCCTCCTGGCCCCCCGTGTCTGGTTAAAAAGCGGCGGCTATCTCCTCATTGAGACCACCGAGGCCTTGACCGCCATCGACATCAACACCGGGCGCTTCACCGGCGGGCGGGACCTGGAAGATACCATTTTGACCACCGACCTGGAGGCCGCCCGGGAGATAGCCTGGCAGATACGCCGGCGTAATCTCAGCGGCCTCATCGTCATCGACTTCATCGACCTGGAGACGCCGGCTCACCGAGAGCAAGTCTACCAGACTTTGGTGGAGGCCCTGGGAAGCGACCGGGCCAGGACCACGGTGTACCCCATGTCGCCTCTGGGGATGGTGGAAATGACCCGCCAGCGTCTTAGGGACAGTTTAGGGCAGATGGGCACCGATCCTTGCCCGTGCTGCCACGGCCGGGGCGCGGTGCTGTCACCCCTGCTGGTGGCCCACGACATTTTGCGGCAGCTTGCCTGGGACGCCCGGGAGTTCCCCGGCTGTCGCCTCACCGTGGCGGCCCACCCGGAGGTTCTCGCCCTCCTGAAGACCGCAGGCGAGGCTTTTTTCCAGGAACTCCAGGCCAACCGACGCATCCTGGTCCGCCTCACCGAAACACCCCCCCAGCCCCGGGAGCGCTTCCATATCACCCGGGAGTTGCAAGAGGGTGGGAAGAAAGGATAAAGTTGTGGGGAGGGCCGGCGGAGCTCAGCTCCCCCGCCCTCTCCTCAAAGTCCCCTTACGAAAGCCTTGATGGGGGCCGGGAGAGCCAGGGTTTTTGCCCTGACTCTCCCGGTCGATATTTCCCCCCTAAGGGGTTGGGGGAGGGGGTTTGGGGGAGGGGGCAGGGGTCCGCGACCCCTGGCCCCCTCCCACAAAAACACTCACAAGGCTACCCTATGGCGCTGGCACCGATTATTTTGGGGACTGCGGGTCACATCGACCACGGCAAGAGTTCCCTCATCAAGACCCTAACGGGGATTGACCCGGACCGCCTCAAGGAGGAAAAGCTCCGGGGCATTACCATTGAGCTCGGTTTTGCCTACCTGACCCTGCCCACGGGGCAGCTTCTGGGCATCGTGGACGTGCCGGGGCACGAGCGTTTCGTGCGCCACATGGTGGCTGGAGCCACCGGCATGGACCTGGTGGCCCTGGTCATCGCCGCGGACGAAGGGGTCATGCCCCAGACCCGGGAGCACATGGAAATCTGCGAGCTCCTCAAGGTCAAGCAGGGGCTGGTGGTTCTCACCAAGACGGACCTGGTGGAGAAAGACTGGCTCGAGCTGGTGGAGGAGGAAGTCCGGGAGGCCCTGGTGGGCACCTTCCTGGAGGGCGCTCCCATCTTGCGCTTCTCCGCGGTTACCGGGGAGGGAACCGACCCACTTCTGGCCACCCTGGTGGACTTGACGGCTCAGGTGCCTCCTAAGCCCGCCAGCGGCATCTTCCGTCTCCCCGTGGACCGGGTTTTCACCATCAAGGGCTTCGGCACCGTGGTCACCGGCACCGCCATCACCGGCCATCTCAAGGTGGGGGACGCCATCATAGTGTATCCTCCTCTTTACAAGGGCCGGGTCAGGAACCTCCAGATGCACGGGGCCCAGGTGGAAGAGATCATGGCCGGCAGCCGGACCGCGGTCAACCTCCAGGGTCTGGAAAAGGAGGAGATGGAACGGGGCATGGTGGTGGCCACTCCCGGCTCCCTTATCCCCTCCCGCCGTTTGGATGTCTTTCTCGAGGTCCTGGACAGCGCCCCCCGCCCCTTGAAGCATCGTCAGGCGGTGCGCTTCCATACCGGCACCAGCGAACGTCTGGCCGTGCCCTTGCTTCTGGATGGGGACGAACTCCCCCCCGGGGCCTCTGGTTACGTGCAGTTTCTGCTCCGGGACCCCGTGGCCTTGAAACCCGGCGACCGCTTCGTCATCCGCAACCTCTCCCCCGCCATCACCTGGGGAGGCGGGCAAATCCTCCATGTCAACCCGAGCCGCCACAAGCGTCGCCAGGAAAATGTTTTGGCCGGCCTCAAGACGCTGGAGCAAGGAACCCCTGAGGAGCAGGTGCGCTTTTACCTGGAGGAAGCCGGTCCCGCCGGCCTCAGCCGCCCGGAGCTGGCGGCCATGCTCCCCTGGGACCTCCCAACCCTGGCCAACCTTTTGAATGACCTGGTTCACAAAGGCGAGATCTTGTTCTACGACCCGGAGAACCAGCGGTATGTCCTCACGGCCACGGCCCGGGCCCTGGAGGCTGAAGTCTGCGGGCACCTCAAGGCCTATCACCAGAAAAACCCCCTGAAGCCCGGCTTCTCTAAGGAGGAACTCCGCCGCAAGCTCCCCCCCCAGATGGAGGTACGCCTCTTCAACGATATCCTGGCGAGTCTTACTAAGCAAAAACAGATCGCCCTGGAAAAGGACCTGGTGCGCTTGGCCACCCACCGGGTGCAGCTTGCCACCGACCAGGAGGATTTGAGCCGCCGTTTGGAGGCCCTCTATCAGCGGGGTGAGCTTAGTCCCCCCACCTTGAAAGAGGTGGAGGCGGCCCTCAAGGTCCCCCTGACCAAGCTCCAGCCCCTCCTCGCCCTCCTGGTGAATCGGGGGAACCTGGTCAAGGTGAAAGAGGAACTCTATTTTCACACCGAGGCCGTGGCCCGGCTCAAGGCCCGACTCGTAGATTTCTTAAAGCAAAACAAAGACATCACCGTTCTGCAGTTCAAGGACCTGACCCAGACCTCCCGGAAGTTCACCATTCCCTTATTGGAATACTTCGACACCAACCGGGTCACGGTGCGCGTCGGCGAAGCCCGACGGCTGAGAGAAGGAGTGTAATAGCAAGGTAAGACCTCTGAAAAAATATTCTTGCCTGTCATTCTGAGGGAACGGCGAGACCACAGAATTTCATACTGCTTAGATGCGGCCCGGCGCTCGTTATGACAACAAAGTTTGCCGAGGTTTTAACTTGCTTTTTTTATCTTTTCTTTTAAAATAAGTTTATAGAAGGTTTTTGTTATCTATAGTAATCTCTAAATCACTCTTATAAACATTTTATTAATCTTTGATTGGAGAATTACATATAACTGTAATGAGAGTCACAATATTCATATTACAAACTCAATTGCCTTTTTTAGAAATTTAAGGCGAGAGAGATTAGCAATATGTCCGAAAATGTAAATTCCAGTCAAGAAAACAGAGTTCCATGGTGGCGCAAGCTTACATTACAAGATATAGGAACGGCATCAATTGTTATTGTGGGATTAATAGGAGGGCTATTAATACGTATTTGGGGACCTAAACTTGAGCCACTTTATAGTGCAATTTTTCTCGGCTTAGGTATTGCTGCATTTGTTTATCAATTTCTTGGTGGAATAAGTAAGGAAACATCATTCACGATCCCGGGGGGAGTCAAGTTAGGAGGATCTCTGGCTGCTTTAATAGCTGTCACGTATTTTTTCAATGCCATATTAGTAGAACAAAGACAATGGACCCCCCCAGAAAAACTAATCTTATCCTTTACTAAAGGACAGTATCTTATTGAACAAGACATCACAGTCAAACCCAGAAAACTAAAAGATCTAATTCCGATAAAGGACGGATGTTTTGAATTAACATTAAAGGATCTTCAGGCTTCTGACGGAATAATTTGGATTAAATATAAACGACCACCGGAAACAGGGGAAGTAAACCCAAATGATATTTTCGTGACTTATAAACCTTACATACCGAAAATTACGTTAAATCTTGATTTTCTTGACAAAATAGGTTTGCCTGTTGGGCCCTCTAGAGGTATAACCTTATTGTTTTATAGGAAAAAAGGGATGGCGAAGGAGATTATAGAAGATGATAGGCTTTTTATCGAAAATGATAGGCATATGAAAATTTATCATGAGGATGGGGAATATAGATTGCCCCCTGTTTTTTTTAAGGATGAAGGACATATTCAGATAAAACGTGATTTAAGTGAAGAAATTAAAAGCAAAAACCCAAAAAAAATTAAAACAGTAGAACCGGCACCCATACAAATTAAGCATTTACAATATAAAATTGATCCTCCTCAAATTATGATATATCTTGATAATTATTGATTATCTTGATAAATGATTATAGAAAGAATTTCTACTAAAAGGCGGGAGTATTTATGCTAACAGGAGGATGGCCGTTTTGAGCCTACCAAGATACCTGGCATTTGGACTATTGATCTTATTGATAACATTAATGTCAAGCAATACCAATGTTTTTTGTCAAAATGACAAACTATCAACAATTCTGGAAGAACTTGATTCGAATGACTTCTTAAAACGTCAAGCAGCACAGAATAAATTGACAGAATATCTTGACGCTATTCAGGGGGAATCAAGGCGAGAAAAAAAAATTGAATATTTACTGTCAAAGATTCATGATAAGAAAAGTTCCAATCACCTTAAAATTGGTATTTCTTATAGTATTGGGCGAATTTCAACTTTTTTTTGGAAAGTAAAAGATCAAAAGAGGACAGAAAATAAACTTTATGAATTATTTAAACAAACGAACTATCCAACTCTGAAAAAGAATCTCGACAGTGCTTTAATGAAGGCGAAAGGATTGTATTGGGATGCCATTTGGGATTACAATTACTATCACCCCAGAACAAAACGAATTATAGATAAGACTGCACAAAAGTTTCGCCTCATTTTTAATGACTTCCCTGAAAGTAGGTATGCCTCAAAGGCTCATTATTATCTTGCGAAATATTACACAAGAGTATATTTAATAAGAGAATTTAAAGGATGGGGAGCGGACAAGAATGAATTAATAGCTAAAGAATCAAACTCAACATATCAAAACTATTTAAGTAAGGTACAGGATGGGAAATATAAACCTAAACAACTAATGGATGCTTACTTCTACTTTGCACTTAATTGGGTTTTGCTCGGCAAGATAGATAACGCCATCAATGAATTGGAAAAAATCAAAAAGAGCGAAATAAAGAATGACTATTCAATATATGTTTATGAATATTACTCTTCTAAAGGTAATAGAAATGTCATTAATAGATACTTTCCTTCAGATCAATTGACTGAATACACTATCCAATATCTTAAAAAACATCCAAAATACAATGCTACTTACTTGAAAGACTTTGTGGACCATCTAAAAAAATTCGAACCAGTTTAATGATTGCCAAGAAAGCATTCCCCATTAAACATTTATCGTAGGCGCATCCGTAACCTGCTTCCTCTAGCAACCATTTGCCCTTCTGACCATCCACATCCGGGAAGCTGCGCCACCTAATCCATCCTTACTGGGACAGCCCGCCACCCCTGCTATAGTTACTCAGACCTGAGTCAGATGGTGCCAGCCTCTTCTTGCTGTTTTATGACCCTTAAGATGAGGCTCGTTGTGGGGTTCGCCCGGGGAAAAAAGCTAAAGCTCCGTTTCAAGAAAAACGCCACTGGCTTCCCGGCTCATCTCGGATTATAGTGAAGGGAAATACGTGCTAAGGAGTGCTCTATGGAAGACTTCTGGAGCAAAGCCAAATCTTTTGGCCTCGGGGTGGCGGATTTTACCAAAGAAAAAGTTGAGGGCCTGGTGGACGACATGGTCAAGCGCGGGGAATTGTCCAAGGAGGAAGGTTCCCAGGCGGTGGAAAAGATCATGGCAGAGGCCAAGGCCGAGCAGGCGGATTTTACCGACAAAATCACCGCCATGATTCATAACGCCATCTCCGGCATGGGCCTGGCCCGGGCCGCTGATCTCGAAGCCCTGGAAAAACGGGTGGCGGCCCTGGAAGAAAAGCTCCAAAAGCGCGCTTGAGATAATTCCCCCTAGTTCCAAGCCTGATTACGCCCTGGGCCTCAACGCCGCGGCCTCGGGAACCCCTGGGGTTGGCTGTCTGCCCCCCTGCCCGTCTAGCTCCGCCCCCGCGGCACCTCGGCGCACGGGTGCGCCCTCTCTTGTGAGTCCGCGGTGGCTCGCTCTTCTGCCCGCATCACATCATACCGCTTCGGCCCTTGAAGGAAAATATATGGCTAAAAGTCCCCCTTTTATAAAGGGGGATTTAGGCGGTATTGTCCCGTCAGGAATTTGGAGTATCGGACTATCTTTAGGAGGGCAAAAGGAGCCCCAGGCTTTAGCCTGCGCCAGCCCAGGTTGAAAACCTGTGCCACCCGAGTCTTCCCTAATCGGAAGATCGCCTTTCGGCATGAGGGGGATTTGCTATCCAGAGACCGGTGGCGGGCAGCGCCACCAACTTCAGATATTCAAGAGCAGGCAGCGGTTATTTCTCAAGAACTTCACAGGAAATCTAAGGGACGTGCAGAGGCTTCGGTTATTTCTTTCGCACCCAGGGACCCGGAGATTCCTGGGGGGTCGGGGCCTGCACCACATAATACCGCCTGGCCTCCACCAGAGACGCCCGGATGGACTTGATGCGGGTGGCGTCTGAGGGGTGAGTGGAGAGAAACTGGGGCATCTGTGCTTTGTTCTTTTTGGCGGTGGCAAAGCGCTGCCAGAACTGCAGGGCCAGCTCCGGGTCATAGCCCGCCTTGGCCATAATAATGAGGCCGATGCGGTCCGCCTCCCTCTCCTGAAGGCGGCTATACGGCAGGAGCACCCCCATCTGGGTCCCCAGGCCGTAGCCTTGTTGGGCCACCTGGCTGACGGGGGCACTGACCCCCAGGGCGGCCAACCCCACGTTCAAGGCTATGCCCCCCACCTTGGCCAGCCTGGAGTGGGACAGGCGCTCCCCGGCGTGGCGGGCCAGCACGTGAGACGCCTCATGGGAGATGATCGTGGCCAGATCAACGTCGCTTTTTATGTATTTAAACAGGCCGGTATAAATGCCCACCTTGCCCCCGGGAAGGCAAAAGGCGTTGGCCATTTTGTCGTTGTCGAAGACGATGAATTCCCAGTTATAATCCGGCCTCTCGGCCGCTTTGGCAATGCGTTCCCCCACCCGTTGGACCCGCTTCTGGAGGGCCGGGTCCTTGGCAGGCCGGGAACGCCCCTTGACCTGCTGGAAGGCCTGATACCCCAGGGCCAGCTCCCGCTCCTGGGAAACCATGAGCATTTGCTTGCGGCCGGTATAGGGCGCCGAGCCACACCCCGCGACCGCCCACCCGGCGAGTGCGATCAGGCAAAGCGCCATCCCAGCCTTGACTTTCGGGAGGAATTTTCTAATGACCATGCTCACCGCCTGAGGTAAAATGCCCCCGCGCCCCATTACTAAAATATGACGCGCCTCTTCCCTGAATATTTGACTGACCGAAAGGCCTTTTTGTAAAGGCAGATTTACAAAATATATTTCTATTTTACGATAAAAAGACTAAAGCAGGAAGTCCAGGGGGAAAACTATGCCGGCAACCTCAGACCCTATCTACGTGGCGGTAATCGGCGGCGGCGATGCCAATCCCGAAGTGGCGGCCCTGGCCCGGGAGGTGGGCCGGGAGCTGGCGAAACGGCAGGCGGTGGTCATCTGCGGCGGCCTGGGGGGCGTCATGGAGGCCGTGGCCCAAGGCGTTCAGGAGGAGGGCGGCGTGAGTCTCGGCATCCTTCCCGGCCCGGACCGGCGCCAAGCCAACCCGTATCTCACCTACACCATCCCCACCAACCTGGGCCATGCGCGCAACGTCATCATCGCCCACTCAGCGGACGCGGTCATCGCGGTGGACGGCAGCTACGGCACCATCTCGGAGGCAGCCGTCGCCCTGAAGCTGGGAAAGCCGGTGGTGGCTTTACAGATTAACTGGAGCCTCCCGAACCTGGTGGCGGTCCAAACGCCTCAACAAGCGGTGTCCATCGCCTTAAGGAACACGGGCCGCCAATCAGGATAAAGCCCTCATGGTAAGGGTAATGGGTGTCCCCTTGCCCCGCCGGGGAAGGACTAACAGGCGAGTTCTTGGCCGTTGGGCAGCATGTTGTCCGGTGGGGGCGCACCGTAGGATGTTCGGAATTTTTTCCGTTCGCACTCGTTCATTTTGCTCCCACGGCAATAAAGCATAATAAAGACCTG
>CBFDAH010000118.1:0-9062 GCA_965602785.1 uncultured Syntrophobacterales bacterium
AACCCCCTCCCCCAACCCCTTAGAGGGGATAGGAAATTTGGCCGCAGAAGTTGAGGTCAACCTCAACTTCAGCGGCCAAACCCTCCGCGGGTTGGGAGGGGGGTTTGGGGGGAGGGCATGTAGGGGCGGGTTTAAAACCCGCCCCTACGTCCCTGGTCCTCCCCTCAAGTTTATTGCTCGACAGTGTTGGCCCGTTCACGGGCCAGCACTGCCTTTAGGGCTTCTAAGGCCACTTCGATCTGGGAGTCGTCCGGTTCGAGCGCGGTGAGGCGTTGGGTGACAAGGCCGGGCCACAGGAGCACCATGGCCAGGGTGCTGTTGGGGTATCGTCCGCCCCAGCGGATGATTTCGTAGGAAACCGCCGCGATGGGGAACATGAGGCCCACCTTGATAACCACCTGGATAAGGCTGTTTACAAAACCCAGCCGGGTCAAGGCCGGGAACATGGGAAAAAACACGGTAAAGACAAAGAGGCTGACCAACAGGACTACCAGGATAAAGGAGGTGCCGCAGCGGGGGTGGCAGGTGCAATGGCGCCTGGCGTTTTCCACATCCAGGGGTTCCCCGGCTTCGTAGGCGCAAATGGACTTGTGTTCGGCGCCGTGGTACTCAAAGACCCGCCGTATCTCCTTGAAGAGGGAGATACCCCAAATATACACAAGGATAAAGAAGAGTTTGATAACGCCGTCGATGAGGTGAAAGCTGAAGTCTGCCGGGGTCAGGGGGTAGCCCAGAATGGTTCCGGCCAGGCCGGTTAGCCAATGGGGGAGGAAGCCGAAAAAAAGGAAGGCCAGGAGAAAGGCTCCCCCCAAAGTGAGGAAGAGGCTGCCCCAGCCCAGTTGCTCTTCTTCCTCCTCCAGGGCCGCCTGGGCCGAAAAGGTCAGGGCCTTGACGCCGGTGACCAGGGCTTCAATTAAAATGATGGGGCCCCGAAAAAACGGCCGCTTGAGCAGGGGATAGCGGGCGGTGAGGGAGGTGTAGGGCTCGTCTTTGAGGAGCACCGACCCGTCGGGAAGGCGGACGGCCACGGCCAAGGCCCGAGGGGAGCGCATCATCACTCCCTCGAGCACGGCCTGGCCTCCCACCTGCAAAAGTGGCTCTTCCGGGTTCACGATGTGGGTTCGTCGGCTTTCTGTTTCTCGTTCAGATGGGCGTACTTACGGCGGAAGCGCTCCACCCGCCCGGCGGTGTCCACCAACTTTTGTTTGCCGGTGAAGAAGGGGTGGCACTTGGAGCAGATCTCCACCCGGATTTTTTCCTGGGTAGAGCCGGCTTCGAATTCATGGCCGCAGGCGCAGCGCACCTTGGACCTGAGGTATTGGGGGTGAATATCTTTTTTCATGATAACGCCTTGTTTTTATCTGGTCCACAAGGACCGTAAGGTTTTTCGGATTAAATAACCAATTTATCTTGTTACTTCAAAAAATGCTATCAGAAAACTCATTTTTCCGGCTGGCAGCCGGGGCAGAAAAAGGTGGAACGGCCGGCCTGGACAAGGCGTTCAATGATGGCGCCGCAATGGCGACAGGGCTCCTCTTCCCGGCCGTAAACCATGAGTTCCAGTTGGAAGAGGCCCGTCTCCCCCCGGTGGTCCAGGTAGTCGTTCACCGTGGTGCCGCCCTGGCGAATGGCCCGCCTCAGGATGCGGCGGGTCTCCCGGAGTACCCGCTCCCAGTGGTCCAGAGTCAGGCGACCCACCGGAGTAGTGGGGTTAAGCCCTGCGGCGAACATGATCTCACAGGCGTAAATATTGCCGATGCCGGCCAGAAGGCGGCCGTCCAGGAGAAAATTTTTCAGGGGACGGGAGCGCCCCTGGGCTTTCTCGACCAACCACCCGGGGGTTACCCGGCGGGAAAAGGGCTCCCGGCCCACCTGGTTCAGGGGAGTCAGGGGTTCTCCCGGCAAGAAGACCAGGACCTGGCCGAAGCGCCGCACGTCCTGAAAGGCCAGGGTGATGCCGCCCTCCAGGGTGAAGATTAGGTGGATGTGGGGCAGGCTAGGAGGGGGGGTGCCTATGAGGAGTCGCCCGGTCATACCCAGGTGTATTAGCAGGGTGACGCCTTCTTCCAGATGGAAGAGCAGGTACTTGCCCCGGCGGCGCAGGCGCAGGAGGCGCCGGCCCGGCAGCCAGCGGGCCAATTCTCCCGGCGGAGAGGCCTGCCGGAGGGGCTTGTCGCTCACCTGCACGGTCAGAAAGCGCCGTCCTAAAAGCCGCGGGGCCAGACCCCGTCGAATCACCTCCACTTCAGGCAGTTCTGGCATATTCACCTAACTTATTGGTATTATTTAGCATAGTTCTTTTAGAGGTCAAGGCGCCTTAAAGAAGTGCCGCCATTTATTCGATATAGTGAAGTGGTAAGTAATTGTCGCCCAAACGGATGGGAGGGGCAAGATTTCCTGAGGGAGGCAGGGATCTCTTCTTGGGGGGGCGTCTTGGCATCTGGTGGTTTCCCTCCCGGATGAACCGGCATGAGCAGGAGAAGTCAGAGCGGTAAGGCAATTTGGGTCCTGGTGATTCTGGGCCTCCTGGTGGGGTCCGGCGGGCCTGAGTTGTGGGCCGGGGAAGCCGACGGGGTCCAGCTTGTCATGGTCCTGGACCTCCCGGAGCCCCCTCGGGGTCCTCGGGTGAGCCGCTTTGTCTCCCAGGCCGCCGACCTTCTGGTCCACCTTCTGAACGAACGGCACTATGTGGGGCTGGTGGCCCGAGGAAAGGGGGGGCCGGTGCTTCTCCCGGCGGCCCGCCTGAGCCCCGACCACCGGAAACTGACCCTCAAGGAGATCAAAAGACTCACCCCGGCAGCGGGGCAGGCCCCCCTCACGGAGGTCCTGAAACAGGCCCTGGGCGCATTCGACCCCAAAGGTCCGGCGGTGCGGGCCCTGCTGCTCTTCACTGACGGCTCCAGAGTAAGTTCTCTAAAGAAAGCCAACTCGCCAGCAGCCTCCACCGAGGCGCCATGGGAAGTCATCACCCAGGCCCAGGAAGCTAAAGTGGCCGTCTATGCGGCTGTCTTGGCTCCGATGCCCAACGCGGGCGTGCTTAAAAACCTGACCGCGGCCACGATGGGCCGCTTCTGGGAATTCAAGGGCCCCTCCACTCTGCATCTGGCCTCCTTGAAGCTTTATGAATATCTGGAGCAGCCCCAGCAAGCCCCCCTCAGCAGCGACCGCCTCTTATTAGACCCACGGGTCAAAGAGGCGGTGCTGGTGGCCAGTCGGTCTGCCTCGGGGAGAGGAGTGGTCCTCACCAGCCCATCGGGAGGCCGAATAACCTCACGGAGCCGGTCCAAAACCATCCGATGGACCGCGTGCCAGGCATATGATCTGATTAACATTTCCCAACCCCGGCCTGGATTTTGGAGCCTGGCCCGGGCCCGGCCTGAGGTAAGCCGGATTTTCCTCAATACCGACCTGAAATTGCTGGCGCCCCAAGTTCCCCGGGAGGTGGGTGAGGACGAAGCCGTCCTGGTTGCCGCCACCTTGCAGCTTAACCGAAAGGTCCCGGTGGGGTCCGATATTCTGAAGGGTGCGAACTTCACGGCAGACCTTGAGGTCGGCCCGGGCCCCTCCCAGCAAGTCGAACTCAAGCCCCCGGGATCTGAGGCCGAATATGCCTGGCCAGCCGGCGCCCGAGTGGGGCAATTTCCGCCCCAACGCCACCCCGGGAAAGGGACTATCAGGTTGTTGGCCCAGGGGAAGGCCTTTCAGCGGCAGGTTACCCGCCCTCTCACCATTGGCCGTCCCTGGTTTCGGGCCTCTGTGCTTCCGGCAGGCAAGACGGAGCCCCCCCGGTTGTGCTTTCAGCCGGCCCCGGGGCGCCTGCCTGAAAAGCTCGAGGGGACGGTGACCCTCAGGACCGGACAGGGAACTCTGGCCGGTGCTTTGGTCAGTCCCGCTCCGGGCGCCAAGATTACCCTACCCGGGCCCTTCGGCCGCAGCGGCCCCTCTTGGGCGGACCTGCGCCTGACGGGCACCACCCCTGGGGGGCGGCCCCTGGTCATCGCTTCCGCTCCCACCCGTCTGAAAACCGAATCCCCTGCGGCCCCAGCGCCGCCGCCTACTGACGCCATTGTAAAGCCGCCGTCCGGGAAGATTTCTCAGTCATTCGCAAACCTCTATCAGAAATTCCGGCGCCGCGGGCTCTGGCTGGGCCTGATCGTTCTGGGCCTGGCGGCTTTTCTTACGGCCACTGGGCTTTACCTCCGCCAACGCCTGCAAACCGGGGAAACTGGGGAAGAGGAGGCTTCCAGCCCTTCTTCCCGAAAGAACCTTCTCAGGCTCAAAGCTCAGATGGAGAATCTCACCAAAGAGAAGGGTCAACTTCAGATGGCTTTAGAGGAAAAGGGCCGGGAGGTGAGCCAGCTCAAGGCTGAAAATGCCGACCTGGAAGCTTCCCTGGCGCGCCAACAGGAGAGGTCTCAGACCAGTA
This sequence comes from uncultured Syntrophobacterales bacterium, assembly GCA_965602785.1. GTDB lineage: Bacteria > Desulfobacterota > Desulfobaccia > Desulfobaccales > 0-14-0-80-60-11 > JBGSLA01. The sequence continues at coordinate 4,427 of CBFDAH010000118.1, forward strand.
TGAGGTCCTTGGAAGACCTGGAGAAAAAGTTAGAAGATACGGTGCAGGAATCCAAAGCCGTCCAAGAAGAGTATATGGCGCTCTTTGCCCGCAACGAGCAGGAAAAATCAACCTTGAAGAAGAATTAGGGGAGGTTTTTCCTGGTCTTGGAGTGGTGGCGTTTTCTGACTTACGAGGAAATGATACTCAGCTCGGATTAAAAAAGCATGTCAATGAAGTGTTCGTGGTATTCTTTGAGCTCTTTGTGGCATTCCCCACAAAAAAACCGCACTTCCCCTTCGATCTCCGAGTCGTCGCTCACCGCCGAAAAGCTGCCATCGTCGTTCTGCCGATAAAAGGTGGTGATGGTCACCCCTTCGGCCACCTCGTAAAAATCCGTGTCATTCCCGCAAAAAGGACAGGAAATCCTCATTTTTGCCGTTCAACCGTGAAGGATCGTTCCTGCCGGAGGATTTGTTTCAGATCCTGGCGGAAAAGGGGATTGGAAGGCTCAAATTTCCGGGCCAACTCCATCTCGTAAGCCGCCAGCTTGAACTGGCCTTTGGCCTTCTTAGTCAACCCCTGGCGCTGGTAGATTTTCCCTTGATGCACAGCCAGGCGAGCGAGATAAAAGTGGGTGCGCGCATCCCGGGGGAATATTTCGTTGGCTTGCTGGATTTCCTGGCGGGCCAGCTTGAACTTTTTCTGGTGATAATGAAGGATTCCCAGGTTGCGCAGCAAACGGTGGCGCACATCTCTGGGGGTCCCCTTGATACTCTTGGTGATGAGGATGTCCAGTTGCGCCATGGTCTGCTCGTTTCGGAAGGTGGAGCTGCCCTCGGCCAGCAGGCGGTCGCTCAGCTTGGCCACCTCCAGCGGTGATTTGTGCCCACTTCGAGCGGCCGACACCAGGGTAGTCTGACGGGGAGGTTTATAGGTTGGTCGGGGAGGAGGGGGCTGACTCACCCGAGGCGGCGCCTTTACCGCCGCCCTCCGACCACATCCGGGCCCCAAAAAAACCAGGGCCAGGACGAACAGGGTGATGGGCAATTTCCTCAAACCAGAACCTCCCCCCGAAGGAATTCGGGACTATTATGCCATGCAGGGTTGGACCGTCAACCCCTTTTTACCAGGATCTCCCTAAGTTATGGGGATTACTCAGGTCTGGGGTGTTTGTAACCCTTCCGCACCACTTGTCTACTGATACGGTCAGGTCTCAACTTATGCAGAAAATGGTCGGCCAGCCGTTCGGCCTGGTTCTGGTCCCCGCAAGTGAAGATATCCAGAACCACGTAGCCGAATTCCGGCCAAGTATGGAAGGATATATGAGATTGGGCCAGGAGCGTGAAACCCGTGACCCCGTGTGGTTGGAATTGGTGGAACCGGGAACCCAGGTTGGTGAGTCCCGTTTCTTTCACCGCCGCCTTGACGAGATTGTGGAGAAATCTGCGGGAATTGATCTTTTCCTGATCGCAGCCGAAGAGTTCCAGCATCAGGTGATATCCATCCGGCCGCGGATTCTGGACCAGGAACTCCCTTTTCATGGGCAGAACCCTCCCTTCTACTAGATGATTGGCTGGGAAGCGCCTCCCCTTGTTGCCACCCCCTTGTTCAGCGGGTTTTATAAAGAACAAACATTTTTATAATAATCCACCCCATACGTCAATAGAAAACTCGGAAGCCAGCGAAAAAGCTCGAATAGTCGAAATCTTAGGAGGGGTGGGTCAGGGGATCAGGTTCCGGGATTTCAAGAGCGGTAAGGGGTTCACCAGGTGGCGGGCAAACCATCTCTGGTGGTCCGGGGCCCCTAAAGCCAAGGCCAGAACCTCGGAAAAATGGAAGACAGGCAGGCGCTTTTTCAGGGTGCAGCGAATCTCCAAATTAAGCTGGCACATGGCGCACAACGTAACCAGGCACTCGGCTTCCGCCGCCACGGCACTTTCGATGATATGGTTGACCTGTCCAGTCACCACTTCCGGCCGTACCGCAGACAAGAAACTGCCGCAGCAACGGGAGGTGAGGCTCTTGGTTACGGCCTCGGCTCCGAGGGAGGTGAGAACGTTTTCCACTTCGGCCTGGAAATAGTAATGGCGCCGGAGGGCAGGGGGGCGGAAGAGGGTGCAGCCGTAGTAGGGTACGAACTTAAGGCCGTTCAGGGGCCGGGGGGCCCCTGCTTCGAGGCGCGGCAGGCCGTGCCGCACCACAGCCTCCAGAAAGTGGATGATTTGGAGGTCCGGGGAGATGGGCCGCCCAAGGCGGCGCTCCAGGCTCCGCCGTAGATCGCGATCCTGGCTCAGGGTCAGGTGCACATGCCGCAAATGGTGAAGGCAGCGGGGACACATGACCAAAAGCGGCTTGTCTGGATCCGCCAGGGCAAGGTTCCGGGCTGTGAGTTGGAAGCCCAGCTCAGGGTCCACCACATAAGCGGAGGAGGAACCGCAGCAGTTCCAGTCGTCGAGCTCGGTAAGACTGAAGCCCAGCGCCTGGCAGGCCCGCATAAGGGACTGATTGCTCTCCCAGGCGGTGGTGGCCACCGAGCAGCCAGGGTAAAAGGAAAACTCGAGGCGGGGTTCAGTATTCATGGCCTGGCGGTCTTCCAGTAGGGCGCGAAGAGCCGGTGAATCTCCTTAATGGCCTTGACCTTGGAGGGAACCAGGTCCAGCTTGCGCTTGGTGAGCATTTTGAGTCCCAAGTCGATATCCTTGAACCAAGAGCCGGTAATCAGCTTATGTCGGAACATGATCCTCAGTTTGTGGGCCCGGCCGTAGACTTCGATGGAACGAAGAACCTCTAAATGGAAGTCCAGGATTGACTGGGCGCTGATTTGAGCCCGCTCTTCCAGGGCCATCTTGGTGAGGGTATTCATGATGGCCGCAATGTCAATATTGTTGGGGCACTGGGCAGAGCAGGTGTGGCAGTTGACGCACACCCAGATGGCAGAGCTTTCGAGCACCTCTTGCCGCATGCCATACTGGATCATGCGGATAATCGTATTGGGGGGATGGTCCATAGCCGCCACGAAGGGACAGCCGTTGCCGCAGGTACGGCACTGGTAGCACAGGTTCAGATTGGTCTCACTCTTGCGGTTTACCTCGGTGGCAAATTCCCGATCCCGTTCGTGGACGAGCACCGCACCCTCCAAAAGGTCCTGGTTCAGGGGGTTTTCCCCGGCGCCAGGACTTCTCTCCTTTTTCCTTACTGTGTCCATCCTAACAGTTGATAACCTTGACTGGAGTCAAATACAAGGGTAAGGAAGTTTTTTTCCTGCCTCCCCCAGCCCCTGGCCAGAGATTTGGTGGCACAGGCTTCCAGCCTGTGCATGCACGGGCAAGATGCCCGTTCTACCGGTAAAAGTGGGAGGGAAGCGAGTTTGCGGGGATGGGTAAGGGCCCGCGGTCCTTAGCCCTCCCTCCTAAAAACTCCTTGCCTCCTCATGAGTAGTAGGGTAACACTAATGCAGTTGTTTATCAGGTAACATATTGAAAAACCTGGATGTGTAATAGTTTGCTGTTTGAGGGGGGCAGGAGCCATGAGCTCCTGGCCCCTCCCTCAAACCCCCAACCCCTTGAGGGGGGTTGGGAGGGGTGCTCGAGGGGAGGGCGGGGGGGCTGCGGTCCCCCGGCCCTCCCCTCGAGTTAATCTTTTTTACTAAATAATTTTCCCAGAGAGGCTCCTATGGAACTGGTGTATCGCCCCCGGCGGCTCAGGCGCACCGAGGCTATACGGCGCATGGTGCGGGAGACGGTGCTCACCCCGCAAGATTTCATCTACCCCCTGTTTGTGGTGCCGGGGAAAGGCGTGCGTCAAGAGGTGGCGGCCATGCCCGGGGTGGCCCGCCTCTCCGTGGACCTCCTGGTGGAGGAGGTGAAGTCAGCCTGGGAGGTGGGGGTGCCGGCGGTGCTGCTTTTTGGCCTGCCCCAGAAAAAGGACGACACCGGGAGCGAAGCCGCCTCGCCCAAGGGCGCGGTGCAGCAAGCGGTGCGGGCTTTGAAAAAAGCCCTGCCGGAGTTGGTGGTCATCACTGACGTCTGCCTGTGCGGCTACACCACCCATGGCCACTGCGGCATTGTCCACCAAGGGGAGGTCGACAACGACACGACCCTCGAAGTTCTGGCCCAGGTGGCCCTGTCCCACGCCCAGGCAGGGGCGGATCTGGTGGCGCCCTCGGACATGATGGACGGGAGAGTTGGGGCCATTCGGGAGGCCCTGGACGACCGGGGTTTTGAGATGACGGGCATTCTTTCCTACGCCGTGAAGTATGCTTCCGCCTTCTACGGGCCTTTCCGGGAGGCGGCGGAGTCCGCACCCCAATACGGCCACCGCCGGGGCTATCAGATGGACCCGGCCAACGTCCGGGAGGCCATGCGGGAGGCGACCCTGGACGTGGAGGAAGGGGCGGACATCATCATGGTGAAGCCGGCCCTGCCGTACCTCGACATCATCTCCCAACTGGCCGGTGAGTTCGATCTGCCCATCGCGGCCTACCAGGTGAGTGGTGAGTTCTCCATGATCAAAGCCGCGGCCGCTAAGGGCTGGCTAGACGAGAAAGCAGTGATGCTGGAATCCCTCACCGCCATCAAACGGGCCGGCGCGGATGTGATATTGACGTATTTTGCCAAGGAGGCGGCTAGTCTAATTGCAAAAATGTAGGGGCGCC
>CBFDAH010000119.1:0-8989 GCA_965602785.1 uncultured Syntrophobacterales bacterium
CCGGAACTCCCCAGGCCGGCCTGCAACCCGCCGGGACCAAGCCCGGGAGAAAAAAACCGGGAGCTCAGGGACTTACCCCAAGCGGCGTCAAGTTTGTGAAACCGGCCAAACCCGGAACCACCGCATCCCAGGGGCGCCTGAAAAAGACGTCCCCCTGGTCCAAGGCGGGCCAAAGTCCTCGGGCCGGTTTTACTTCAAAGACTCCCGGGCAGAAACCCCAGCAAAAGCGGCAGGCCCGGCCCCAGTTCCAGCGGCAGCCTCAAAAGCAACAGAAGAAGGTCACCTCCAGGCAGCCACAGAGCTCCGGGGCCAGAACCACCAAGTTCAAACAGCCTCAGCGGCGCACCCAACCGCAGCAGCAACGCTTCCAGCGGCGGCCTCAGGTGCAGCAGCAGAAACGTGTTCAGCCCCGGACCCAACAACGACAACAGGTACGCCAGCAGCCAAAGCAGCAACGGCGACCCCAGGTGAAAAAGCAGGGGAGCATCCAACCACGGCAACAGATGAGGCGGCAACCAAAGCGACAGGTACGGCAACAGCCGAGGCAACAGGTGCGGCGGCAACCAACCCGACAGGTACGACAGCAGCCGGAAGCTAAGTCACGGTCGAAGCCGCCCCCTAAGAAGAAAACCCAACCCTACCAGAAAAAGACCAAGTAGGACCACTAAGCAAAAACAATCTTTTCGACTTTCCTCCGGGCTGCCTGGCTTTCGGGCCGGGCCGCCCGGCTTTATTTTTCCCCTAATCGTCTTCTCACCTTCGCCCGGTTTTTTTCCTGGCGTTTCTGTGGTAAAAAACGGAAGAACCTGTTCGCCGCAGCCCGGGGAATTCCTGGGGGTATCGTACCCGAGGGCCGGTTCCCCGCGATAATGAGGCGCCGCGGCACACTCCCCCCACCGAAAAGGAGGTAAGCATGGCCGATATCCAGGCGATCAATTCCTGGGAGATTCTGGATTCCCGGGGATTCCCCACAGTCAGAGCGGAGGTGGTCTTGAGCGATGGACACCGGGCCTCGGCCGCCGTGCCCTCCGGGGCTTCCACCGGCGAAGACGAAGCCCTGGAGCTTCGGGACGGCGAGCCCCGCTACCAGAAAAAAGGAGTGCGCCATGCCGTGAATAACGTCCGGGAGATCATCGCCCCGGCCCTCATGGGGCGCGACCCCCTGGAACAGGAGGCCATTGACGAGTACATGTGCACCCTGGACGGCACCCCCAACAAGAGCCGCCTGGGCGCCAACGCCATCCTGGCCGTGTCCATGGCCGTGGCCCGGGCCGGCGCCCTCGTCGCCCGCCAGCCCCTTTACCGCTATCTGGGAGGGGTAGCCGCAGCCACCCTGCCCATGCCTATGCTCAACATCATCAACGGCGGCGTCCACGCCACTAACAACCTGGACATCCAGGAGTTCATGATCATGCCCGTGGGCGCCCCTACCTTCGCCGAAGCCTGCCGCCTGGCCTCCGAGGTCTTCCACACCCTGAAAAAAGTCCTGATGTCCCGTGGCCTGGCCGCCGGAGTGGGGGATGAGGGGGGCTTTGCCCCGGACCTGACCTCTCACGAAGCTGCTCTGGACCTGATCCTGGAGGCCGTCGAGGAGACCGGTTATGCCCCCGGCCAAGACGTGGTCCTGGCCATGGACCCCGCCTCCTCCGAGTTCTACGACAAGGAGACCGGCCGCTATGTCTTCAAGAAGTCCGGGGGGCAAACCTTTAGTGACCAGGAAATGACGGCTTACTACCAGGACCTCATCTCCCGCTATCCCATCGTCTCCATTGAGGACGGCCTGGCCGAAGGAGACTGGGACGGCTGGGTGCATTTCACCAAGACCCTGGGGGATAAAATCCAGATCGTGGGGGACGACCTCTTTGTCACCAATGTCAAATTCCTGCAAAAAGGCATCGACTTGGGCGCGGCCAACGCCATCCTCATCAAGCTGAACCAGATCGGCACTGTCAGCGAAACCCTAGCAACCATTGCCCTGGCCCGCCGCCACGGCTACCGCACCGTCGTTTCCCACCGCTCCGGAGAGACGGAGGACACCTTCATCGCCGACCTGGCGGTGGCCACCAACTCCGGCCAGATCAAGACCGGCTCCATGTCCCGCTCCGAACGCATCGCCAAATATAACCGGCTCATGATCATCGAAGCGGAACTGGGGCCCACCGCCCGCTTCAAGGAAGACCCCTACTGGGTCCGCACCTGAAGCCCCTTTCTTTTGCAAGCGGGGGGAGGGCCAGGGAACAGTGCTCCCTGCCCTCCCTTAAAATTACTCTCGAATAGGGTAGGAAATGTTGAGTCGCAGGGGACATTCGCACGTTGCGGCGTCTTTCGTCTCCCGGCGGATGAGGCAGGGTTCCGGGTGTATAAAAATGCGGGCCCCGGGAAAGCGTTCCTTGATGCGGTCCTCGAGCTTGTCGCACAGGCGGTGGATTTCCTCCAGGGTCTCCCAGCGGCATACGGTGAGGGTGAGATCCAGATACCGCACCGGCCCGGCCTTGCGGCTGACAATCTCCTTGAGCTCCAGGTAAGGTGTGACCTGAGCCACGATGTGGCGCACCGCTTCCTCTTCTTCCGTCGGCAAGCGCGTGTCCAGCAGGCCATGCAGGGCCCCGTGGGTGACCTTCGCCCCGACCCACAGGATGACCACCCCCACCGCCAACCCCGCCCCGGTGTCGAAAAGATGATGTCCGGTAAAATAATAGCCCGCCAACCCGACCAGCGCCCCTAATGAGGTATAGACATCGGTGCTGAGATGGGCCGCGTCAGCCTCCAGGGCCACCGAGTCGAAGCGTCGGGCGGCCCGCCTCAGGGCCCAGGACACCCCGAGGTTCACCAGGGCCGAGCCGGCCAGGACGGCAATTCCCAGGGGCACGTAGGTCACGGCCACCGGCGTAAACAGCCGCCGGCCCGACTCATAGATAACCGCCAGGGCTACTCCCAGGATGAGGAGGCCTTCCAGAAAGGCGCTGACGTTTTCCCATTTGCCATGGCCGTAGGGGTGCTCCCGGTCGGGAGGATGCGCCGCAAAACGGAGGGACAGCCAGGCAATGAACGACGCCAAGAGGTCCAGGGCGCTGTGCAGAGCCTCGCTCAACAGCGCCACACTGCCGCTCGCCAGGGCTGCCAAGATTTTCACCGTCACCAACACCGTGTTGGAGGCGACACTGACCAGCGCAGCCCGTGTAGGAGTGGAAAAAAGCATCGTTCTCGCTAAATACTCAGTTCAGGGACAGCCGGGAGGCCGGCAACCCGATTTGAGGCGCCTCAACCCGAAGCCCGCCAACTCCCCTTTCCCTTAAACGAGAGCCCGGGCATCCTGATGGTGCTCCGGAAAATGTTCTAGGCTAAGGGAAAGGGGGCAGGGGTTAGCGGCTTCAGAAATCTCGCCTGGTAAACCCCCGGCCCCCTCTCCTTCGGGCTCTGTCCAACAATCTCGGTTATTTCCTGCCCTTCGGCTGCAACAAGCCTTTCAATTCCTCCGCCTTTTTACTCTGGCCCCGGGCCTCATAAAGGTTCAGGAGGCGCTCGCCGTAACGCCGGGCCAAAGTGTGGTACCTCTGGGCCAGGGCCAGGCGGGTCAGACCGTCCAGGGCGTCGATGATGCCACTCGTCATCTCCTGGCGGCGGAACTCCTTCAGAGCCATAGCCAGGTAGCGGCGGGAGGCATTGTAATCCAGTAAATCCAGGTAGATACGGCCCAGGCGCACCCAGCGCACCGCCATGCCGGCCCGGTTTCTCTTGGCTTTATCCACGGCCAGGGCCTGCTGGTAGAGGCCCAAGGCTTGTTGAAAATCCTGGCGCTGCCGGGCCACGTCCCCCTGGCGGGTCAGGGTGAGGGCCAGGAGCGGCCCCGGAGGCAGCTTACTGGCATAGCCCATAGCCTCCTGATAGAGATTTTCGGCCTCGTGCCAATTCCCTAAGGCGGCGTATACCGTCCCCAGATTGTTCAGGGCCTCGCATATGCCTTCCGGCTCGCCGATATCTTTCTGGATGGTCAGGGCCTCCTGATAGTATTGCCGGGCCTCCTTCAGGCCCCCCTGCTCCTGGGCGATGGCCCCCAGGTTGTTCAGGTTAGCGGCAATGCCCGGACGGTGGTCGATGAGGCGGTTCATCTTCAGGGCCTGGGAAAATTTCTCCCGGGCCAGGTACCAGCGGGACTCACGGTAATACTGGTAGCCCGCGTCGTTCAGCTTCACCGCCTCCAGACGCAGGTCGGGTAATCCTGTCTTGGCCCCGCCGCATCCCACCGCCAGACAACACATCAGCCAGAGGCATAAACGGTGCCACTTCACGAGAATATCACCCACAGCAGAATCCGATTCAGGAACATAGCGTACTTTCACCGCGTGAATGTGGGCCTTAGGATTAATTAATTTCCCGTTCCACCCGGATGGTGCGCTCCTTGGCCTTGGGCACGCGGCGGCGCAGGAGCGGCAGCTTCTGGGCCGCCTCAGCCACCTTGTCCGCATCGGCGAAGGCTGTCTGGCCGGTGATCACCAGGTCCGGGAGCCCTTTCCCGGCCTTGTCCAGGTTGTCCAGGAAGGAGTCCACTTTCTGAAAAATGCCTGGCAGCTTGGTGGCCACCTCGGCCACCGGCGCGGAGCCCCGTCGCAAATTAGCGGATGTCTCTTGAAAATTCTTCAGGGTTTGCTGGAGCGTCGCCTTGAAGGCCGGATCGTGGATTACAGTGCCCAAAGCCCCCTCGGGTTTGCTCAGACTGTCGGTAAACTTCCGGATGTCGATCATGGTGTCGGTGGCCTCTTTATAAAGGACCGGATCGTTGACCAACAATCCCAGCGTGCCCTTCCCCTGGTTGATGGACTGAAAAGCGTCTTTGATGTTGGCCAGGGCCAGGTTGAAATCCCCCTGGGGCTTGGCTAGATTATCGGTGATCTTTACCAGGTTTTTTGCAACTGTCTGGATATGCTCCAGGGAAGGGGTGGCCTTGGCCAGGAGTTCCTGGAGGTCCATGGGCTCCATTCCCGCCATCATCCCCCCCGGCGGCAGGACTGGCTTGTCCGGGGTACCCGCGGTTAGGTCGAGACTGCGGTCCCCCAGAAGCCCAATCATGCCGATGCTGACCTTGCTGTCCTCCCGGATCCGGTCTTTGTATTTCTCCAGAACATTGAAGACCACTAGAATTTTACCGTCAGACCTCACCGTGGCGTTTGAGACACTACCCACCGTGACCCCGGCCAGGCGGACCTCGGAGCCTCTTTTCAAACCACTGATGTTTGTAAAGACGGCCCGGTACTCAAGGTAATTCTGCCACAGGCCTTCCTCTTGGGCGATGATGATCACCATGATGCTAAGGGCCACCAGGGAGGCCACCACGAAGAGGCCGACGATGGTTTCGTACTTCCGGGAGATCATAGGTTGGATTCCTCTTGGCTATCTTTATGAAGGAAACGCCGGGCCTCCGTCTCGGGCGACTCCCAGAATTCCTGAACAGTACCCAAAAACGCAATGCTCCCCTGATACAACAGGGCCACCCGGTCGGCTACCATTTCCATGAGGCGCAAATCATGGGTGACCACGATGGAGGTGACTTTCAGGGTCTCCTGGAGTTGGCGCATGAGGCCGCAGATTTCGTCCCCGGTAATGGGGTCCAGGCCCGAGGTGGGCTCGTCATAAATGATAATCTTCGGGTCCAGGGCCAGGCTGCGGGCCAACGCCGCCCGGCGCTTCATGCCCCCGGACAGGGCCGCCGGGTCGAGGTCGATCACCCCTTTCAAGCCCACCTGGGAGAGCTTCCGCCGCACCCGCGCGTCGATTTCCTTTTCCGGCCAGTGGGTATGTTGCTCCATGGGAAAGGCCACGTTCTCTCCCACGGTCATAAAATCATAGAGGGCCGAGCCTTGAAAGAGATACCCGGTGCTCAGGCGCAGCTCCCGCCAATCCTCATCACTTTTGAATTGGGTAACCTCCACCCCCGCCACCGTGAGGGCGCCTTCATCCGGGAGAGTGAGACCCACCAGCATGCTGGTCATCACCGTCTTGCCGGAGCCGCTGCGGCCTAAAATGACCATGGTCTCCCCGGGGAAGATTTCCAGATTGATATTCTGCAAGACCATGTAGTCGTCGAAATACTTGGAGATGCCCTGGTAAATGATCAGGGCTTGCGAAGGGGCTGCGGCGGCCAGGAGGGACCCTGGCCTTTCTTCAACCCCAGATGAGGAGCGTGAGTTTGGTGAGAAAGACATCGGAGATCAAAATAAACAGAACTGACACCACCACCGCCGTCTTGGTGGACTGGCCTACCCCGAAGGTGCCATGCCGGGTGTAGAAGCCGTGATAGCAGCCCACCGTGCCCACGATCAATCCAAAGAACACCGTCTTGCCGATGCCGGGGAGCACATCTTTAAGATTGATGAACTTCAAAGTTAGATAATAATACGCGGTGGCGCTCATGCCCCCCTGGGTTATGCCTATTATCATACCTCCCAGGATGCCGATGATATCAGCGAACACCGTCAACAGCGGCAGGATCAGCATGCAGGCCAAAATTCGGGTGACCACCAGGTACTTGATGGGGTTCACCGCGGAGACGGTGAGGGCGTCGATTTGACTGGTGACCCGCATAGAGCCCAACTCCGCCCCCATACCCGCCCCACCCCGGGCCGCCAGCATGATGCCGGCGATGATGGGACCCAGCTCCCGCACCACCGCCATGCCCACCAGGGTGGCGATATAGTTGCCCGCCCCGAACCAGGTGAGGACTTTCAGTCCCTGCATGGCCAGGACCATCCCCAGGGCGAAAGACGCCACCAGCACCAGGGGGAGAGACTTCACCCCCAACTGGAACATCTGGGCGATGGTTTCCCGGAAAAACCAGGGGGGGAAAACCAGGCTGCGGACGGCTTCCAGAAGAAAGATGGTCATGTTCCCCATGTAATCCAGCAGGGCCACCGCCTGATGTCCGGCCTGGGTCAAAAAGCTTTCTGTTACATGCTCTTGCTCGCCCATGGGGTCCCATCCTTCGGGAACTCCGGGAACCGCAACCTGTCACACCGGTCATTCTGGTCCTGGTTTCCCCAAAGATTATATACTTTTACCTTACCTGAAAGTCTTGCAGAGTCAAGGGGAAAGCCCTGGACGACCCCCCCCCTTGCGGATTACGGCTCGGTCATAGCCCCAACCATGTTTACAAATATGTAAAGTGTTTTTGGCAAAATTGACGAGACCATTCAAATATGTTAAAAATTCTCAGGCAGCCTGGGCCTTTCCCTGAAATGGCATACCCTTTGCTTGATATTTTTTGTGAGGTAAGCACGCCGTGCCAGAAAAATTGACTGTACCGCGCCAAGACCAGCCAGCCAGGAGAACTCCGGAGGAACTCCCCCTGCTCTTCGAACTTACCCAGGTTTTGAACGCGCCTGGCCCCCTGGCCCGCAATCTCCAGCAGATCCTGAAAGTCCTGGCCCAGAGCCTGGGTATGGAACGGGGCACCATCACCATACTCTCCCCGGACACCAACGAAATCCAGATCGAGGTGGCCCAAGGCCTCACCGCCGAAGCCCGGCGCCGGGGCCGCTACAAACTGGGGGAAGGCGTCACCGGCCGGGTAGTGGAAACCGGCGAGCCCATGGTGGTCCCCCGGATGAGTCAGGAACCCCTCTTCCTCAACCGCACTCGCTCCCGGGGCCGCGGTAAAGACGAGCTTTCCTTCATCTGTGTGCCCATCAAGATCAACCACCAGACCATCGGCGCCCTCTCCGTGGACCGGCGTTATCGGGACCTCAACCTCGACCGGGACGTGCGTCTCCTCACCATTATTGCCTCCATTATTGCCCAGGCGGGCAACAACCTCCTCCTCCTCGACCGGGAAAAGGATGCCCTCCGGGATGAAAACCTCAAGCTCAAAGGCGCGCTCCAGGCCCGCTACCAGGTGGGGAATCTGGTGGGCACCAGCAGCCGCATGCGCCAGGTCTTCGAGATGATCACCCGGGTGGCCAAAAGTAACGCCACCATCCTGATCCGGGGGGAGTCCGGCACCGGCAAGGAACTGGTGGCCAACGCCGTCCACTATAACAGCCAGCGGGCCAACAAGCCCTTTATCAAGGTGAACCTGGCCGCTCTGCCCGAAACCCTGGTGGAAAGCGAACTCTTCGGCCACGAGAAGGGGGCCTTCACCGGAGCCCTGTCCAGAAAGTCCGGGCGCTTCGAGCTGGCCCATGGTGGTACCATTTTCCTCGATGAAATCGGGGACTTGAGCCCCACCGTGCAGCTGAAGCTCCTCAGGGTCATCCAGGAACGGGAGTTCACCCGCCTGGGGGGCACCGTTACCTTGAAGGCGGACGTGCGCTTGCTCGCCGCCACCCATCGGGACCTGGAAAAGCTGTTGGCCGACGGCATTTTCCGGGAAGACCTGTACTACCGCTTGAACGTCTTCCCCATCTACCTTCCCCCCTTGCGGGAGCGCAAAGCCGACATTCCTCTCCTGGCCGAACATTTCCTGTCCAAGCATGCCACCGAGCAGGCCAAGTCCGCTCGGCGCCTGTCCCAGGCGGCCCTTGACCTCCTCATGCAGTACCATTGGCCGGGGAACGTCCGGGAGTTGGAAAATGTCATCGAGCGGGCCTTGCTGGTCTGCGACGGCAACACCATCCTGAGCGCCCATCTGCCTCCCAGCCTGCAGCCCCCGTCCTGTGCCTATCCCCCTGCCGTTGACCGGGACGGCGCCCCTCCCAACAGCCAGAGCCTGGCGTCCCAGGTGGAAAGCCTGGAACGGGAGCTCATCGCCGAGGCCCTCACCACCACCCGGGGCAACCAGAGCCAGGCGGCCCAATATCTGGACACCAGCCTTCGTATCCTGGGCTATAAAATTCGAAACTACGGCATAGAACCCCGCCAGTACCGGGGCAAATAAGCCCCAGGGCTCTGCCAACCACCAGCCTCTCGATAGCAAACCCCCTTCAGGCTGGAAGGCGATCCTCTGATTAGGGAAGACTCTGGTGGCACAGGTTTTCAACCTGTGCCGGCGCAGGCTAAA
>CBFDAH010000120.1:0-8962 GCA_965602785.1 uncultured Syntrophobacterales bacterium
CCCTCCCCCGAACAATCCAACCACTCACGCGAGGAAGAAATGGGCAGCGAGTTCTTGTTGGAGATCGGTACCGAGGAGATTCCGGCCGGGTTCATTCCGCCAGTGTTGGAGGAGATGGCCGCGGTTTTTCGGAAGAAGCTGGCGCAGGAGCGCATCGAGGTGGGGGAGATCGTCACCTGGGGCACTCCCCGGCGGTTGGCCATGCTGGCCAGGGATATGGCCGAGACCCAGGCCGAAGTCACCCAGGAGGTGGTGGGGCCGCCCAAGGCCGTGGCCTATGATGCTGACGGCAAACCCACCCCAGCGCTGGCGGGCTTTGCCAAGGCTCAGGGCGTGGCGGTGGAGGAGCTCAGCGAGGTGGAAACGCCGCGGGGGGTGTATCTGGCGGTGCGACGCCACACTTCAGGCCGGCCCACGGCGGAGCGCCTCAAAGAGGTGCTGTCTGAGCTCATCCTGGGCCTCAGCTTTCCCAAGTCCATGCGGTGGGGGTCCTTGAAGGACACCTTTGCCCGCCCCATCCACTGGATCCTGGCTCGCTTCGCCGGACAGGTGGTGTCCTTCCCCGTGGCGGACGTGGTGAGCGGCGGCGTGACCTACGGCCACCGCTTTCTGGCCCCGGAACCCCTGGAAATAAAGGATGCCGCGTCGTATCTTCCGTCTCTCAAGGCGGCCCATGTCATCGCCGACATCGCCGAGCGCCGCAGCCTCCTCACCGCGGAGCTGAATAAGGCCGCGGCCCAGGTGGGGGGCGAGGTGGTCCCCAATCCCGGGCTCGTAGAGGAGAACAACTTTTTGGTGGAATTTCCCTCGGTGGTCTGCGGCCACTTTGAGGACGAGTTCCTGGCCCTGCCCGACGAAGTGCTCATCACCTCTATGCGGGAGCATCAGCGCTACTTCTCTTTGCGGGGCCAGGACGGGAAACTCCTGCCCCACTTCCTGGCGGTGAACAACACCCTGGCCCGGGACCCGGATCTGGTGCGCCAGGGCCACGAGCGGGTGCTCCGGGCCCGCCTTGCCGATGCCATGTATTTCTATCAGGTGGACAGCAAGGTTTCCCTGGAAGAACGGGTGGAGGAGCTCAAAGGCGTGGTCTTTCACTCCCTCTTGGGGACCTCCTATGAAAAGATGGAGCGCTTTCGGGCCCTGGCCGGTTATTTACTAAACAACATCACCCCGGAGGATCCGGCTTTTCTCAAGGTGAATCCGGAATTTGTCCAACGGGCCGCCACCTTGTGCAAGGCGGACATCGTCACCGAAATGGTGGGGGAATTTCCGAGCCTGCAGGGGGCCATGGGCCGCCAATACGCCAAGCTTTCCGGGGAGGATGCCCAGGTGGCCGAGGCCGTCTTTTCCCACTACCTGCCCCGCCACGCCGATGACCTCTTGGCTGAGGACGCCGTGGGGGCCGTGGTGGGGATGGCGGACCGGCTGGACACCATCTGCGGCATCTTCGGGGTGGGCTTGAGCCCCACCGGCACCGCCGACCCCTATGGATTGCGGCGTCACTCCCTGGCCATTATCCGTATCCTGCGCCAGCACGGCCTGCACCTGGACCTCCCCGCCGCAGTGTTCGCCAGCCTTGACTTGCAAAAAGGGGTCATCTCCCGCACCCCGGAGGAGACCGCTCTGGAGGTCCTGGATTTCTTCCAGACCCGGCTGCAGCACCTGCTCCTGGGCGAGGGATTTAATCAAGAAAGCGTGGCTGCGGTCCTGGCCAGCGGCGGCCGGGACGTGGTGGAGGCCGCGGCCAAGGTGCGGGCCCTGGAGGGAATCCGGCAGAGCCCGGACTTTCCGACCCTGGCGGTGGCTTTCAAGCGGGTCATCAATATTTCCCTGGGGACTGAGCCCGGGGAAGTAAATGAGATGCTCTTTGAGCACCCGGAGGAAAAGCAACTCTTTGAGGCGAGTGTGCTCATGGAGAGCGAGGTGGAGGCGGCCCTCAACCGCCGGGATTACCCCGAGGTCTGCCGGTCTCTGGCCAAACTGAAGGGCCCGGTGGACGCCTTCTTCGACAAGGTTCTGGTCATGGCTGAGGACACCCGGCTTAAGGCAAACCGCCTCACCCTCCTGGCCGCCATCAGCCAGACCTTCTTGCAGATGGCGGACTTCTCCAAGATCACCACCTGAGTCTGGGGAAAACCCAGGCCCAGCTTAAATCGTAGCCGCAGGCTAGCTTCTTGCCGACGCCAGCTGAAGCCTGCGGCTACAGTTGTTTTACAGAGCCATTCATGCGATTATTTTTAATGAAAAGAAATAAGGTGACCGAGACCAAGTATGCGACGCTGGTTCCGCAAAAAACACCATGAGACGCCCGACCTGGGGGAGGAGGCGGTAAGCCCCCCGGCAGGCGAACCCGAAGAGACTGCTCCTCCCCAGGCTGAAGAGACGTCTTTGGCTCCTGAGCCCCCGGAGGTAAGTCCACAGACGGAAACTGCCGTGGTCCCGGAGACCGTGACCGCTGGGGTTCCTGAGACCGCGCCCCCTGAGGGGGAGTCGGCAGAAACCCCGGCCGCGGCTGATACGCCGGCCGCGCCCCCTCGTCGCGGTTTATTCCACCGCTTGTTTGGGCCGGATGTGCCCCCCGAAGAGGTGGAGCCTGCCGGGGAGGAAGTGCCCCCGGAGCCGGCAGACCAGCCGCCGCCCGCGCTGGAGGAGGCCGCCCCGGCGCCGCCGGACCAGCCGCCGCTGGCAGAGGCTGCCATGGAGGAGGCATCTCCGGAGGAGGTGGGCCAACCGCCGGCGTTGGAGGAGGCTCCTGAGCTGACGGTAGAGGCGGCGGCAGAGGAACCTATCCTAGATTTGGAGGTGGAGCTCAAGGACGAAGACCCGGCTGTCCTGGAGGTCCGAAAATCCCGGTTTCGCCGCTTCCGGGAGCGCCTGGGCCGCACCCGCAAGGCCCTGGCCGGGGGCCTGGAGCTTCTCTTTCTGGGAGATCGGGAGCTGGACGCGGCCGTCCTGGAAGAGCTGGAGGAACTTCTCATCACCGCCGATTTGGGAGTGGACACCACGCTTCACCTCACCGAGGCTATTCGGGATAGGGTGCAACGCCAGGAATTGAGGGATGCGGCCCGCCTGAAAGAAGCCCTCCGGGAAGAAATGGTGCGCCTCCTCACCGCGCCGCCGGCCCCGGCCCCCAGCGCCCGGCCCTGGGTGGTGCTCCTGGTGGGCGTGAACGGCGTGGGCAAAACCACCACCATCGCCAAGCTGGCCCACCGCGATCGCGCCCAGGGCCTGACGCCGCTCCTTATCGCGGGCGACACCTTCCGAGCTGCGGCGGTGGAGCAGTTGGAGATCTGGGGCGAGCGGGTGGGCGCCCAGGTGGTGAAGCAGAAGAGCGGGGCCGACCCCGCGGCGGTGGTCTTCGACGGCCTGACCGCGGCTCAGGCCCGGGGGGCGGACACGGTGTACGTAGACACCGCCGGCCGCCTGCAGACCAAGGTAAATTTAATGGAGGAGCTCAAGAAAATCCACCGCACCGCGGCCAAGAAGCTTCCCGGCGCGCCCCATGAGACCCTCCTCATCCTGGACGCCACCACCGGCCAGAACGCCCTGAGCCAGGCCCGCATTTTTCACGAGGCCGTGGGGGTGACGGGCATCATCATCACCAAGCTGGACGGCACCGCCAAGGGGGGCATGGCCCTGGCCGTGGCCCATGAAACCGGTCTGCCGCTGCGCTATGTGGGGGTGGGGGAATCCATGGACGATCTGCAGCCCTTCGACCCCGAGGCTTTTGTAGCCGCTATTCTGGGTTGAGGTTTTTTAGGGGAGGGGGGTTCCCACGGGCTGGAAGCCCGTGCTACCGGGGTCGCGGAGCCTTGCCTTCTTCCACACTCCGTCCCAGTCCCTTCTAGAGCAAGGATTTAATCGTGATGTCTGTGTCCGTCTCCCCCTTTTGGCGCTACTGGGCGCCTCCCATCCTCTGGGCTTTGGCGCTCCTGGCCCTCTCCGGGGAGGCGGGTTCATCCCGGCATACTTCGAATTTCCTCCAATGGGTCCTGTCCTGGATAGTGACCCCGTCCCCCGAAGTTCTCGACTTGCTTCACAATTTGCTGCGCCAGGCGGTTCATGTCTTCGCTTACGGTATTTTGTCGGTCTTCTGGTTTCGGGCCCTGGCCTTTCGTTTCCCGGGAAGTCCTGGCGCCAATTTCCTCTTTGCTCTGCTCCTTTCCTTGGCAGTGGCTCTGTTGGATGAAGGTCACCAGGCCCTGGTTCCCTCTCGGGAGGGCAGCC
The DNA here is from genome assembly GCA_965602785.1 of uncultured Syntrophobacterales bacterium. Lineage (GTDB taxonomy): Bacteria > Desulfobacterota > Desulfobaccia > Desulfobaccales > 0-14-0-80-60-11 > JBGSLA01. The sequence continues at coordinate 4,231 of CBFDAH010000120.1, forward strand.
TGGGGGATGTGGCCCTGGACATGGCCGGGGCCGCGCTCCTGACGGCCTTTGCGGCTTATGCCAGGCGGCTCTCCCTGTCACCTCCGGAGGCCCGGCCGCCTTCCCCCTGAGGCCCTTTTTACCCCTCCTTCCTGCTTGCAATGTCCGGAAAGAAGATTTATCTTAACAAGATTACCAATGAGCTCGTTTTCAGGAGAACTAGCCAAGAAGTTATGTCAATGACGCCATCTCACGTAAGATCCAGGTTCACCCCCTCGCCCCTTCACCCCATCCGCTGTTTATGGTTTCTCTTTCTGGGGGGTGCTCTGTTTCTCTTGTTGGTCACAGGACTTCCGAGAATCGGGAAGGCCGAGGACGCTCCCAAGCCTTTTTCCCAGGTGGTGGAGCACAAATTGAAAAACGGCATGCTGGTGCTTGTCCTCCGGGAACCCCGGGCTCCCCTGGTGACTCACCAGGTCTGGTACCGGGTGGGCTCCCGCAACGAGGAGTTGGGAAAAACCGGAATTTCCCACTTGACCGAACATCTTATGTTCAAGGCCACCGGCAAGTATAAGGCCAAGGAATTTTCTCGCCTCGTGCAAAAGTCCGGCGGCAGTGATAATGCCTTCACCAGCAAGGACTACACCGCCTACTTCCAGAACGGACCGAAAACTGAGCTCAAACGCTGGATGGAGATGGAGGCCGACCGCATGCGGGGCCTCAAGGTGGCTGAGAAAGAATTCCAGACCGAAAAAAAGGTGGTTTTGGAAGAGAGACGCCTCCGCACCGAAGACGATCCTGTGAGCTTCCTGGCGGAAGATACCATGGCCACGGCCTACAAGGCCCATCCCTATCAGTGGCCCATCGTCGGCTGGTACCACGATCTGGAGACCCTGACCCGGAAGGACTTCCTCAAGTATTACAGTACGTACTATCAGCCCAACAACGCCACCCTGGTAGTGGCGGGGGACGTCGAGCCCAAGAAGGTCCTGGCCTGGGCCGAAGCCACCTACGGGGCCATCCCCGCCGGAGCGAAGCCCCCCAAAGTCACCGCCAAGGAACCCCGTCAGTATGGGGAACGCCGGGTGGTGGCGCATCGGGAGGCCCAGCTGCCCTTTCTTATCATGGGCTACCACGTTCCTAATTGGGAAAGTCCCGACTCCTATGCCCTGGAACTTTTGGTGCGCATCCTCTCCAGCGGAGCCAGCTCCCGGATCTATCACAACATCGTGTATAAGAAGCGTCTGGCCCTGTCGGCGGGGGCCGACTACGATCTGGACACGGCCAACGCCTCCCTGTTTGTGTTTCACGGCCAGCCCCTGCCAGGGAAGACCGTGGCTCAACTGGAGCGGGCCCTGGAGGCCCAAATCAAAAAACTGCAGATGGACCTGGTGGATGCCAAGGAATTGGCAAAGGCCAAGAATCAGGTGACCGCGTCTTTCTATATGTCCATGGACTCCCTGTTCTACCGGGGCATGGTCCTGGGGAAACTGGCCACCGTGGCCAACTGGACCCTGGTGCGGGATTTCGTCCCTAAAATCCAACAGGTGACTGCGGAGGACATCCGCCGGGTGGCCCGGAAGTACCTGGTGCCGGATAACCGCACCCTGGGAGTGTTGTCCCCCATCAAGGGGGACCGGCCCAAGGTCACCCGCCACCAGCCCGCCGGACATGTGCGGTAGTTGGGTTATAGTAATCGACGGTGACTGAATCGGAGAAGACACGTTCGGCCATACTGATTCGAATAGTTCAAGGTTCAAGGTTTGGCCCACTGCCACCGGCAATGGGAACCAACTTTTCGAGATTGACGGGTGGGCCAGAGGCTTATGAGGAACTGCCCGGAAAATGCTTTTCAGCAAAATAGTTAGGTCTGTATTGATGAAAAAGAAGCTGTTCGTTGTCCTGTTGCTCCTAGTCCTGGTGAGCACGGCCGCAGCCCAAGAGGCCAGTCCCTCCAAGGTGTTGGGGTTGCGTCAGGAGCTTCCCAACGGGCTGGTGTTGCTCTTTTCCGAACAACGGGGCCTGCCGTTGGTCAGGGTGAGCCTCCTTTTCAAGGCCGGTGTCCTCCGGGATCCGCCGGGGAAAGCGGGGCTGGCCAACCTTACCGCCCTGCTCCTCACCCAGGGGACCAAAAAGCGCTCTGCCACCCAGATTGCCCAGGAGGTTGATTTTTTGGGGGCCAAGTTAGGGGCCGCCGGCAGTGACGATTATGCCTCCGTCGGTCTCACGGTTCTCAAAAAGGACCTGGAAGCGGGGTTGGACCTGCTCCAAGACGTAGTGTTCAACCCGGCTTTTGCCAAGAAGGAAATCAAGCGCAAGGTCACCCAGATCAAGGCCACCTTCAAGACCGATCAGGACGAGCCGAGCATCATGGCCTCCCGGGCCTTTTACCGCCGTCTCTTCGGGAACAACCCTTACGCCCATCCCCCCAAGGGGACGCCGAAAGGCCTGGCCGCCATCAAACGCAACGATCTGGTTAGTTTCCACGGCAAGTTCTATCGGCCCAATAACGCCATCCTGACCATTGTGGGGGATCTGTCTTTGGAGGAGGCCAGGGAGTGGGTGACCAAGACCTTCGGCGACTGGACCGCGGCGCCCCTTCCCAAGTTGGAGGTGACGCCTCCGCCGGTGCTGGAGAGCTCGGAAGACATCATCATTGATAAGAACATCACCCAGGCCAACATTATCTGGGGAAATCTGGGCATTGCCCGGAGCAACCCGGATTTTTATGCGTTACAGGTTCTGAATTATATTTTGGGAGGCGGGGGCTTTTCTTCCCGGCTCCTCACGAACGTTAGGGAGAAGCGGGGTCTGGTATACTCTGCGGGAAGCAGCTTCGATTCGGGCCTGGAGCCCGGGGCTTTTGCCATTTCCCTGGAGACCAAGAACAAGAGTGCCGGGGAGGCGGTGGCCGAGGTCATCAAAGAGGTGGAGCAGGTGCGCACCCAGCCGGTGAGCGCCGCTGAACTGGCCAGCGCCAAGTCCTACCTCATCGGCAGCTTCCCGAGAAAGATGGACTCCATCGCCAAACGGGCCGCTTTGCTGGCCTATGTGGAGTTATACGGCCTGGGGTTAGATTACCCCTGGCGCTATCCCTCCCTGATCCGGGACCTCACCCCCGCCGACCTCCAGAAGACGGCGGAAAAATATTTTCATCCAGAGAGATACCTCCTGGTGGTGGTGGGAAAAAAAGGCGAACTGCCTGATTTTGCCTCCTTCAAACCAACGCCGGGAGTAAAGGAGAAGAACGATGACTCAGGTAAGAAATCTCATCCTTAAGGCCAGCGCCACCCTGGCCGCCATCCTGGTGTTGACTCTGCTGTGGGGATCGGCGCCGACGCATCAGGCTGCTGCCGCCAGTTTGGCGCCGGATACTTTTGCTGATATCGCCAAGAAGTTTTCCCCGGCCGTGGTCAACATCAGCACCCAAAAGATCTTCAAAGGGGATAAAGGCAAGCGGAGGTTTTTCGGTCCTGGTCCCAGGCCCGGTCCCCAGGATCCCTTCCGGGACTTTTTTGAAAAATTTTTCCCGGACATGCCCAGGGACCGTACCCAGAGGTCTCTCGGCACCGGATTTATCATAAATGCTAAGGGGCTGATCATTACCAACGACCATGTGGTTAAAAACGCTGATAAAATTAAGGTGAAAATGGCGGGCAAAGGCGGTAAAGAGTATACCGCCAAGGTCAAGGGCCGGGATCCGCAGACCGATCTCGCCCTCCTCCAGATCGATAGCAAAGAAACCTTTCCCTTCCTGGTCCTGGGAAATTCCGACGCCATTCAGGTGGGGGATTGGGTAGTGGCCATCGGCAATCCCTTCGGTTTGGGGCACACGGTCACCCAGGGCATCATCAGCGCCAAGGGCCGTATTATCGGGGCCACCAAATATGACAACTTCCTGCAGACCGACGCCGCCATCAACCCGGGCAATAGCGGCGGCCCCCTCCTCAATCTGAAGGGGGAAGTGGTGGGGATCAATACCGCCATCGTGGCCACGGGGCAGGGTATCGGCTTTGCAATCCCCAGCAACCTGGCTCAAAATATCATCCAGCAGCTTCAGGAGAAAGGCAAGGTGGTCAGAGGCATGCTGGGGGTGCAGGTGCAAACGGTCAGCCCTGAGATGGCCAAGGCTTTCGGACTCTCTGAGCCGAAAGGCGCCCTGGTGGCCGAGGTGCACCCGGACACTCCGGCCCAGAAAGCCGGCCTCAAACGGGAAGACATCATCATTGAATTCAACGGCCAGCCCATCAAAGAAATGAATGAGTTGCCCCGTCTGGTGGCGGCCACTCCCCCGGGCACCAAGATCACCTTGAAGGTGCTCCGGGATGGGAAAGAAAAAGCCATTCCCATTACGGTAACCGAACTGAAAGAGGAACGGTTTGCCAAAGATACCGGGGACGCTGAGGAGAAAAGCCCCATCGGCCTGGTAGTAGAGGATTTGGATGCCCAAATGGCCCGGCGCCTTGGCCTGAAGGAATCCAAAGGAGTGGTGGTCGTCAGGGTCGAGTCCGGCTCCGCGGCGGGCGAAGCGGGCCTGCGACGGGGAGACGTGATCCTGCAAATCAACGGCCAAGAAGTACTGAATATCAAAGGCTTCCAAAAGATTCTGAGCAAGGTGCCTAAGAAATCCTTTGCCCGCATCCTGGTAAAGCGGAGAGGCAGAACCCTCTTCTTTGCCGTGGAGATCCCTGAGAAATAAGGGAAAAAGCAACTGGCCAGGGAGATTTACTCCCTGGCCAGTTTTTTTTAGGGG
>CBFDAH010000121.1:0-8904 GCA_965602785.1 uncultured Syntrophobacterales bacterium
CCTGGCCGTGTTGATAGGCCTGGGTGATGATTACCCCTTCCACCACTGCCGGCTTTTCAAGCTTGGTGTGGGAGTGACCTCCCACGATAACGTCGATGCCCTTGACGTGGGCTGCCAGTTGGCGGTCCTGGGAGTACCCCGAATGGGACAGCACGATGATGAGGTCCGTCTGCGGTTTTAGTTTCGCCACGGCGCGGCGTACGGCTTCTTCTGGAGAAATAAAGGTAAGGTCAGCCACGTTTCGGGGGTGGGTGGTGACGGGGGTGTCCTTGGTCACCACCCCGATGAGGCCCACCTTGAGGCCGCCCCGGTTCTCCACTACATAAGCCTTGAGGCCTTGCACTCCCTGAACGTTGGCCCCTAAAACCGGAAAGTTGGCCTGGGCAATGAGGCTCTCCAGGACTTTCTGGCCGAAGTCGAACTCATGGTTGCCCACAGCCATGGCGTCAAAGCGCATGGCGTTCATAAGGGTGATCACCGAGGCTCCTTGAAAGAGGTTGGCCCAGTTGTCTCCCTGAACCATGTCCCCGGCGGATAAGAGGAGCGTCGGCATCTGGCGGCGCAATTTCTCGACCTGGTAGGCCAGGGAGGCGATGCCGCCCTCCATTCCCTGTCCCTTGGGGAGCTGGTGCGGCAGGACGAAGCCGTGGAAGTCGTTGAGGTGAAGGAGACGCAGTTGGGCTTCCCGAGCCCAGACAGAGCTGGCCGCAACCCAGAGAAGCACACAAAGTATCAGGGTGAAGACCCAGGTTTTTTTCAACCTCACGTGTTGGTTTCTCCTAAGCTCAGGCAGCCTTTCTCATAAAGCCGCCGGTTTGGCCCCGGTTGCGGTTCACGCTGGAGAAGCATGGATATGGGGGCAGGTTCCTGGCAGCTATTCTATTTCCCGGTTCCGTGCCTGTCAAATTCATTGGTTTTCACCTGCCGTCCTCCCCCCGGCGAGGTTGACCTCCTCCCCTTGCCTCACGGCCTTTTTTCCTTTAGTTCGAAGACCATCTGTTATATAAAGGGGAAGCCTCGGGAGGGCCAGCCTTGTCCGTATCGGACGGTTGCCCCCAAAGCGCCTCCCCGTGGTTAGACCAGACATGGACCTTCACCAGGATTCCCCTACCCCTCCCAGCGCCCCCGGATCTCACCGGATCGTCAGCAAGCTCGCCTCCCTGCTCAGTGCCCGGTGGATTCGGGAAATCTTTCAGGCCGCCTTCCTCATTTATCTTGCCCGGGTGAGCACCTCCACTTACGGGGAGTTCATGCTGGCTTTGAGCCTGGGGGGCATTCTCCTTCTTACTGCAGAGTTCGGCCTCAACCTGCCCCTGGTGGGGCTCCTGACCAAAAAAGACGGGGACCCCAAAGAAGTCCTGACCCAGATGCTCCTCCTCAAGTCAGGGCTTTTGACCCTGGCCTATGTGGGGGTGGTGGGTTTTGTCTCGTGGCAGCAGTACTCCTCTCCTCTGAGGGAATTTGCTCTGGTAATCAGTCTCGGGATGGGCCTGGAGGCCATCTCCACCACCTTTTTCACCACCTTGCAGGTACAGGGCCGGCAGCCACTGGAGGGCAAGATCCGGGCCGTGGCTGCCTTCGTGGGCTTCGGCTATGGCTTCGTCGCCCTCCTCTATGGGGCGTCCCCCCTGGCCATAGCCCTTTTCAAGCCCATAGAAACCGTAATCAATATAACTTGGGGCGCCTCGGCGGTGGGCCTCCGGGGACTGTGGCACTGGCCCTCTCTGGCGGGCCTCGGGGCCACCTTTCGCCGGGTATTCATTTTCGCCATCCTCGAAGTAACCGCCGTCATATATAACAAGGCCAATATTTTTTTCTTACAAAAATACGGCGGTTCCGAAGGAGTGGCTCAGTACAGCGCCACCTGGCAGATCGTGGACGGCTGCTCGATAATCGCCGCCAACCTTATCCTCCAGAGCGTCCTCTTTCCGCTTTTTGTCAAATTCTGGGAGGTGGACCGCCAGGAAGTGAACCGCCTGGCCCACTCTACCGCCCGCTGGCTTTTGTGCCTAGCCCTGGTCTTGATGCTGGTTCTTTTCGTTGAACGGGACCGCCTCATCCCCTTAATCTATGGGCCCCATTACAGCGAGGCGGTTTGGCTGCAACAGTTTCTGGTGATCACCATTCTTTTTAGTTTTTTCCACAACCTGGCGGGGTTCCTGTTAATCAGTATGCGCCTGGAGCGGCTGTTGGTGGCGGTTTACCTGGGTGCCCTGGCCTTCAACCTGCTGGTCTGCGGGACCGTGATTCCCCGAGCTCCCTTGTGGGGCGCCGCGCTGGCCATCATCCTCACTAAAGGAGGCATGGCTTGTATAACCTTCGGCTTCATCCAACGACGGCTGCGGATCCTGAACCTGAGGGATCTGTTGGAGGTGGTGGGGACTTTCCTGGGAGGCCTGGGGCTCTATAAAGTTGGTCTGGTCTTTTTGCGTCGGGGCCAGGCCCTTACCCTCGGCGTCCTCTTCATGGCCGTCCTCTGGAGGTACTGGATGGTTAGGAGCGCCCGGAGGGCGGCAGCAGCAAAAAAATAACCCCATACCTGGGCTCTGCTTATCTTTGTTCTTCCAGAATTGACACGACCCGTCCCCGCCAGTCCACCCCATAGGCCGTGCCCCGCCAGGAAATTTTCTGGGTAAGGCAGGTGCGCACATGCACCCAACTGCCCAGACAGATGGCCGCCAGGCAGGCCGCCAGCCACCTGGGCCAGGATCCGGGTCTCGGGTGGAGGGACCGCATCACCAGGGCCAGGACGCTGAGGGTGGCCAGGAAGACAAGGGCAGTGAAACCCCGCCATGGCGTCACCACGTCCAAAGGCGCCAGAAACAGCCAGGCGACGCTGAGCAGGGTGAGGCAGGTAAGGAGGTGCAGGAAGGCCCCCGCGGCCAGCCAGGAGCCGGGCAGGTAGTACTTGAGGTAAATACACTGGCGGAAAAACCAGCTCTCCCAGTCGGCCAGGGTTTCCCCGGCTAAAGGCGTGGCCAGGTCGGCCCCGGCGGCGAGACGCACCGGGAGGCGGGCTTGGATCAGCCGGGCCGCCAGGGAAACGTCGTCCACCACGGTTTCGGCCCAGAGGCGCTCCACCCCCAGGCGGGCGAAGAGGTCCCGGCGGATGGCAGTGGCTCCGCCCCAGGGTTGGTTGAGCCAGGGGACGGCCTTGGTGAGATAAAGGGTGAGGACTGCCACGGCCCTCCCCCAGGTGGGCAGACGTTGGTCTCCGGGGATAATGTGGTGATAGCCGCTGGCCACCTCCCCCTCCCCCCGGGCCAGGGGAGCCACCAGACGACGCAGGAAATCGGGGGGTGCCACCTGGTTGCTGTCGCAGAACGCCAGGACTTCCGGATCTTCCCCCGCCAGCCTGACTCCCGCCAGCAAATTGTGGTTCTTTTGGCCGGAAGTCCGGGCCGGTCCGCTCAACACCAGACGAGCCCGGCTTGCGTCCCAAATGAGGGAGGCGATCACGCTCGTGGCCGGGTCTTCCCGATCCCGGGTGGTGAAGATGACCTGATAATCGGGGTAGTCCTGATAGAGGAGGGATCGGAGGCACTCCCCCAGGGCCGGAGGAGCCCCTGCCACGGGGACGATGAGGGCCAGCCGGGGCCAACGGGCCGGATTCGCGTCTATCTCTCCCCGGACCCCCGGCGCCAGGGCCCGGCTCCCCTTCCCCAGAAGCCCAGCTAGGGCCAGGAGCACCAGGGCCATACCGGCCAAGAGAAGGGCCTCGAACACCTCGATCACCCTGCGGCCCCGGGTCCGGCGGCCTCTTCCAGCAGGGCCTTGAGCCGGGCGTAATTGGTGGGGGAATCAAAGTCCCGCTGCACCAGCTGCCGCCCCGCCTGAGCCCGGCGGCGGGCTTCCGCCGGTTGGGATAGGGCCTCCCGGATGGCCTGGGCCAGGAGCCGGGGCTCTTCCGGGGGCACCAGCCACCCCGTTTCTCCCGGGTGCACCGCCTCGGCCACGCCGTTCACATCTGTGGCCACCACTGGCACCTCGAGGGCCATGGCTTCCAGGATGACGTTGGGGAGGCCGTCCCGGTCGCCCCGGCGCGCCACCTTGCAGGGCATGACAAAAAGGTCCGCCTGGTGGAACAGCTCGGGAACCTGGTTGTGGGGCACATGTCCGGGGAACGCGACTCGGTCCCTAAGACCATGGTCCTGGACCAGGCCCTGGAGCAGGCGGCGCTCCGGGCCATCCCCCGCCAGGGTGATGCGAAAGTCCACCTCCCACTCAGACAGAATTTGGCAGGCGGCAAGGAGCCCCGGAAACCCCTTCTTTTCCACCAGTCTTCCCAGGGCCAGGAGGCGATAGGGGGGAGCGCCTTCCCGGGGGGGGCGAGGCGACGCCGCCAGAGGCGCCCCGTAGGTTATATGGGTGATTTTGCCGGCCGCCTCCGGGGCCAGCTCCGCCAAATGGCGGAGATTGGCCTGGGAGATGGTGCGCACGAAGCTGGCGGCCCGGAGCTTTTCCATCAGCGCCCCGTCCGGAGGGTAGATATCATGGGCATGGCCACAGAAACTGAAGGGGATGCCGCTCAGCCTGGAGGCCACCCAGGCGGCCGTGGCCGGGCCGTCGGCCCAGGGGGCGTGGATGTGGGAAATCCCGGCGTCCCGGAAGCGGCGGGCCAGATGGACCCCCGTCAGGGTGGCCCACACGGCCTCCCCCGAGGTTTCCAGGGTCCGCCAGCGGCGCAGAAGCACCCTGGCCAGGAAAGCCGCGGTTCCCGGCTGTCGCTCTGCCCGCCGCTGGGCCAGGCCCCAAAGCAGCTGGCCCAGAGAAGCGGACCCCAGGTGACGAACCGGCGCCTTAACCGGGGCCAAACCCGCCAGCCGACTGGCAGGACGAGGGCCGTACAGGGTGAACACGGTAACATCCAGACCCAGGCTTACCAAAGTGTTGACCTCATCCAGGATGAAGGTCTGGGAAGGCTCAGGAAACCAGAGCAGGATGTACGCCACCCGGGGAGAGGGCTTTTGGGGACACATTATAGTAATAGTTTATGGGAGAGGAGGGGCTTTTGCCCCTGGTTCCCTCTTAACGTCTCATTTTCCCTTCAATTAGTTCCCCACAGGAGGCGGGTCCAGACCTCCTCGTGACGGCTCACCATGGCCGGAAAGCTGAAGTGCTCCACCACCCGCTCCCGCCCCCGTTGACCCATATTATGCCCGGCCTCCGGGTCGTCCAGCAGGCGGGCCAGGGCGCCGGCCAGGGCGTCGGCATCCCGGGGTGGAACCAACAAGCCGGTGGTCCCTGAGACCACCGCCTCTCCCAGCCCTCCCACCCGGGTGGCCACCACCGGCAGACCGGTCGCCATGGCCTCGAGAACCACGTTGGGCAAAGCCTCGGCCACGGAACTCAGGACAAAAAGATCGGCCCGGTGATAGAAGGGGCGGAGATCCGCGGCCCCCGAAACGAACCGCACTTTTCCCGGGAGGCCCAACTCTGTGGTCTGCCGTTCCAGGGCCTGCCGCCGGGGCCCGTTCCCCACCAACCAGAGCTCGGCGCCGGGATGGCGGGAAGACACCAGGCCAAAGGCCTTCAGGAGGGTTTCATGGTCCTTGTCCGGCACCAGCCGGGCCACTGACAGGAGCACCGGCGGAGCCTGCCCCCGGCCGTCCGGGGGGGGCTGGAAGAATTCCGTGTCCACGCCGTTGGGAATAACCGTGAGTCTCTCGGGGGGGAGGCCATAGGCGCCAACGAGATATTCCTGAAGATTTTGAGAATTACAGAGGATGTGATGCGCGAGGGGCCACAGCCAGCGCTCGTGCTGGCGCCAGGGGGCCGCACCCCCCCGGCAGTTCCCCAGTATGAGAGGCAACCCGGCCAGCCGTCCTTCTAGCCGACCCCAGATATTCGGAATAACGGTCAGGGGCATGAGGAGGTCCGGGGGATCCTGGCGCAGACGCCGCCATAAGGTCACCAGACTTTTCGGTCCCACCCAGCCGGACCGGGCCAGCCAGACCACCGGCAACCCCCATTCCCGGGCCAGGGGGGCCAGATCATCCCCGGCCCTAAGCACCCAGAGTTCCACCCGGAAGCGCTGCCGGTCCAGGCGGCGGGCCAACTCCAGGGCCTGGCGCTGGGTGCCGCCGTAATCCAGGTCCTCCAGCAAGAACACCAGCCGGGCCGGGTCACTGGCGGGCCCTCTCGCCTGTCCCCTCACCCCCACCTCAATATCCCATGAGGCCGCAGCACCGGGAGCATACCGGCATCAGACCCTCGGTGGTCAGACTGCGGCGAAAGGACTGGTAGCGTTCGGAGTTCCACAATTCGGTGAGGGTGTGGTCTTTGATGTTCCCCACCACATAATCGTGGTAGTCCCGGCAGGGGGAGACGTCCCCGTTGCTGTTCACCTCCACCACCTGGTAAATGGACACGCACTGGTCGTAGCCGAATCTTTCCGAGTGGTCCGTGTAGTAGGCGCGCAGATTCTCCTCTCCCTGGATGGAGGGAATGAAAACCACCGGGGGGGCGGACCAGGGCCGGGAACGCTCCTGGAGCAGGTGAAGCTGCCGGTCCAGTTCCCCGTAGTCATCCGGCTTCCAGTCTCCCAGCCAGCCCCAGGGGCAGTGGGGCCGAAACCCGAAGCGCCGCCCGAAGTCCTCTTCATGGGCCTGGGCCCGGTCCTCAGTGATCCACCAGGAGAGGTAAAAGACAAACATGTCCACCCGGTCCCGGAACGTCTCGTAGAGGTCCACCAGGTGACGAAAGTTCTCCCGGGAAATAACGGTTAGGGAGGCGATGAGGGGCAAATTCCGGCCTGCAGCCTTCCGGGCCTGGCCCACCGCGGCCAGGGCCTTGGTGATATCGGCGAAATTATCGGCGCCCCCGGCCCCGGGGCGAGCCCGGTTGTGGAGCTCAGCCGTGTGGCCGTCAATGGATATCTGGAGGAGAAAGAGGGGCGCCTGGACCAGGGGCTCGGCCATGGCGGCCACCCGGGTGCCGTTGGTGGCGATGGAGGTGGGCAGTCCCAGAGCCGCAGCCCTCTCGATAATGGCGAGAGTGCCCTCGTAGAGCATGGGCTCGCCCCCCCACAGGTAGATGAGGGGCCGGTGACCATGCGCCACCAGATCCTCGAACACCTCCTGATAGCGGGCCGGTGACACCTCCTCACGTTTGAGGTCCGCCAGGTTCTTGCCGTGCAGGAAGCCGTGGTCCCCCCACTGGCCGCAGGTATGGCACCGCAGGTTGCACAGGTCAGTAATGCGGATGCTCACCTGGCGGATGTACCGGGCCCGCCCCGACGCGGAGTCGGGATAGAGGAGGTTGAACAACCATTTTTCCCCCTCTATAGTCATGAGCTTGAGGCCGATCCAGGGATGCGGGAGCAGGCGAGAAAAGTTTTTCGCCACCGCCCCCAGGGACAATTTGCTGCGCTGTTTCATGGTTTTTTTCGGTTAAGATAAAAAAGATAAGCTTTTTGCAAACGAGGTCATTATATCCCAACCCGCCCACAATCCCAAAGCATTTAGTCCGGCTAGGGCCTTGACAAGGGGGCCAATTCAGGGTTAAGTGGGCGGAATGCTCTGGACGGGGTGGCCCTGGCGGCCTCCTCCCGGCACCTGCGGAAAAGCCTGAATATGCTCGCTCTGGAATACCATCACTCCATTCCCCGCTTTCTTCTCAGCAAGGCCTTGAGCGCCTGTTTCCCCCGGCGTTTTTTCCCTCGGGTAGTCCCTTTGCGGCTCAGGGAAGTTCCCTTTGCCAAGCCCCGCCCGGATTGGGTAGTGCTGCGCCCCCGCCTCTGCGGCATCTGCGGTTCGGACCTGAACCTCCTCAAGGGGGTGGAGTCCTATCTCCTGGAGCCCTATGCCTCCTTTCCCTGCATTTTAGGGCATGAAGTGGTGGCTGAGGTGGTGGAGGCCCCGGCGGCCAGTGGTTTTGCCCCGGGGGAGAGAGTGACGGTGGAGCCCCTTCTGGCCTGCCAGGCCCGGGGGATTGCTCCCTGCCGGTACTGCGCCCGGGGAGAATACAACCTCTGCGAAAATTTCACCCAGGGGGAGCTCCCCCCCGGGATTATCCTGGGCTTCACCCAGCGGGCGGGAGGTGGCTTGGCGGAGTTCATGGCGGCGCCCCCCGGCAGCCTTTTCCGGCTGCCCCAGGAACTCCCCGACGAGATCGCGGTTCTCACCGACTCCTTGGCCAGCGCCCTGCAGCCGGTCCTGGACCACTTTCCCCCGGACACCGCCACGGTGGTCATTTACGGGGCCGGCATCATCGGACAGCAGCTGCTGCGGGCTCTGAGGATCCTGGGCTCCGGGGCGCGCCTGGTGGTGGTGGCGCGCCATCCCTTCCAGGAGCGCCTGGCAGAGATCGGCGGCGCCGACCTGGTCCTCCTGAACCCCAACCGCCGGAAGCTGGCGGAAGCCCTGGACGCGGACTTTCTCCCCTCCACCCTGGGGGGTGGCAACCTGGAGGGCGGGGCCGACCTCTTCTTTGACTGTGTGGGGAGCAGCGACTCCTTCCAGGCCGGGCTCCTGGCACTCAGGGCCCGGGGGACTTGCGTGCTGGTGGGCACCGCCGGGGGGGTGAGCCGGGTGGACGTCTCAAGCCTCTGGTTCCGGGAGCTCCGCCTCACCGGGTCGGCCATGTATGCCTACGGCCACCTCAAGGGAGTGCGGGTGCGAACTTTTCAGGTGGCCGTGGACCTGCTGTGCCGGAGCGACTATCCCACGGCCGGCCTGGTGACCCATACTTTTCCCCTCCAGGACTACCGCCGGGCCTTTCAGGCGGCTTTGGACAAACCTCACCACCAAAGCGTCAAAGTCGTGGTGGACGTACGGGGGGAAAATAACCCGGGAAGGAGTTCTTAGGGATGACGGAGACGTTTTTGAAACATATCCAGACCTATGTCCTCCCCGTAGAGTTACTTCTTCAGGCTCAAGAAAAATTATTCTTTCCGGAGCCTGT
>CBFDAH010000122.1:0-8821 GCA_965602785.1 uncultured Syntrophobacterales bacterium
GGGGAGTTTGAGGGGAGGGCGGGGGAACCGCGTTCCCCCGGCCCTCCCCTCAAATTATCCGCAAATGTATATCCACCGCGGGGGCGCTATGGGTGAGGGCGCCCATGGAGATGAGGTTGACGCCGGTGGCGGCGACGGCGGGGAGGCGTTCCAGGGTCATGGAGCCGGAGGCTTCGAGGAGGGCCCGGCCGGCGGTGAGGTTCACGGCCTCGGCCATGGTGGCTTCGTCCATGTTGTCCAGCATAACGATGTCGGCCCCTGCGGCCAGGGCCTCTTCCAGTTGAGTCAAAGAGGTGACTTCCACTTCGATCCTCAGGAGGTGATGGGCGTTTTCCCGGGCTTGTTGTATTGCCTCGGTGAGGGAGCCCACCGCGGTGAGGTGGTTGTTCTTGATGAGGACGCCGTCAAAGAGGCCGAAGCGGTGGTTGGCAGCGCCTCCCACCCGCACGGCGTATTTTTCCAGAGCCCGCCAGCCCGGAGTGGTCTTGCGGGTGTCCACGATGGCGGTGGGGAAGCCCGATACGGCGCTGACCATTTTTTGGGTGAAAGTAGCAATGCCCGAGAGGCGCATGAGAAAGTTGATGGCGGTGCGCTCGCCAATGAGAATAGCGGCTAGGGGACCCCGCACCTGGGCCAGGACGGCTCCGGAGGCGACCTCTTGCCCGTCCACGGCGTTGGGGAAGAACTGCACCTGGGATTCGAGTTTATGAAAAACCCGGTGGGCCACGGGCAGCCCGGCCACCACCAGAGTCTCCTTGGCCCGAATCTGGGCGGCGCCCTTCCGGTCCGGGGGGATGAGGGCCTGGGTGGTGACGTCGCCGGGGCCCAGGTCTTCCTCCAGGGCCAGCTCAATCAAGCGGTCCACCAGACAGGAGAAATCCGGGAAGCTGCCTTTAACGCTCTGTTCTATCCAACACATGGGCTATCACGGGTGCCAGGCGCTCCCTTTTCAGGGGACGCGAGCATTTTTTAAGGTATGAGAATATCTATGGAAATATCGTTGGTGGCCCAGGCGTCTCGCCGGTGCCTGCGGCGGGCAGGGCCCACCCTACATTATCATATTCGGTGCATGCTGTTAACATCATGAGGATTGATCTAAAAGCGCCCCGGCGGGAAGCCGGCGCCACCGGCCTAATCAATCATAATCTTCCGTCCAGTGGATGATGCAGGGACTGTCAAAGCTGGTTGAGGAGGTTTCATCCAGGGGAGAATACTCCCCGAAGCAGTCCCCCGTGCATTCCTGTTTGTCCTCGTCCCAGAAATTGCAGCGCTCATAGACGCAATATCCCAGGTAGGGGATGGGGCAGACGGGGCGATGGTCTTCAGTCATTGGGTCTCGGGAAGCTTGTCGGTTCGGTTACTGGTGAAATCTGCACTACTTTTTGGTGGGCGGTGTCCACCCTACATTTAGTTTATCGGTAAATGGGGAGCGGGGGGCAACTTGGAGAGCATGAGGCTTAGACCCCTCCGGCTTCTCCCCTCGCACCTTGCCCCATCTCACGTCAAAAGCTCCCGCAGGCGATTCTGGTGGCTTTTCAGCTTGTTTTGTTTTTCGGTTAAGGTCTGAAGGCGTTCTTTTTCCCGCTCCACCACGTCGGTGGGAGCCTTGCTCAAAAAGTCCTCGTTGGCCAGCTTCTTCTGGGCCTGGGCCAGCTCCCGGGAGAGCTTGTCCATCTCCCGGTTGAGGCGGCGGGCCTCCTCTTTGAAGTCGATGACCCCGGTGAGGGGCATGACCAGGTCCACGCTCCCCCCGGCCGGGAATATGACCACAGCTTTGGCCGCAGCCGCCGGGGGCCCGGACTCGGGCTGGAACTGGAGGTCTTGTACTCGGGCCAGAAGCCTGAAGGACTGGCGCTGGCCCTCGAGCATTTTAAGAAGTTGGGGCTCCTGGCTGAAAACCAGGACGTTCACCGGAGAGGACGGCGGGACGTTCATTTCGGCCCGCATGTTGCGGATGGCCACCACGCTATCCATGACGAGACCCATCTCCGTTTCTGCCTGAGGGGCGGCGAGGGCCGGGTCGGGCTCGGGGTAGGGGGCCATCATGATGCTGCCATTGTCGCCGGGGAGCTTGTGCCAGATCTCCTCGGTGATAAAGGGCATGAAGGGGTGTAAGAGGCGCAGGATAGCGCCCAGGGTGTCCAGGAGCACCCGCTGAGCATGATGCCGCACCTCAGGGGAGGTGTTGTTTCCGAGCTGCGGTTTGATGAGCTCCAGGTACCAGTCGCAGAACTCGTGCCAGACGAACTGGTACAAGACATGGGCCGCCTGGTCGAAGCTGTAGTCCTCCAGGTGCTGGGCGGTTTGGGCCATGACCTGCTGCAGGCGGCTCATAATCCAGCTTTCCACTGTGGACAGGGGCAGGGCGTCTTCCCGGGCCGGGTCGTAGTCCCCCAGATTCATCAGAGTGAAGCGGCTGGCGTTCCACACCTTGTTCACGAAATTGCGATAGCCCAAAATGCGCTCTTCCGAGAGGCGGATATCCCGGCCCATGGCGGCAAAGGCGGCCAGGGAAAAGCGGAAGGCGTCGGTGCCGTATTCGTCCATGATCTCCAGGGGGTCGATGATGTTCCCCTTGGATTTACTCATTTTTTGGCCCTCGGGGTCCCGGACCAGGGCGTGAATGTAGACCTCCCGGAAAGGCACATCCTCCATCATATGAATGCCCATCATCATCATGCGGGCCACCCAAAAGAACAGAATGTCGAAAGCAGTGACCAGGACGCTGGTGGGGTAGAAGAGGCGAAGCTCCGGGGTGTCGTCCGGCCAGCCCAAGGTAGAAAAGGGCCACAGGGCCGAGGAGAACCAGGTGTCCAGAACGTCAGTTTCCTGGGCGAGGTCGGCCACACCGCACACCGGACAGGCGCGGGGGTCCTCCCGGGAGACGATTTCGGCGCCGCATTCCTGGCAGGTCCAGGCGGGGATGCGGTGGCCCCACCATATCTGCCGGGAGATGCACCAGTCCCGGATATTGGTCATCCAGTCAAAAAAGCTCCTCTCCCAGGTCTCGGGGATGAGCTTGATCTTGCCTTCCTGCACCGCGGCCATGGCGGGCTCGGCCAGGGCCTCCACCGCTACGAACCACTGTTTAGAGATCATGGGCTCCACCACGGTGCGGCAGCGGTAACAGTGCCCCACCGCGTGGCTGTAGCGCTCCACCTTTTCCAGGAGGTGGTTCTGCTTCAGGTCTTTGAGAATCTTTTCCCGACAGACGAAACGGTCCAACCCCTGGTACTTGCCGGCGGCCTCGGTCATGAGGCCTGCTTCGTCCAGGGCCTTCACTGCCGGGAGGTGGCGCCGCCGGGCGATTTCAAAGTCGTGGAAGTCGTGGGCCGGGGTGACCTTGAGCGCGCCGGTGCCGAACTCCGGGGCTACGTGGGGGTCGGTGATGAGGGGGATCTTCCTTCCCAAAACCGGGAGGCTCAGGGTAGCCCCGTGAAAGGCCTGGTAGCGGGGGTCGTCAGGGTTCACCGCCACGGCGGTGTCGCCCAGTAAAGTCTCCGGCCGGGTGGTGGCCACGGTGACGGCGCCTTCCCGGTCGTCGAAGGGGTACTTGATGTAATAGAGGTGGCCGTCGGTGGGTTCGTGCTCCACCTCCAGGTCGGCCAGGGCCGTCTGGCAGCGGGGACACCAGTTGATGATGTAGTCCCCTTTGTAGATGAGGCCCTCCTCGTACAAACGCACGAAGACTTCCCGCACGGCCCGGGACAGACCGGCGTCCATGGTGAAGCGTTCCCGGCTCCAGTCGCAGGAGCAGCCCAGACGCTTGAGCTGGTTGATGATGGTGCCCCCGGACTCTTCTTTCCATTGCCACACCCGCGTGATAAAGGCCTCCCGGCCTACCTGGTGGCGATCCCGGCCTTCCTGGGCCAGCATGCGCTCCACCACGTTCTGAGTGGCGATGCCGGCGTGGTCGGTGCCCGGCATCCACAGGGCGTCGGACCCCTGCATGCGCTTATAGCGGATGAGGATGTCCTGGAGGGTGTTGTTGAGGGCGTGGCCCATGTGCAGGGAGCCGGTGATGTTGGGAGGCGGGATGACGATGCAGTAAGGGGGCTTGACGCCGTCCGCCCGGGCGGTGAAAAGGCCCTGGGCCTCCCAGTACTCGTACCATTTGTTTTCGAGGCGATGAGGGTCGTATACTTTGTCGAGGATTTCTGCCATTGATAACCTGCGTGGCGCTGACGGGGCTGAAGCCCAGGCCCCAGGTGTACCCGTCGGATTTTCCGCCAAATGAAAAAAGCACCCAGGGTGCCGGTTGCGCCAGAAATTATTTTAGCAAAAAGAAACCAAAATTGTTACTGATCAATTGAGGCCCAGGAGCGGGCGTCCTCGCCCTGATGACCGGCAGGCAGGGCCATGTCGAGGGCTTGGTTGCGCCCCTCCGGCTCCTTCCGGCCCCCAGGAAACTGACGGGTATTAAGATACCCGAGTCTGGAAACCCTGGCAGGGTATATCATTTCCCGGGTTTATGCCTTGTCCAGGTGAACCGAAACCGGTGTGGGAGTGGCAACAGTGTTAAACACCGGGGAGTATTTCTGGGCCATGCGGATGAGTTCCTCTTTCTGGGCCTCAGAAATATCCGCGTCGATTTTGAAGTAGACGCGAATAGTCTGATAGCCCACGGGCACCTCTTCTGATAGCCCTAAAAAACCCTGGAGATCAATATCCCCCTCATACCTGGATTCCACCCCCTTGATAGTGATGCCCTTGGCCGTGGCGTGGGCGATCAGGCTGGTGGTCAGGCAACCCGACAGGGCCACGAGGAGATATTCCGTAGGACCTGGACCCAGACTGTTTCCACAGAGGATTGGGGGTTCATCAATTTCAAAAACCAGGGGAGCCCGGGAGTCATCTTCCTGGAGCGCTCCATAAAAACCTTTGACCGTGGCCCGGTTGTGGGTGCCGTCGACCCAGGTATTGGTGGCCCGAAATTTGAATTGGGCAAGTTCCGGTTGCATCTTGACCAGTTCAATGGTGTTAAACAACTGGTCCGTGTCGATGCCGTTGACTATCTTTTCCGGAGTCATAAGGGTCTCCTCTTGGCTGGCCGGCCCGGAAGCCTGGCTGCCGAGATGATCTGTCTCAGTCGGTTTCGGTCAGGCGTTTTTTTAGTAAGTTGACCTCCCGCTCGATGGCTGCCGTGGCCATCTCCGGGAGCATTTCCCGGACCAGGCGCTCCACCGTCTCCTGGACCACCTGGCGCACCAGGTCCTGAAGTTCGGCCTCATCAAGACGCTCGGCCAGCTCCTGGCGCAGATCCTGCTCCGGGGCCCGGGTTTCCGGGGGGGGCGCGGCGGTGGGGATGTCCAGGTCATCGGGAAGGTCGGGGAGGGAGGCCAGGACATCGTTCAGGGACTCCTCCGCCTCCACGAGGGCAGTTGCCGTCATCTCTTCCGGGGAAGGCGGGGGGGACTTCAGGGCGGCCAGGTCGTCCGTGCCGGAACGGAAGTCCAGCACCACCTCGGCGGGGGCCTCTTCCACCACCTCGGTGAGCTCAATGATGTCATCCTCTCCGCCGGGTGGGGGAGAGGTGGGCGGTTTGGCTTGGTCGGCGGCGCTCATGCCTGTATCAGAACCCTAAACCCCAAGGCGAGGTACACCAGCACAAGGCCGGTCCGGTTGGCCCCTGGCGGGGCGTGCCCGGCTGGGGTTTAAAAGACTAACTAGTTAATTTCAATTGCAAATAACATGTGCAGGGCGGGATGTCAAGGGAATTGCGGCCAGGGCCGGGAGGGCGCCTTCCTTTTCCAAGCCTGGTTTTCCCCAGGGCCGCACCTGGAGGCTGGTGGGAGCCGGCTTAAAAAAAACTGTTCTTATCCGGGAGCTTGGCGTATAGATATATTGTTAGCTTTGGAGTCTGGAAGATTCCCATCAGGCCGGTCTTGCACGCCGCTTTTTGTGTTCCGACCTGTCATAATGCCAGGGACTGTTAAAGCTACTCAAAAAAAAAACGATAACTCGAATAAGTTCTTGACAGGTAGCTTAAGACAACCGTAGAATAACCTAGCCCAAGAAAAAAAGGGGAAAATTGGGTCTGCGTGTCGTCCCGGAAAGGAGGGATGGTAACAGGGGGTCCCAAGGGGAAAGACCCGCATATCTTAAACTGATTAAGGGGGGTAACCTAATGAAAAAGGGAAAAGTGTTTGTTGTGGCCTTGGCACTCCTGGCCCTGGTGGCGGGGACGGCTCAGGCCGAAATGTACGTGGAAGGGTATCTCGGGGCTAATTTTGCTGCAAACTCCTCTGGCAACCTTGCCACCGCGTTCCCGGCTTTGCCTATAAGTTTTAGCTCGGGTAATTTAGAAGGCAACATCGATCCCGCCTTAACAGGCGGCATCAAGCTTGGCGCCTGGTTTGAACAAAGCGGGGTGCTGTCCGGGATCAATTTTCCCACGTGGATGAAGTATATGGGCTTCTTCCTCGACTTCCAATATCATCGAGTGGATTTCGCCCAGCGGGGTGGAAGTAGGACAGCAAGTTTCCTTGGTGTCCCGTTTCTTACTTCAACATTTAAAGCGAAGAGCGAAGGGGCCGCGGCCACGATGGCTTTCATGTTCGCGTTCCGCTATGGCTTTCTGAAAGACAAGGAAGTGCCCTTCGGCCGCCTCCAACCTTACATAGCCATCGGCCCGGCCATCATGTTCACCTGGCAGCAGCCCACCTTTACCGTTGAAAACTTTTACGGTCCTGGCGCTGACCTTGCTTTTAATCCTGACTCCACCCACTCTAATAATGTTGCCCTTCAGTTGGAGGGCGGTTTACGGTGGATGTGCCTGAGGAACGTCTCCGTGGACCTCTCCTTCAAGTGGCGCAAGGTTCATGGGGTTTACGATTACACATCCAGCATTCCCTTCATTTTTGGGGGCATCCCGGTCAAAGCCCAGCAATCCCGCGACTTCAATTTCTTCAGCGTCAATTTGGGCGCGGCCTACCACTTCTAAGCAATCCCTGTTAGGGTAACCTCGAGGCGGCCTCCGGGCCGCCTTTTTGGTGGGCCCTCCCAAGGGCGGCGGCGCGCCATTATAAGTGAAAAGCCTGGGAATCCCGAAACGGGACAGGTGTCGGTAACTTCCAAGGAGGCATCAACCACCTTGTTTCAGCCGGGGGAAGATGATATGGTTTGCCGGGAAATCTTGTACGTCCATCTACTCCAACGATGTTTCTGCAGCAGCTCATCAACGGCCTGACCACCGGCAGCGCCTATGCCCTCATCGCCCTGGGCTACACCATGATCTATGGCCTCCTGGGAGTGATCAACTTTGCCCAGGGGGAAATCTACATGTGCGGGGCCTTCGTCACGGTGCTCTTGTTGGCCACCGGCAAGGTGCCCTTTCTTCTGGCCGTGCCCGCCGGCATGCTGGCCGCCGCCGTCCTGGGAGTGGTGTTGGAACGGGTGGCCTTCCGGCCCCTGCGGGGGACACATCCCCTGGTGCCCCTGATCAGCGCCATCGGGGCCTCCATTTTCCTCCAGAGCCTGGCCCTGCTGCTTTTCGGCCCCAGCAACCGTCCCTTCCCGGTGGCTTTTGACTTTACCGCCATGGATTTATGGGGCCTACCCCTGAACACCCTGGAGGCCGCCATCCTGGTGGCCGCCCTGGGCTTCATGGGACTTTTGGTGCTGTTCGTGCGTTACACCCGCTACGGCAAAGCTATTCAGGCCTGCGCTTTAGACCAGGACACGGCCCGCCTCATGGGGATCAACGTGGACCGCATGGTGGCCCTCACTTTTTTCATCGGCTCGGCCCTGAGCGGCGCCGCCGGCATCCTGATGGCCATTTACTACAACGCCACCTACCCCCGCATGGGGCTCCTCCCCGGCCTCAAGGCCTTCAGCGCCGCCATCCTGGGAGGCGTGGGGAACATCCCCGGGGCCATCCTGGGGGGGCTCCTCCTGGGGGTGGCGGAGAGCCTGGGCGCGGGGTATATTTCCTCGGGCTATAAGGACGCCATCGCCTTCATCATTCTCATCGTGGTGCTGCTTATTCGGCCCCAGGGCATCTTGAAAGGCCGGGGGCACTAACCATGACCGCCTATATCCTGCACCTGGCCATCTTGGCGGGCATCTACATCATCCTGACGATAAGCCTGAACCTCATCATCGGCTACGCCGGCCAGGTCTCCCTGGGCCATGCGGCGTTTTACGGCATCGGGGCCTATGCCTCAACCCTGGTCACCATGCACTGGTATTTCCCCTTCCCTCTGGCCGTGCTGGCGGCCATGCTCTTCACCGGCGCCTGTGGTTTGGCCCTGGGGCTTCCCACCCTGCGCCTCAAGGAAGACTATCTGGCCATCGTCACCCTGGGCTTCGGGGTTATCGCAGATTTGGTGATGCGCAATCTGGAGATCACCGGCGGGCCCGACGGTATCGTGGGTATTCCCTCTCCGGTGATTCTGGGGGTGAGCTTCCGCCCCCCAGTTCTGTACCTGGTCCTGGTGGTCCTGGGGGTGGCTTTCACCCTGCTGTTCACCTACCTCATGGTGGGCTCCTACCATGGACGGGCCCTTCGAGCCATCCGGGACCACGAGACCACGGCTCAGGTCATGGGCATCAACACCCCGGCTTACAAGGTGGCCATCTTCGCCCTGGCTGCGGCCCTGGCCGGTCTGGCCGGGTCTTTCTTTGCCCATTACATGATGCACATCAACTACGAGTCCTTTGGCCTGCACACCTCTATTCTGATCCTGGCCATGGTGGTGCTGGGGGGCATGGGGTCGCTCGCCGGATCCGTGGTGGGGGCTCTGGTATTGATAGCTATCCCAGAGGTTTTCCGACAATTCAAAGATTACCAGGATGTGGCGTACGGGGCCCTGCTGGTGGC
>CBFDAH010000123.1:0-8805 GCA_965602785.1 uncultured Syntrophobacterales bacterium
CTCCCCCAATCCCTTTGGGGGTTTAGATGGCCCAGGAAAAGGCCGTGCCGACGGCCCTCCCTTTTCCTGCCCCCTGACGGGGGTGGGGTGGGAAGTTTGAGGGGTGGGTGGGGGACTTGCAATCCCCCACCCTCCCCTCAAATAAGATAACCATAAAGGAGCGTAATATGCTGGACCTGAAGTTCGTCCGGGAAAATATCGCTGCTGTGGAGCGCGCCATGCGTAATCGGGGACTCGATATTTCACTGGACGAATTCATCCAGAAGGATGTTGAACGACGCCGGGCCTTGGCTGAAATAGATGAACTGAGACATCAGCGCAATACCTTATCAGAAGAAGTGGGTACCAAGAAAAAGGCAGGATTGCATCAAGAGGCCCAGGTTCTCATTGACCAGGTCAAGGAGATCAATCAGCGCCTCAAAAAATGGGAGGCCGAAGCCGATAAACACGACCCCTGGGTGCGGGACTTTCTCCTTGGTCTCCCCAATATCCCCGACACCAGCGTCCCCCTGGGCGCCTCCGCCGACGACAACCCGGTGGTCACGACCTGGGGGGAGCCGCCCCGCTTCGCGTTTGAAGCCAAGCCCCACTGGGACCTGGGGGAGGCCCTCGGCATCCTGGATTTTGAGCGGGCCGCCAAGATCACCGGCGCCCGCTTCGCCCTCCTCAAGGGCGCCGGCGCCCTGATGGAGCGGGCCCTGGTCAATTTCATGCTGGACCTGCACACCCGGAAGCACGGCTACACCGAGGTCTGGCCCCCCTTCATGACTAACGCCGACGCCATGACCGGCACCGGCCAGCTCCCCAAGTTCGCCGACGACCTCTTCAAGCTGGAGGGTTGGAATTACTACCTGGTGCCCACCGCCGAGGTGCCGGTGACCAACATCCACCGGCAGGAAATTCTCCCCGAAGAGGACCTGCCCATTTATTACACCGCCTACACCCCCTGCTTCCGCTCCGAAGCGGGCTCCTACGGCAAGGACGTCCGGGGCCTCATCCGCCAGCACCAATTCGACAAGGTGGAGCTGGTGAAATTCACCACCCCCCAGACCTCCTACGACGAACTGGAGCGGCTCCTTACGGATGCCGAAGAAGTGCTCCAGGAGTTGGGACTCCACTACCGGGTGGTGGTGCTGTGCACCGGCGATATGGGCTTTGCCGCGGCCAAGACCTACGACATCGAGGTGTGGCTGCCGGCGCAGAATCTCTACCGGGAGATCTCCTCCTGCAGCAACTTCACCGACTACCAGGCCCGGCGGGCGGAGATCCGCTTCAAACGCCAAGGCGTCAAGGGCACCGAACTGGTGCACACCCTCAACGGCTCGGGCCTGGCCGTGGGCCGCACCATGGTGGCCATCCTGGAGAATTACCAGCAGGAGGACGGCAGCGTCATTATCCCGGAGAAACTCAGGCCTTACATGGGAGGGATGGAGAGGATAAAATAGTTTTCGGTTTTCGGTTTTCGGTAGAGAAACTCGTTAATTTATTCGGTGGGACAGGCTCTTGATCATCTTTCTTATTCTATCAAGGACCTCAAATAACGAATTTAATGCTTCTGGGGGCAGATAATCTATCTCATTGGCAATTATCAATTGAGTCTCCAATTCCGCCAATGACCCAAGCGCAATGGATAAAACTGTTTAAATTCCTTCGGTGAATTCCTTGCTTGCCCTTCGGCAATATTGGAGGGGATTGATACCGCTGCTCTTCTGATCTGATTGGTCAAACCATATAATTCGGAGGCAGGAAATTTTTCTGTGAGGAGATAGATTTCTTTTACAAGATTTATGGATAATTTCCAAACCTCCAGGTCCCGGTATGATCGAGATTTCCGAATCTGTCCCCCCATTATTTATCTCATGGTATTTCCCACCGAAAACTGAAAACCGAAAACCGAAAACTTGCAACCTACCTGGCTGCTTTCACCTTATCGTTGGTCTTGAAGGGACCGCCGCTTACCACCTGGGCCACCGCCCCGGTATCCCCCAACAATTCGGTGACCTTCAGATCCCCCTGGGTCTCGTCTGCGGTGAACCCTATCCTGGCGCGAGTGTTGGGGTTGATCACTTCCTTCCCGGGGGTCACCACTTTCAAGCGGTCCCCCACCTTGAGGCCGGCGTTCTGGCCCAGACTTAAGTAGACTTTCCCTTCTTTGGTAAACTCCACCCGGCCGAACCAATCCACACTCACCAGAGCCCCTGATATTTTCAGGGCGCTTTCCTGGGCGAACCTCCGGATGTCTTCAGGGCTCGGTTCCCCTTCCTGCGGCGAGGCGATGCTGTCCGACTTGGTCCCCAGGAAGGTGTCATATATTTCCATCACCAGAAAGCCGGTATTACCCTTGGAGGACGGCACCACGTCCGTGAGAATGAGGGCGTGGGCCCCCATGGTGTTCCCCAGGGCCTGAATATTCCGGCGCTCCTTCACACTCCCCGTCACTTTGGCGGCCGACAGGCTCGACTTCACTTTACTGGGACCCGCCACTTTGAGGTCCTTCTGTCGGGAGAGTCTTTCCGTCAGGGTTGCAGCCAGGATGCGGTTATCCCCGCGCAGGCTCGACGTGGTTTCCGGGTTAGGTAACACCGCCACGTAGCGGCCCACCACCGGCGAAGGTTTGCCCCGCTCCCGGGGGTACAGGGCCTTCAGGCCCTGCTCCTTAAGGATGCGGTCCACCTCCTTGCGCACCATCTCCTTGACCTGGTCTTCCGGGACACCCTTGCCCTTCTTGGTCTTCGATTCAAGCTCCCATTTTTTCCTTAGTCTTCTCTTCATCCTTTCCGTGATACCCACGAATTCCGTGCCCTTCTCAGTGTAGAAGTATTCCGGCTCTCCGGGTAAGATAAGGTGATACGGATTCTTGCTGCGCACGTATTTCTTGCCGTCAATGACCACATCATCCTGCTTGGCTTCCGGGGGAGCCTGGGGCTCGTCATCATCTTCCGCGGCGCGCGTCCCGGCCACCTTTCTCCCGAACGACTTGACACGTTTGCACCCGGAGAAAACCAGGCCCACCGCCAGGGCCAGGATGAGTCCAAGGAACAGCACGTTTATGGCTTTTTGGAACATTCCGTTATCTCCGCCTAGTTGTTTCCGGTTTTCGGGGGGATTTTCTCAAACCAGCCCTTGACAGTTTCGACAACTGCTTTACTCCAGCCGAGGACTGGAAACTGATACCCTAAAATCAAAGAAAAAGCCCACAGGGATATTACCCTGTGGGCTCGTGGTGTGTCAACCGGTTTTCAGGTTAGAAGAAGAACCAGCCCGCAAAACGCACGCTGTGAACATCGCCGTGGTCGGAAATGCGGGAACCCACCGTGGTCTTCTGGAAGTAGTCGGTGCGCATATAGATGTATGACAGACCGAACTTGAAGGCCTTGATGGGACGGAAGAACAGGGTGATGTCATGCTCCTGCCACATCTTGGACTGGTCCTGGTTGCTGGCGTAAGTGTACCCTCCGGCGTTGCCGGGCTGGAAGATCAAAGCGGTGAGGTTCCGGTTCTGGTCCACGCCCCAGGCTTTTGAGAAGCCGTAGAGATAGGAGATGAACCAGGCGTTGTTGAAGTAGTACTGGGCCTGGACGTAGCCGCCATAGCGCCTTTGGAGTTGGCGATCATACTCCCACGCTTGTTGGTTGCCTGCGGCAAATGTCGTGTTGACACTTTTGAGCTGGAAAAAGGTGTTGTCCTGGTCCCGGCCGTTGCCGATAAAGCTTATGCCGTGACCCACGTAAAACTGGAAGGTGACCGCGGCCGTGCCCGCCAGATTGGGGGTCCGGGTGGGAATGACCGGGATAAACACGGAGGCCTGCACGACCCAGGGATACATGGTCTGGTTGTCACGCTGGACACCAATTACTCCATTGAAGTTGTTCTGCCCCCAGGTGCCAGCACCTGCGAGCGCGCCTCTTTCGTAGCGAATCCCCGCCACGCCAACCGCGGCGTTGACCGTGAAGCCCCGGGGCCGGCCGTAGAAGCCCGCCTTACCCCAGAGGTCCTTCTGGTAGTTCACGGAGAACTGGAACTGCGGAATCTCAGCCCGGGAGCCCTGAAGCCCTGCGCTGCCCGTAAAAGCGGTTCCGGCTATCCCCACCGTCCTGTTGTCAGTACCGCCCGGGTTATAGGGCTCGCCGACTAACCCGGCAAACGACCACGGCCCGGTCTTAAAGGTCACCCGGATCTGAGGGATCCGCTGGGTGGCCTGGCCGTGGAACTGCAGGGCCCCATCCTGAATGGTCTCAGGATAGAAATTACAGAACATGCCCCAGTACTGGCCCATGAGGACTTCGACCTGGGGCCAGTTCATCCGGAAAAAGGCGTGCCGCATCCGGGGCGCATAGGAGTTGGACGCGCTCTGACGGTTGTTGCCCTGGGCGTCAAAGTCAATTTCGATGTAGCCGCTGGTATTGGCGCCCCAGAGTTTGGGACCCTTGATTTTGAAATTGAAGCGGGATGACGAGGACGTCGCCTTAAACAAGCCGGTTTGACCAGGAATAGGAGCATTGTTCCGGGGCGCCACGGTGTTCAGGTTTTTCCCCACCTGAGCGCTGACCCAGAACATTTCCAGTTTGGTATAGCCGCCGATAGATACATCCACCGCCTTTGCTGCCATAGCAACTGCGGGGATGACGCCCAGCGCCAACACAATCAGACCGATGATTAATTTTTTCATCACGATCCCCCCTTTGGTTATAAATGTGGTTACCATTTTCCCCTTTACTAACTACTGGTAATAACTACAATTTTTCCTTTCCTTGGACCCCCTCCTTTCACCTTGTTCGGTTAATCCAGGCACATAGTAAATTGACCCGGTATGTTTGTCAACAAAAAATTCAAAAATTTTTTCCCCTGGTATTAAAAATTGAACCACTAGCACATGCCATTACTTTCATTACATTTTCCCTTAGTTAAACCAAACTTTAAGCGGCGCCCCTGCCCCGAGTCCCTCCCCGACTCTGGGCCTGAGCCTCAAGCTGCCAACTCTTGGCGAGCCGGTCTCGACCCGCAGCCGGGCCAGCCTCAACCATAAAGTCAACACTCCCTGATATTGTCGAATCTTTGCCGCTCTAACTTAAATTTTCGTGTAACTTAAAAACCTCGAAAGGGACCGTGGTGCGGGTCCAGGAGAAAGGCCAGGACGCCCGCCAGGATCATGTTCCCTTCCACCAGGGACTCGAGCATGAGCCCCGTCTCCATGAACCCATAGCGGTACAGAGTGAGGTAACCCAGGGCATAGAACCCGCACAGGGACAAGACGAATCCCAGGGGAGGGATGAGCCCGGCCCAAGCCGCCAGCACCATCATGATCACCAGGGCCACCGCCCCTCCGGAGAGGAGATTCAAAGTGCGCCGCGGCCCCAAGGCGATGGCCAACGTTTCTTTCCCCACTACCCGGTCCCCTTCCATGGCCAGGATTTCAAACAGCCCGGTGCGGATAAAGACCAGGCCGGCCACGAAAAAGAAGGCCACCGCGGTGGCGGCGGAGATCTCCTGATCGGAGCACACCACCGGGATAAGCGCCGCCAGCACGCCCCAGGCCAAAGCCGTGAACACGGTTTTCGACCCCGGGATTTCCTTCAGGCGGGCAATGCGGGTGGGGGACGACAGGCCGCCGGGAATAATCTTCAGATTGTAGAACAGCCCCAACAGGCTCATGGCCACAATAAAGGCAAAGGCCTGCCACCCCAGGTAAAAACCCAAACCCAGAGAGGCCAGGGACGACAGGGCGCCGCTTATCAGCAGAAAGGCGCGGTGACGGCCATAGAACATGGACTGCACCGGGTCGTTGAGCTTGGAGGCCGCGTCGGTGAAGTGGTTCAGGATGTGCATGGCGTACACATACAGGAAAGCCACAAAAAAGTAGGTGTAGAGCGGCCACACTCGCTGTAGCAAAGAAGACACGTAGCTCAAGCTGCCGGCCCCCAGAGCCACGTAAATATTGGACTTGAGAAAAAAGCGCCAGAAACGGTAGAGATAATTGGTCAGGGAGCCCGGATGAAAGGCCCAGGCGTGCTTGAGGGTGCTCACCACGTTGCTGATGAGCCAGTGGGGGGTGGAGGCTCCCGACGCAACCCCTACCACCTGGTAGCGGCTCATGGCCGTCAGGTTCAACTCCTGTTCGTTTTCCACATGGTAGGTGGGCACCCCGGTGGCCTGGGCAATCTCCACCAACCGCTGGGTGTTGCCGCTATTGCGGCCCCCTACCACTACCACAGCCTCCACCTGGCTGGCTAACTCCTCAATCTCTCCCTGGCGGCTGGCGGTGGCGTCGCAGATGGTGTTGCGGATCTCCGCCCCGGGAAAGCGGGCCTTGATGGTTGCAACCAGCTCTTCAAAAAGGACCTCGCTCTGGGTGGTCTGGGCCACCACAATAACCTGGTCCAGCTCCGGTAGAGCCGCCACTTCCCCGGCGCTGGAGACCACGAACCCCCGCCCCCGGGTATGCCCTAAGAGACCCCGCACCTCCGGGTGGTCGGCATCCCCCACGATGATGCTGGCAAAGCCTTCCCTGGCCCAGCGGCGGATAATGGCCTGGACCGAGGCCACCCGGGGGCAGGTGGCGTCAATGATGCGGGCCCCGGCGGCCTCCAGGGCCTGGCGCTCCTGAGGCGGAATGCCGTGGGCCCGGATGATCACGAGGCCCGAGGGGGGGGCCTCCCCCTCACCCAGGACTCTGATGCCCCGTTCTTGCAAGAGATCCAGAACCTGGGGATTATGGATCAGGGGCCCGTACGTATAGATCTTGGCATGGTTTTCGTGGATGGCCTTGAGGACTACCTCCAAGGCTCGTTTCACGCCCATGCAGAAACCGGCGGTTTTGGCCAGAACGACTTTCATGTGCGGTTTGCGGTTTTCAGTTTGCGGTTTTTAGTTGTTTCGATATTTGTTATCAAAAAAGATATCTTTTAGTTCTGCCATTGGAACCGGGAAGTTGGGAAGTCTTAAAATTCTCTGAGCTTCGGGCGACTCCAATCTGTAACCAGGTGATGCCTTATTATTTCTCATTGTATAGAATGACCCAAGGGTTGCCAATGGGCCAAGCTTTTTTTCACCGAAAACCGGCAACCGAAAACCGCAAACTTAAGAAACCATGTGGCAGTTCTTAAATCTTCTCGGCGGCACGCTCCTGTTGCGCCCCTATGTCTTCATCTTCCTGGGGTGCTATCTGCTGTTGGCCACCTGGCAGTTCGGCATTGGCCGCACCCTGATTTTCCTCATCGCCGGCTACCTGGTGGCCTGGCTGGCGGAGCTGAGTTCCATTCACACCGGCTTCCCCTTCGGTCTGTACATCTACATCCCTGCCACCCTGGACCGGGAACTCTGGGTGGCCGGCGTCCCCTTCATGGACTCTCTCTCCTATGTGTTTCTGGCCTATGCCAGCTATAGCATGGCCCTTTTGGCCCTGGGACAGGGGCGTTGGCAGGGCTGGCGCTTCTCCCTCAAGGAGGATCGCACCCTGCTTAACTCCTGGGGCAGCACCATCCTCGGCGCCGTCCTCATGATGACCCTGGACGTGGTCATTGACCCGGTGGCCCTCAGGGGCTACCGCTGGTTTTTGGGCCAGATTTATGGGTATCCCGAACCCGGGTTTTATTTCGGCATCCCCCTCAGCAACTTCGCGGGCTGGCTCCTGGTTGCCCTGATCCTCATCCGCCTCCTGCAACTTCTCTTGGCCCGCCTGCCCGCCGGAGCCTTCTGGGACTGGGGCCGCCGGGACTTCTCTGGCCGTGCCCTTTTGGGCCCCGGCCTCTATCTCGGCATCCTGGCCTTCAACCTCATCATCACCCTCATGATCGGCGAACCCGCTCTCTTCCTGGCCGGCGCCTTCATCTACCTCCCCTTCCTCACCTGGCTGGGATTAAAGCTGTGGCGGAGTGATGCAGGGGGCAAGCCAGGTATCTGAGATCCCTGACTCCCTTCCCTTGAGCAGACTATAACTGGTTAAAATTCCTTCATATTATAAACTCCTCTTTCTTCCCCCTTGATTTTTCTTTAAAATTGATTAGCTTACAGAAGAGCTTAGGTGAATTACAAGCACCCCTAAATTTAAGGAGGAATTCTCATGTCTAAAGACAAACCCCATGCTCCCGAAGTGGGAGGCAAAGGCGGCTTCAGCGGCGAAGAAGGCGCCAACATTTTTCAGTGCCCCGAATGCGATGCGGAACATGCGTTTCCGGGGCAAAAGGCGGACGAACCTCTGATGTGCCCCAAGTGCGCCATTCCCCTGAAAGCCAAATATACTAAGTAATTATTGGGGCTTTCCTGGTAAGAACAATACGATTGAATCTACCTTGACTGAATAATTTTCCTAACAGTTCGGATTCAACCTTCCCAACGAAAATCGAGTGTATGCCAATTGGGGAGAAGGCCAGTGTGCGAACGGTGCCTCTCCCCAAATTTTTTCCCCCTCCGGTGCTTCCGCCCCCTCTTATACCAATCTGCGTCCTTAAAGTTATTCATCCGTAGGGGCGTGATTTATCACGCCCTAAAAGAGAGCCATAAATTGCGCCCCTACATTGCTCTTGGTATCAATCAAGGATCTGGCGCGCCTGAGCCCGGCCAGATTTGCCCCCCGCCTGGTGTCTGCCGAAATCCTCCCAAGCTTCGTGCTCAACCCTTGAAACTGTCTACTCGCTTTTATATGAACTTGTAGGCGCCGTCGCCCTTGGCGGCGCCGGAAACCCCCATTGAAGGGGCCGATGCTCGCAGGGACTTTTTGTTCCTGGGGCATCGGCCCATATACCTATCCCTAAAGGGGGTGGGGGCGGGGTTTCAGGGGAGGGGGCAGGGGTCCGCGACCCCTGGCCC
>CBFDAH010000124.1:0-8725 GCA_965602785.1 uncultured Syntrophobacterales bacterium
CAAGGTTCAAGGTTCGAGGTTGGGTCTGCGGTTCTCGGCCAGGAGAAACAATTTTTAGGGATGGGGCTCCTGGACAACCGCCCCCAAAAGTCCTCTGGTGCGGGACACCCTCCCCCGGGTGTCCAGGCAGTTCTGGTGTAGGATACCCTCCCCCGGGTGTCCAAACCCAGGCCGGCAAGCCTCTGCACCAGGTTCTTCATGCTGCGTCGGGTGCCTCCCCCGGCTCATGCGCAACCGCGATGTCCGGGTCGGGCTCTCAGTGGTCCCGGCTTATCGGATAGCCCCCCTCCGCCCAGGCCACCACCCCGCCCAGCAGGGCCTTGGCGTTTGGGTAGCCCCGGGCCAGAAGCTCCCCTGCCAGCCTGGCAGAGGAATGCTCGTTGCTTCAGGCGCAGAAAAACACCATCTCCTGGTCTTTGGGAAGTTCGGGAAGCTTGGCCTGTAACTCCTGAAGGAACATGGCCCCCTCCAGGTACATGGTGCGGCACTTGGCTTCGTCGTCGTAGGCGCACACCAACAGGGCCTCTCCCGACTTGACCCGGGGGTAGATCTCCTGAGGGGTGATGCGTTGCGGCGTAGTCATGACGCTCTCCTTTTACGATTGATATTTTAAGGGGAGGGCCGGAGGATTGCAAATCCCCCCTTACCCAGACTTCTGAGTTCTTAAGATAAGACCGGGGCTCAGACCGGCAAGGTGGCCGCAGGAGGGGCACCGGCTAGGAAAATTGGGCTGCCAGGTCTTCTCCTGAAACCCTGGCTACCCTTATTCCTCTCCTCCTTGACTTCTCCCCCCACCAGGTGGAAAAATAAAAGTATATCTTTCGGCCAATGTCCCCCTGCCAGGATAGACCCTGATGCTGTCATCTGTTTTACCATCATGAGCATCTGAAAACGCCATTCCGAGGCATTCATATGCTCATGCATTTTTTTCAATTGTTGAAACTGGGTGATTATCTGATACATTTTTTGAATGCAGTTTGCCCTACTCAATGACATCGAAAGGAGAACCTTCTGCCTGAAAATAACACCATCGAGGGAATAAAGGCGTGTGTGTTTGATGCCTACGGGACGCTCTTTGATGCCCATTCAGCCGTCGGCAAACATCGGCATCGACTGGGTGATATCGCTGATCAGGTGTCTAATCTGTGGCGTACTAAGCAATTGGAATACACCTGGCTTCGCAGCCTGATGGGGCATCATGCGGATTTTTGGCAAGTCACACAGGATGCACTGGATTTTGCCTTTGATATGCATGGCATCAACAATCCTGACCTGCGCAAGGACCTCATGGAGGCTTACCTGAAACTGGATTGCTATCCAGAAGTGCCCGAGGCGCTTTCGATTCTGAAAAGCCGTGGTTTCAGGCTGGCCATCCTGTCAAACGGAACACCGGCCATGCTTGAGGCCGCTTTGAAAAACTCAGGAATCGAAGAGTTGATCGAAAAGAACTTCTCCGTTGAAGCGGTGGGCATATTCAAGCCCGATCCCCGTGTGTACCAAATTGCCGTTGATGGCTTGAAAGTCAGGTCTGAAGAAATCGTATTTCAGTCATCCAACGCGTGGGATGCCTCAGGTGCATCCGCTTTTGGATTCAAGGTGGCATGGGTGAATCGGTTTGGTCAGAGCGAAGAACGGCTTCCTGGGCAACCAGACGTTGAAATCCGAAACCTTATTGAGTTGCCAAAGCTTCTGAAATAGCCGTAAATCCGGATAGAATAATGTTACGTTAACACAACTTCGGCAGCCAAATAGCCAACACCAACATATGGTGGTTGGCCTTGTTCGCACCAATGTTGTGATAAGCGGGTATATGTCGGCGCCCCAACATTCCTCCTTGATTGCTTCGGGCAGCTTATTTAAAGGCAAAAAACTTTTTCGCCGGAGGGAAACCCATGAGAAAAGAGCTGGTCGATCTTATTCATGAGGCCATGGACCACTATGAAGTGGCCCGGGATTTTTATCATCGCATGGCGCACCGGGTAAGTCATCCGGAAACCCGGGAAACTATCGAGTATCTGGCTACGGAGGCGGAGGAGAACAAAGCCCGCCTGCATCAGTGTCTGACGCCAGAGGGCTGTCCGGTGGTCCCGCCGGTGCATGACCTCCACCTGGCTGAACATTTGAAGGTTCCGGAAGTCACCGACGACTTGTCCCCCATAGACGCCCTGTCTCTGGCCATCAAGCGTTCAGAGGCCCTCTGCCGGTTTTATCAGTCCATGGCAAAACTGCAGCCCCCGGGGGAGATTCGGAGCCATCTGGAATACCTGGTCCGAGCGGAATCAAGCCACAAGGAGAAGTTGGAAAATATATACGACACGGTGGGCTTCCCCGAAGTCTGGTAGCAAGGTTTTTTGTTGGTTCCTGCCCGCGCAGGCCGCCGCCAGGTGGTCCACCTCCTCCCGGGTGAGGTACTCCACAATGCGGAGCGCCTGGGGGAGCATGGCCTTGCCGGAAACAAGGGAGCGGTTTTGTGACATAGTGAATATCCGCTAAAAGTAAACAATCTTTGATTTTGTTTCCATTATAGGGGGAAAGCGGATTTTCTGTAAAAGGAAATAGAGGGAAAGCTTATCTTGGGAAGGGTAAAAGTAAACAAAATTGCTACTTTTGTTTACCTTATATACGATGCTTCAAAAGAGATTAGACAAAGAGATTTTTTTGTTTGGTTCAGTCCAAGCCCCTTATGGCCTGACCACAATATATTGATGTGCATCGAATTTTGTATTTATTTTTGGAAAGGGCAAAAAACAGCCAATTTTAGGGATTGTCAAAAAGAACCCTTTCCCGGCAATTATCAAGATACTGCATTGAATATAACAATCATCAGCGATATAGTTTGTATCAGTTGCTACAGACATTTTTCTATATAGCTTCTATGGTGCAGATAAATTTGACCCCACCGATAAGGAGCTACGACCATGCAACCTCAAATCATCGGAATCTCTGGCAGTCCAATTAAAAACAGCAACACCGATCGTTTGGTTCAGTCAGTTCTTGAAAGCAGCGGTCTGACTTCAGAGTTCGTCAAACTCAGCAAGATCAATGTACGCCCGTGTATTGCCTGTCTCGGATGCAAAAAGGACAACATCTGCAAAGTCAAGGACGACTTTCCAGAACTGGCCGAGAAAATCCGCCACGCCGGTGCTGTTGTAGTAGGCGGATATTCACCCTACGGTGCGATCGATGGATTTACCAAGGCATTTCTGGAGCGGCTGTTTTCCCTTCGGCACCAAAACGGTCTGAACCGGGGGAAACTTGCCGTGGCGGTCACCACCGGCATCGGACGAGGTGTCCCCGGTTTGGAGGAGGCATGCAACCAGATTGCTCATGCCCTGACCCTCGAAGGCATGGAAGTCTTGGACCAACTAAAGGTAACCGGCAATCCGGAATGTATGGTGTGCGGATTTGGCGAGACCTGCCCCATGAGCGCCCTCCCCTACGTCTTCGGCGACGATGTTATGGTAACCCCGGACAAATTTTGCCAGGTGGAGGATCAGACCGAGACCTGGGAACGAGCCAAGACTTTAGGTCAAGAGATCGGTGCCCGGATTCAACAACAGCTGAAGATGTGAAACCACTTTAACCTGGATTATGCGGCGGAATATGATGGAAATACGTATAACTAACTGATATGCAGAAAAATAACCAAAAAGGGAAAAGGGAGGAATTAATGGCTATCTATGAAACCATCATGAATCGGCGCAGTCACCGCATGTACAAACCCGATATGCCCTCGCGAGAAGTGCTCGAACGAGTGATCAACGCAGGCCTGTGGGCACCCTCCGGCATGAACGCCCAGCCCTGGGAAATCACCGTTATCGCCGGCAAGGTGCGGGATGAGTTTGTGGAACTGGTGGGCCATGCCATCAAACACCTAAAGCCCTTGTTAGAGAAAGTCGGTGTTCCTGAAAAGGGCCAGGAGCTAGTGATGAAATTTTTCAAGGACTTGGGTGGGGCCCCCGTGGTTATTGCGGTGACCCTCTTTAAAAACCCCGACCCGGGTATAAATATGTCTAATATCCAGAGCGGTGCGGCCCTGATGCAGAATCTGCTTCTAGCGGCCCAAGCCGAGGGTCTGGGCACTTGCTGGATGACCGGCGCCAACTACCTGGAAGATGAAATTCTGAAATTCCTGGGGAAAACTGACCAACAGCTGCTGGCCATCACCCCCATCGGCTACTCGGCCAAGGAGCCGCCGGTGCCGCCCCGTAAGGAGCGGGAGGTGCGGTGGTTAGGGTTTTAAGAAGAAG
Organism: uncultured Syntrophobacterales bacterium; assembly: GCA_965602785.1. GTDB lineage: Bacteria > Desulfobacterota > Desulfobaccia > Desulfobaccales > 0-14-0-80-60-11 > JBGSLA01. Next base: position 4,251 of record CBFDAH010000124.1, read on the forward strand.
GTGCAAGGGAGCCACCGTTGCGTGAGTGTGGATACCTTGCCATGGCAGAAACTTATTTAAGTTCTTCAGGAAATGGTAATATGGTGGGCATATAAACACACCATCTGCTTAGCGGCGTATTGTGAATTTAAAAAAAACTGCATTGAGTCAGTTTGGGAGGTTGTAGAAATGAGCTATTTTCTGAAGGTCACAGAACCAGAACATGGGAGCGGCCAGCTACAGAAGTCCTATGAGATGCTGCAAACGATGTTTCAGACCGTTCCGAAGGTATTTGTGGCACAAAGTATTCGCCCGGACCTGTTGGAGTCCATCGTTCAATATGTTAACCGTTTGTTGATCGAAACACATGCACTGCCAAGGAGCACCAAAGAACTCATTGCCGCGTACGTTTCCAAGCTCAATGCTTGCGCGTATTGCGTGGATGCACACAGCGCCATGGCCATGGCGCAGGGATTTACGCAGGATCAGGTTCAGAGCATTCTGGAAAACATTGACGACTCACCCCTGATCGATGACAAAACCAAACTGATTCTTCACTTTTCAGAAACCATTACCCGCAACTCTTACAAAATTTATGAAGGTACCCTGCAAGACCTCCGTGATCATGGCTGCACCGACGAGGAGCTTTTCGAATCCATAGCCGTTGCCTCGCTTTTCAATTTCATGGATCGCATGGCCGACGCACTGGGAGCTCCTGTCGAGGGCTTCCAGGAAATGATGAAACAGATGAACCACACCTAAACATAATAAACACGCGGAATCATAATGGACAAATGGCGATGCATCCCATGCGACTACGTTTATGACCCTGCCGAAGGGGACCCGGATAGCGGGATTTCGCCCGGTACACCTTTTGAGGACCTGCCGGAGGACTGGGAATGCCCCGTATGTGGTGTCGGCAAGGATCAGTTTGAGGAAATCGATTAATCTGGGCTTAAGGCGGGAGACCATAAGAGCTCCTCGGCGTCCTACGCCAAGGGAGGGGCCCTTCTGGCGGTGAAAAATCCTCAGGGGGTGCCGGACAAGGGAAGGATGCCTGGGTAAGAAAGACCCCCAAATGATTCAGCCGGGTTTATCCGATCCATCCACCGGTTCTATTCTCCGTCTTTACATGTTCTGAAAACCTTGACTTCTCCCCCCTCTCGGATTAAATTTACAGAAGTGTCACGCACTCCTCTCCCCATGTCTGACAACCCCAAAAATTCCATGCAACCCCAAAAGCCATCTCCCAGGGTCCTGCTGCTTAACCCTGAATTCTCCCAGTCATTCTGGAACTTGCAGTACCTGTGTGATCTCCAGGATGCCAAGGCTTTGACCCCTCCCCTCGGTCTCCTGACCGTGGCGGCCCTCCTTCCCCAGGAGTGGCAGCTGCGGCTGGTGGATGAAAACGTCCGGCGCCTCACCGAGGCCGACTGGGACTGGGCCCAGTTCGTGCTCATCTCCGCCATGATCGTCCAGAAAAAGCGCCTTCAGGAACTCATCCAGGAGGCCAAGGCCCGGGGTAAACCCGTGGTGGTGGGGGGCCCCTACCCCACCGTCATGACCGAGGAGACGCTGGCTTGGGGCGCTGATATTGTGGTGAGAGGGGAGCTGGAAAACCAGGTCGCCCCCTTCCTCGCAGCCCTCCAGTCAGGCCAAACCGGGGTCGTCCTGGAGTCCACCGCAAAGCCCGACCTGAGCACCTCACCCATACCCCGTTTTGACCTCCTGCGCCATGGGGACTATGTCGTCCTTCCTATTCAGACGTCCCGGGGCTGTCCCTTTGACTGCGAATTCTGCGACGTGGTCAGCCTCTTCGGCCGCAAACCTCGCTACAAGACCCCGGAGCAGGTGTTGGCCGAACTGGAGGCCATCCATCGCCAGGGCCCTCTGAGAGAGATCTTCATCAGCGACGACAACTTCATCGGGAACAGGGCCCAGGCCCGGAATCTTCTGCAGCACATGATAACCTGGCATAAAAGTCGGGGTGAACCGTTCTCCTTCTGGACCCAAACCTCGGTGGATCTCGGTCACCACCCGGAACTCATCGACCTCATGACCGAGGCCAATTTCAATACGGTGTTCATCGGCATTGAAAGCCCGGATGAGGATATCCTTAGGTCAGCTGACAAGCACCACAACGTCCGTCACCCGCTGATAGAATCCATCAACACCATAAGCGCCAACGGCCTCACCGTCATGGGCAGCTTTATCCTCGGCTTCGACAACGAAAGCCCGGGCGCCGGGGACCGCATCGCCGCTTTTGTGGAGGCCACTAATATCCCGCATGTTATGTTAAATCTTTTAACGCCCCTCCCCCATACCCGGCTCTGGGATCGTCTGGAGCGGGAGGGACGCCTGCGAACAGATCGCATCCAAGACGACTGGCGGGAATTGGACTCTATCGGCGGACTGCTGGCCTTCCGGCCGACTAGGCCCGAAGCGGATATTCTCTCCGAGTACCTGAACATGTGGGATCGCCTCTACGCCCGGTCCAACTTCCTCTCCCGCACCTACCAATACTTTCTGGCCATGCGTCCCACCCGGGCGGCCCTGGCCCAAGCCAAAGGTGAAGCGCCTTCGCCCCACCCCCCCAATCCTCAATCCGATAACCTGTCCGTCTCCCTCCGGCAAGCCTACCGCTTTCTGCGCCTGGCCTGGTGGCAAGGGGTCAAACCTGCCTCCCGCCGCCAGTTCTGGACCCAGCTTTTCAGCCTCCTCCGTCGCAACCCCACCCGGGTTTACCGCTACCTGAATAGCTGTGTTATTGGTGAGGACATGTTTCACCTCCAGGAGGTCATGCACCAGCGGCTGACCCTTCTCCTGGAGGATCGCCTCCGGTCGGACGTGCAGGAGAAACCTGCCGCCACTTCCCCTGCAGCCTGAGGGCCCCACCCTCCAGTTTTTCCCACTCGGCCATTGCCCGCCGCCTGTCTCCGGATATCAACTCCCACTCATACTGGGAGGCGTTCTCCAGATACGTAAAAACGCCGGTGGCAGGGTATCCAGCCCGTGAAAATCTCTTCCCCCAAACAAAAAGAGCAGGCCATGTGCCTGCTCCTCATTTATCCCTCTCAAACCCAGTACTTTAAAAATCGCTTTACAAGATTTACGTCCTCAACGGGTCATTAAAGAAGATGAATTGCCGGTAGTCGCTCCGGGCCACTTCATAGGTCCGGACTCTTTCTTCCCCATCCTTGGTGGTGTAGCGGATGCTGAACTGGTAGATATAGCTGTGGTCCGTGATCAGGGGCTGAATGGCGCATTCCTCGATATGGTAGTCCTTGTCCTTCAGGTAGCCTTCGAAAAACAAGAGATTGTGGATGAGCTCGCCGTAAACGTTGTCCGGCATGCCAGCAAAGCGATGACCGAATACCCGGCTGGCCTCGGCTACGTCCGAAATGGGCAGCTCCTCCAGCAAGGCCCTCAGGTCCAGGTAACCGGTAAACGTTCCCCCTGACCAGAGCTTGGCCCCGTTCTTATGTTTATCCACGAAGGCCTCTCTCCTTTTCTCATCAACCATCGGTCCTCACCTCCGGACAGATTGAAAAGTCGTAACATTTTAAACCCTTTTTCCATTGTTTTCAAGCAAAAAGGGTAGCTTCCCACCCCAAGGCCTGCGAAAAATCCCTGCCGGCCCCCCCGCCTCTCCCCACAACCCCTCCTGTCTGACCGCGCGCCCCCCCGTACGCCCCTGAAGCGCCCTCCCTCCTAAAACCTCAGCATTACTGCGGTTGCGCCCCCTTGACCGTGCCGAGCCCCTTGATTAATTCCAGCATCACCCCTAGACCCTGCTTCACCTCTTCCTGCCGCAACCCGGCGAGAAGGCTCAAGGGGCCCACCGGCTTGCTCTTCTCCAACTCCAGCTCCAGAGGGATGTCCGTAAACCGTTCGATGAACTGCATGACCTCAGGTTGCGACAGCTTCTTCAGGAGACTCAGCAGCATTACAAAACCGTCCCCCATGGCCGCAATCTCTTCCGGCCCATAATTGGCCGCCACCTTGGCCCGGACCTCCAGCATGGCGGTATAGGTCCGAAATACCCCCCGCTGCTCCAGGCCATCCATGTAATTGATGAGATTGGGGACCGAGCTTTTCAACAGCGGCTCCATGGTCTGCCACAGATCTATCAGGTTCTGTAGTTGCTTGAGCACATAGGTGAGGCTTCGGATGCTCCGCAGGCTCTGCTTCATGAGAGCAAAGAAATCCTCCAACTGAAAGCCGAACTCCACCTCCCCCATCTCCTCCATCAGGTGGCGGAACGCGGTCCCCACCAGCGGCGTCAGATCATTCTTGAGCTCCTGCATGCTCCGCTGGGATTTGACCAGCTCCCCCAAATGCTCTTCCATCTTATCGAGTCTTTCCAAAACCAGCTCTTCCGTCGTCATAACCGCCCCCTTGATGCCAGGTTTAGTTGATGCGAGGTTTATGGGGGGAGGGCCAGGGGGCAGTGGCACAGGTGTCCTCACCTGTGGAAACCCCGGTAGCACGGGCTT
>CBFDAH010000125.1:0-8535 GCA_965602785.1 uncultured Syntrophobacterales bacterium
CTCTACAACCTCCCAGGAGGACAGCCATGCCCTACATTGCGCCGGAGTTACGGCGGGAGCTTGATCCCCTTATTGATGTGCTGGCCGAGCGTTTGGCGGCCCAGGCCCAGGCGGCGGGGTATGACGGCGCCTTCACCGGGCTGTTGAATTACACCTGCACCCGCCTGGCTTTGGCGGTGGTGCGGCGCCGCTTCGGCGGCCTGCGCTACTGGCTCATTGCCGCGCTCACCGGCGTTTTTCATAACCTCGCCCAGGAGTTTTATCGCCGGGTGGCCGTCCCCTATGAAGACCGGCAGCTGGCCAAAACCGGCGACGTGGACTTTTTTCGGGAATTTGTTACAGAAATTGACAAACTGTAACAAGACCTGATTAGGGAGGTTCTATGTTGGCGAGCCCTACCCAAGGCGGCCTGGCATTCGTTTTCGCCTCCCGCTCCACATATGGTTAAGGAATGTAGCGCCGCCGCCCTCGGCGGCGTATTAACCGCCGAGGGTGAAGGTTCACCATGTTAAAGCTTGGTTTTTACCTCATAGAGGATATGGAACATTGGCCGGGGAAATTTTTTCTTACCGCCCCGATGTCCCGGCCAAAATGGAACTAACGGGAGTTGGCGGAAGGACGGAGACGGGGGTAGGGGCCCGCGGCCCCTAGCCCCCTCCCTCAAGTTGCATCTTACAAGATTCACCATGATCGACACTCACGCCCATCTGAATGAAATCGAGGCTGTGGAAAGGGCTTTGGCCCGGGCCCGGGACGCGGGGATTACCGGGATTGTGGCCGTGGGCATGGACCTCGACTCCAACCGGGCCACCTTGGAGCTGGCCCGGCGTTTCCCGAACCTCGTTTATCCTGCCGTGGGCTACCACCCCTGGTCCCTCACCCCTGACGGCCTCGACGAGAACCTGGCCTTCATTCGGGAGCACCTGGCCCATTGCGTGGCCCTGGGGGAAGTGGGCCTGGACTACAAGGCCAAAACCAAGAAAAAAATCCAGCAGGAGGTCTTGGCGGCACTTCTCGAAATCGCCGCCAAAGCAGCCCGGCCGGTCATCATCCACACCCGCTTCTCCCAACCGCGGGCCCACCGTATGGTGAAAGAGGCAGGGATTGCCAAGGCGGTGTTTCACTGGTACAGCGGGCCCCTGGAAGTGCTCCGGGAGATCCTGGCGGACGGCTACTTCATTTCCGCCACGCCGGCCCTGGCTTACAGCCCGCCCCACCAGGCGGCGGTCCAGGTTGCGCCCCTGGCCCAGATCCTCATGGAGACTGACGCCCCCGTGATCTACCAGGAGAAAGTCTCGGAACCCGCCGACCTCCACCTCACAGCCCAGGAACTGAGCCACCTCAAGGGCGTGCCGCTCTCCCAGGTAATAGAGGCCACCACGGCCAACGCCAGGCGGTTTTTTGGTATTTAGGAGGATGACGAGAAAGGCATTTTTGGGAAGGGGGCCAGGGGACAGCAGTTCACCCGCCCTCCCCTTAAACTCCCCTCTCCACCTTCGTTAAGATTTCTCGGTAGCATGGGCATCTTGCCCGTGCGGCACGGGCTGGAAGCCCGTGCTACCGTTCTTGCTTAAGGGGTTTGGGGGAGGGAGTTTGGGGGAGGGGGCAGGGGTCCGCGACCCCGCTAGCACGGACTTCCAGCCCGTGGGCACCCCCCTCCCCCAAAAACCGCGCCAACTCCTCCAGAAACCCCGCCTGACCCGGATGGATTTTCTCGTGGACCTCCTCCAGGGAAAACCAGGCGGCCCGGTCCACTTCCGGGAATTCCTGGATCTTTTCCGAGCGGGGCGGCCATTCCAGGGTGAAGGTGTTGCTCTGTAAAGCCCCGGGGTCCGCCTCGCCTTCACAGGCAAAAGCCCGCACCAGCTTGCCGCTTTTCTGCTTCAAGGGCGTCAGGGGGTGAAAAGGGCCCGCGGCGGTGAAACCGGTTTCCTCGGTGAACTCCCGGCGGGCGGCGGTAAGAGGGTCTTCCCCGGGGTCGTGCTCCCCTTTGGGAATGGACCAGGCCCCCGCGTCTTTTTTGGCCCAGAAGGGGCCTCCCGGGTGCACCAGGAGAACCTCGAGCCCGCTTGCCCGGCGGCGGTAGAGCAGAATTCCGGCGCTCTCTTTGCCCACGCTAGGTTCCTTTGAGGACTTTTTGAAAAATTGCCTTTATCTCAACTATTGGCGAAGTCAAATCCCCGGTATGGGGTTGGAAGGGGAGTTTGCGGGTAGGGCGTGGAGCCAGAGCTCCCCTGACCTGCCCCGCAAGATATTTTCGCAACAATCTCAACTAGAAGAGTCCGTCACTCAGACGGCGTCAAGGACTGAAAAACTCTCTTAATATCTTCGACTAACCTGTTCCTAAGGCGTAGCCAATATTCGAGATTTTCCCAAATTTCCTCAGAAATTTCTTCTCCCTCTACCAACCCCAGAGCCGGCCAGACCACCTCCCGGGCCAGGGGCAGGAGGTTTTCTCTGAGGCGCGGCCGGGCCGGGCTGGGCCAGAAGGCCTCCAACACCCAAAAAAACAGGAAAAGTCGGCGGAATTGCGGAAAGCTCGAAGTTTCCAGGGAGTGCCCATGGCGATACTGGCTGGCGAGCCGCTCGCCCAATTCCTTGAGTTGCGGGTAGAGCCTGGTGCGCACCCGGATGCGCAGCGAATCCTCGAGACAGGCGAACTCCCCGGTGATCTCCAGGTATTCCCGTAAAGAAAAGTCCTCTAATACCAGACTTTCCTGGAAGCCTTCTCTGAAGCGGGACTTGCTCCAGTCCATTACCAGGAGAAATTCCGGGGACTCCCGCCACTGCCCCAAAGTGTCGAGGTCCACCCCGGCCACCGAGGCCAGACGCCCCAGGGAAAACTCCCCCAGGTAGCTCATGAGCAGGGCCGCGCCATATTGCCGGGGAGTGAGCCCAATAGCCCTCCCCTTCAGGATGGGAGGGGTGGCGGCCTGGAGATAATCACGCCAGACCTGCTCCATCCAGGCCAAATAGAGAAATTTGGGCGCCACGTCAAACCCCCGCCCACCGGACCTCAGGGAAGAAAACTTAAACCCTGGTCCAAATCGGCCATGAGGTCCTCCACGTCCTCACAGCCCACGGACAGACGCACCATCTCATCCCCGATGCCCGCGGCCAGCCGCTCCTCCCGGGGCATGCCGGCGTGGGTCATGGAGGCAGGATGCTGCATCAGGGACTCCACCCCTCCCAAGGACACCGCCAGAGTGATGAGGCGCACGTGGTTCATGAGCCTCTTCCCCCCCTCCAGGCCTCCCAAGACCCCAAAACAGAGCATGGCCCCAAAGCCGTCCATCTGCTGCCTGGCAATGTCATGCCCGGGGTGCTGAGCCCGCCCCGGATATCGCACCCACTCCACCCGGGGGTGCTGCTCCAGAAACTCCACCAGTTTACCGGCGTTGGCCTGGGCTTTCTCCAGGCGCACTCCCAGGGTGCGCACCCCCCGGAGGATAAGCCAGGCCTGGTGGGGGTCCATGGTGCCGCCGAACAGGTTCAGCATCCTTCTAATTTTTTTCGCGACTTCGGCCTCTTTGACCACAACCATGCCCCCCAGGACGTCGCTGTGGCCGTTTAAAAACTTGGTGAGGCTATGCACCACCACGTCGGCCCCCAACGTCAGGGGACGCTGCAGATAGGGGGTGGCAAAGGTATTGTCCACCGCCATCAGGACCCCCCGCTCCCGGGTCATTTGGGCCATGGCGGCCAGGTCCGTGATCTTCAGGGTGGGATTGGCCGGGGTTTCCAGAAACAACAGCCGGGTGTTGGGCCGGAAGGCCTCCTGCACCTGGACCGCATCCGCGGTGTCCACGAAGGTGGCACTGATGCCGAAGCGGCTGAGCTCCCGGTCGATGACCACGTGGGTGGGCCCATACAGGCAATCTCCCGCCAGGAGGTGATCCCCTTTGCGGAGGAGCCCCAGGAAAACCGCGGCGATGGCCGCCATGCCGGTGGCCGTGGCACTGGCGTGGCTACCCTGTTCCAGGCCCGCCAGGCACTCCTCCAGGGCTCTGGTCGTGGGGTTGCCCAGGCGGGTGTAGCTAAAGCCGGGTTCCTCCCCGGTGAAGCGGGCCGCCCCGGCCTCGGCACTGGGAAAAGCAAAGGTGGACGTCTGGAAAATGGGGACGGAGACCTCCCCGTACACCGGGCTCTCCAGCCCGCCCCGGTGAATCGCCGCCGTGTTTTTGCCCATGGCCGGCGGTTTTTCCTTGCCCTGCATAGCTGGCCTCCTCAGGTCACGTTCCTGGAGAGATTATAGAACACTTCTGGCGGTACTGCTTGCTCCCGGGCCCAAAAACCACAGGCTCCTCAGGGGCAGCCTCGACTTCACTGCCAGAAAAAGCCTCCTTTGTCGGGGCCCGAATAGACATTTTCCTCTCAAACCAGACATATCAACGTCTCATGATGTTATTGACCTACACCGCCAGCCCTTTCTACTCTGGCGGGACACTTTAGGGTGGAATTATTTCTGGCAATAGGACTTCACCCAGGGTAAAAATACTTTGAGAAAAAGGTGACCAAAGCCACACGGCAACCGGTGCTTCAATGCCACCTGGGCTTTGGCCTGGCCACGCTAGTAGTTGGTTGAGAAAATCATCCGAAATAATTGCGAACATCCTGATGGATCAGTAACGGCTAAAGTCCTCCTTTGAAAAAGGGGGGAATAAAACCGCTTTTAAAAATTCGCTAACTTTGGCAATTAAGTACTAGGTTCGATTTTCCTGATCACCATAACCTGTGTCCAACATGGCAGAATCCCTGAAATCCCTCTCCCACCGCCTGAGCCGATCCGGCCAGAAAGCTAGGCTGGTCCGCCAGGCAGACCTCGATCTCTGGGCCCAAAACTCTGGCCTGACGGCTCCCCAGGCCGTGCAGGCGGCGCTTCGGGAGGGCATCTTCCCGGAGTGCTATGAGCGCAATTTCCCCAGCCTGAGCGCGGCCCAGCAACTGCGGCTCTTTGAGAGCCGCGTCCTCATCGTGGGAGTGGGGGGCCTGGGAGGGACTCTGGCCGTGCTCCTGGCCCGGGCGGGAGTGGGGCATCTGCTCCTGGCGGACGGCGACGTCTTTGTCCCCTCCAATTACAACCGCCAGTGGCTGGCCACCCCCCCAACTCTGGGGCACCAGAAAGCCCAGGTTACGGCCCGCCATCTTCAGGAGATCAACCCGGCGCTGCTGGCTGAAGCCATCCCACATTTCCTGGATGCCGAGAATCTGCCCCGCTATCTCAGGGAGGTTCAGGTGGCGCTGGACGGCCTGGACTCCTTGCCGGCCCGGCGCGACCTCTTTGCCGCGGCCCAAAAGATGCACGTACCCCTGGTGCACGGCGCGGTGAAGGGGCGGTTTGGCCACGTGGCCACCATCCTCCCCCAGGATGGGGACATTTTCACCCGCATCTACTCCCTGGAGTCGGGGGGGGCCGAGGAACCCCCGGAGGTGCTGGCGCCCACCGTCACCCTGGTGGCAAGCCTTCAGGCCCAGGAGGCCCTTCGCCTCCTTCTGGGGCAGCCCCCTGCCTATCACGGCGGTCTGGCCCATTACGACGGCGACACCGGCCAGTTGGAAATTTTGCGTTTGCGGTAGGTCGGTGGTTTATGGTAGGTGGCTCAGGCGTCTCTTCTCAAACCAACGCAGGCTAAAGCCTGCGGCTACATTTTTAAAAGTAAACTTGTTCCGATTTCTGCAAAATCTCTGCAAGACACTACTGCCCCGAAAACCCTATTTCTAACCCCTCCTACCCCCCGCCGATGGGGGGGAAAAGGCCCAGGCGTTCCTCCCCCTGGAGGGGATAATCCTTGTCCTGGCGTCGGCCGTCCACCATGATCAGGGTGACTTCTTCCAGGGGGACCCCCAGCTTGGCGATGATCTGCGCCGGGGTGGCGCCGGGCCGGACTTCCAGGGAGAGGCCCGCATAAGGATTGTAGCCGGGAACATACTGCCTGAGGGTGGCATTAAGGAAGACTTGCAAGGGCATAAGAAAACGTCTGGAGGAGGGAACTGGGAGGAGGGCGGCAACCTCAGGTTTTCCGGCCCTCCCCCGTGTCCATGCCTAAAAGTCTGCCAGCACCTGGTCCATTTCCTCGTCCGTAAAGTCCCAGGTAACATCATGGGGTTTGAGCTTTTCTTTGAAAAACTCCGGCAAGCGGTCGTGGGCCTTGGTGAAGCCGGCATCCCGGTTAAAGCTGCGCTCGTCTCTGAGCACCTGCCGTCCGAGCTCCAGGAAGTCCTCGCCGGTCCAGTTCAGGCCATGGCGGAAGTTGATCAAATCCACGATGCACTGCAGCGCCTCCGGCTCGTCCAACACCGGAAAAGCCACAAACAGACACAGGCCCGCGGCATCGATGGCCGCGGTGGCCACCTGGAGATTACGAGACAGTTCGACATGCCCTTCCTTTTTCAAGGGGTCGCCACCCCCGCCGCAGCCCAGGATGTTTACTGCTACACCGTAACCAGCCGTATGGTCGCCGCCCATGGGACTGGTGGCATAGGTAAGGCCCACGCCTTTTTCGGCCCGGGGGTCATAGGCGGGAAGACCCTGGCCCTTAACCGCGGGCACCCGGTCCACCCCGAGAGCCTGCCCGGTGAAGACAGAACCGTTCCCGATAATCAGGCCCCAGGGGTCGTCGGTGCCCACCTTTTTCAGCATCTCAATGGAGGCCGGACCGTCGCCCCAGGGAACCACGCCCCCTTCCATCAAAACACCCAAAGTGACGCCGAACTCAATGGTGTCGAGACCAAAATCGTCACACAGACGGTCGAGGACCGCAATGTCATCCAGGTGGCGGATCAGGGTGTTGGCGCCAATGGCCCAGATGGTCTCATATTCAAAGCCGGAAGTGAGATAGTTCCCCTCGGCGTCGTGGTAGGTCTGGGAGCACTGGATCACACAGCCGGGATGGCAACCCTCCTTGGTTTTGCCGCCCCGGGCCTGGATGAGCTCGACCATGCGCTCGCCGCTGATATCCTCGGCGAACTCGAAGCGCCCCCCCCGGAAATTCTGGGTGGGAAGCGCGCCGGCCTCATTGACGATGTTAATGAGAACCGCGGTGCCAAAGGCCGGGAGGGCCTGACCGCTCACCGGGTGGTCCGTCAGGTACTTGACCCACCGGCGGGAAGCCTCTTTGAATTTTTCCGGCTCGGCCAGGGGCTCGGGCTTGGCCCCCGTGTCGTCCACCACCAGGGCTTTGAGCTTTTTCGAGCCCATGAGGGCCCCCAGGCCCCCCCGGCCGGCCGCCCGTCCCGGACGCCCTTCGGGGTCGGCAAAGTGGATGGAGGCCCCGATGAGGCGCTTCTCGCCGGCCTGACCGATGCTCATCACCCCCACGCGCCGGCCGAACCGCTCCCACAGACGGGCCATGGTGTCATAGTTCCCCAGGCCCGCCAGATCGTCGGCCGGGAAGAACTCGACCCCGTCCTTGGTGATCCTAACGCCCCAAAAACCCCCGTTCTCGGGCCGGCCCTCCACCACCAGCGCCTTGATCCCCAGGCGGGCCAGTTTGATGGAGACCAAGCCGCCGGCATTGCTCTCCTTAATGGTGCCGGTGAGGGGGGATTTCCCGCCCACGGAAATGCGCCCGGCATTGGCCACCGGCGCCCCGCTGAGCAACCCCGGCGCCACCACCAGCTTGTTGGCCGGACTCAGTGGGTGACAGCCGGCCGGCACTTCTTCCCGCAGGAGCCGGGACGTGAAAGCCCGTCCTCCCAGGCCAGCCTTGTCAGCCGAAACATCCTCCCAACGATAATTCCTCTCAGCCATGTTAAGGCGCAATATCCTGGACATGGGAGCCTCCTTTACGGGTAGGGATTTTCAAACACGGGCGGGGTCGCACGCCCCCTTACTTTGCCTGTCACAGAAAAGCGGGAATGTCAATCGAAGAAATGCCTGGGAATAGTTTCCAGCCGCCCTGCCACCCTAATCCGCCCCCAGCCTCCGGCCCCCGGCAGGCCCGGCGGGGGCCTTGGTGGTTAGATTAGATAATGGTAGGCGTAGCTCATAATAATGAGATTGTTGTAAATAGTTTTTTGGGAGAGGGGGGTGCCGAGGGGCTGGAAGCCCGGGGCTTCCACAGGTGAGGACACCTGTGCCACGGGCCCCTGCCCCCTATCCCAAACCCTCTCCCCCAACCCCTTAGGGGCGTAATTCATGGCACCCTCAGGGCTTGATAAAGCAAGCCCCCACAGTGGGTTGGAGGGGAGTTGTAGGGGCACGGCTTGCCGTGCCCCAGGGGGCGTGTAGGGGAGGGTTTCAAACCCGCCCTATACTCCCCGGCCCGCCCCTCAAGATACTTTTGCAAAAGTCTCAAATTATTATATCAATCCTCCGATCTCCAGCCGTAAATTACCACCGCAGTTTTTCCTTCCTCGGCCCAATCAAACAACCATTCCATATGCGGATGTTCCACGTGAACGCAGCCATGGGTTGCCAATTCTCTTCTTTCATCCCGCGGCGGCACGCCTCCTTCGTGAATTGCTTTTCTGTTTTTCACATCGAAAAATAATGAGTATGGCATCGGCGTATCGTATTTACGTGAATAATAATCT
>CBFDAH010000126.1:0-8506 GCA_965602785.1 uncultured Syntrophobacterales bacterium
CAGGGGTCTGCGACCCCTGGCCCCTCCCCCACTACTTTATTCCTCTTTATATGGCCAAGAAAATCAGTTGGGGGAGTTCTGCTCCGCCCATGAAGGGGATGGGGGCCTGGATGGTCTCCAGGCGGAGGACGGCATAGCCGGGAAATTGAGCCGCCAGTTCCTCCGGGGTGGGGGCCAGGCGCTGCATCAGCGGGTCAGTGAAGATCTCCCCCCAGTCCGGCATGGCTAATTTCTAAGTCTCTTACTATCTCTATAAAATTATCCTTGACAAAAAATCGCAAAAAACCGATATCTTAATTACCTGTAGCCTTGCCTCGCCTTCTCCTTCTGGGGGCAGTAAATGCCAAAAATTGAGATAACGTTTTTTGCGGAGGATGACGGTTCAGTTCCTTTTCTGGAGTGGATAGACAAATTACCTGCCAAAGCTCAAAATAAGTGTATCGTGAGAATTGAATTATTGGCAGAGAAAGGCTACGAACTTCGACGCCCTTTAGCGGATTACCTGAGAGATGGCATCTACGAATTGCGAGTTTCCCTACAAAGAATACATTACAGGATACTCTATTTTTTCCAAGGGAAGCAAGCAGTCATCTCCCATGGTTTGACAAAAACAAGCCAGGTGCCACCAAAGGAAATTGACCTCGCAATCGAACGCAAGTTTCGCTTTGGGAAAGACCAAGAAAGATACACATATAGGGGGTGATTACCCTGAAGAAGAAAGATAAGACAAAAAACGCTGTCAAGATCTTGCACCGAAGATATATTGGCGAGAGCTCAAGCCGGAGAAATTCTCTGGAAGCAGAACGGGTTAATGCAGAGGTGGCCCAGACAATTTATGATTTGCGTAAAGAGGCTGGGCTAACTCAAAAAGAACTTGCTGACCTCATAGGGACAACACAATCGGTGATCAGTAGACTCGAAGATGCTGACTATGAAGGGCATTCTCTGTCCATGCTCAGCAGAATCGCTGGGCATCTCAATCGCCGACTTGTAATCAAGATGGTTCCGATGCCCGAAAGAAGGCAAGGCCCTAATGAGGCAAAATTGAAAATCGGTGAACATCGCTATCAGCATTATTTGAAAGGTTCTTTAAGACCAGGACAAATTGCGCCTCGATCGGGCCAATATCAGCAGATTGGGCCGCGTGGGGGACGAGGTAAGGAGGTAACTGTTGTCAAAGGTGAGGCCTTACCTCCCACTCCACGAGAAAAAATGACCTATGTTATAGTCGGCTCAAAAAATTCCAAGTCAGGTACAAGGAAAAGTATTGTATCTGATCGCAATATTTCTACTAAGAGAAAAGAAAAGAAGGCAAAATAAGACTATGATTCCCCGCTACAGCCGTGAGGCCATGGCCCGCATCTGGTCTGAGGAAAACAAGTTCGCCGCCTGGCTCCAGGTGGAGCTGGCAGCCATGGAGGCGCTGGCGGAGGCGGGTTTCATTCCCGCGGAAGTCCCGCCCCGGGTCAAGACCAAGGCCCAGTGCGACCCCGAGCGTGTGTTGGCCATTGAAAAAGAAACCCACCATGACGTGGCCGCGTTCGTGGACCAGGTGGCCAGCAACCTCGGGGAGGATGGCCGCTACTTCCACTTCGGCCTCACCTCCTCTGACGTCCTGGACACGGCCCTGGGTCTGCGCCTCAAGGAGTCCGCCGACCTGCTCCTGGCCGACCTGGATGAGCTTTTGGCGGTACTCAAAGAGCAGGCCTATACCTACAAGGATTTGGTCATGGTGGGCCGCACTCACGGGGTGCACGCCGAGCCCATCACCTTGGGGCTAAAATTCGCCCTGTGGTACGCCGAGTTCCAACGCCAGCGGGAACGCCTGGCCGCGGCCCAAGAGACCGTGTGCGTGGGCAAGCTCTCCGGCGCGGTGGGGACTTTTGCGCACCTGCCGCCGGAAGTGGAGGCCGGCGTCTGCGCCCGTTTGGGCCTCACCCCGGCCCCCATCTCCAGCCAGATCATCCAGCGGGACCGCCACGCCCAGTATCTCGCCACCCTGGCCCTCATCGGCGCCAGTATCGAGAAGGTGGCCATGGAAATCCGGCATCTGCAGCGCACCGAGGTGCGGGAGGCGGAGGAGGCCTTCGGGGCCAAGCAAAAGGGCTCTTCGGCCATGCCTCACAAACGGAATCCGGTGCTCACCGAAAACCTCTGCGGCCTGGCCCGGGTGCTTCGGGGGAATGCCCTGACGGCTCTTGAAAACGTGGCCCTGTGGCACGAGCGGGACATCAGTCACTCCTCCGCCGAGCGCATCATCATCCCGGACAGCAACATTCTGCTGGATTTTATGATTCAGCGCCTCAAAGGTGTCCTCAAGAATCTGGTCGTTTATCCAGAGAACATGGCAGCCAATCTGGCGGACAGCCGGGGTTTAGTGTTTTCCCAGAGCCTGCTGCTGGCCCTGGTGCGCAAGGGGTTGTCCAGGGACGAGGCATATCGCCTGACCCAGAGGGTGGCCATGCAGGTCTGGGAGGAGGGCGGGTCGTTCGCTGAGCGGGTGAAGGGGGATCCCGCTATCGGCACGTATCTGAGCCTGGCGGAACTGGAGGAACTCTTCGACCTGAAGCACCACTTAAGGCACGCTGACAAGCTCTTCAAGCGGGTGTTCGGGTAGGAAATGCGCAGGTAAAAGCCTGCGCCACTCAGCCAGCTCCACTACAACCCTTAAGCCAAGGAAAGTTTCACCTGGTCCTCCCGGGGGAGGACCTTATCCAGACGCACCTGGACCAGGTCGCCGGGCTTGAGGCGCAGGGTGGCGGGAGCCGCAAAGGGCACCTCCAGGAGGAGGCCAGGGAAGAGGAGGCGGTTGCGGTGGGGCAAGGCCTCCACCACCAGGGCCTCCAGTTTCTGGCCCACCCGCCCGGCCAGGTATTTGAGGAGCCAGTACCGCAGGCGCAGGTTCTTGAGCTGGCCGGCCCGGCGCATGGCCGGGTCAATGACCATGACAATTTTTTCAAGTTCCTCCGGACCGTAAAACAAGGGCGCGCCCAGGAGAACGCTGACGATCTGCCGATGGATAACCAGGTCCAAATAGCGGCGTATGGGCGAGGTGGCGAAGGTGTACTGGGGCAAGCCCAGGCCCCAGTGGGGCTGGGGGTTGAGGTCCATGATCACCCGGCTGAGCTTCCGGCGGTCCTGCCAGAGTTCCAGGAGGGTCTTGGGCTCCTCCCGGTTGATGGGCTCCCGGGGTTCCGGCTGGGTGCGGTAGATGGCCGGCACGCCCCTCTCCGCCAGGAACCGGGCCGCCAGCCAGTTGGCCAGGACCATGGTTTCGGCCACCATCTGATGGCTAGGGGTCTCCTGGTCCTCCACCGTCACGTTCACCTTCCCCTGAGGGTCGAAGCTCACCCATACCTCCGGGAGCTTCAGCTCATAGCCCCCCCGGGACAGGCGCCGTTCCTTGAGGCGCTCCGCCAACCGGAAGAGGGCCCCCAGGGTTTCGTCCCCCTCGATGAGCCGGTCCGCCTCTCCATAGGAGAGCCGCCGCCGCACTCGGATTAGACTCGGCTGTATCTCCCATTCCCGGACCTCCCCCTCCGGATCCAGGGTGACCAGGATACTCAGGGCCCAGCGCTCTTTTTGGGCCACCAGAGACAAGGTGTCCTCGGAGATTTCCTCCGGGAGCATGGGGACCCGGGTTTCCGGGAGGTAAATGGAAGAGCTCCGCTCCTGGGCCTCCCGGTCCAGGGGGGTACCGGCGGCCACCAGGGCGGAAACGTCGGCGATGTGGATGCCCAGGAGCCAGCCCGAGGGCAGAACCTCCAGGCTCAGGGCGTCATCCAGGTCCCGGGTGCGCTCCCCGTCGATGGTGAAGCAGTCCAGATGGGTGAGGTCGGTGCGAGAGGCGGCGTAGGGGTCAGTGTGGGTTGCACCGCTGAGGCTCACGGCTGAATCCAGCGCCGTCCGGGAAAAGGCCAGGGGCGCCTCCAGACGGTAGAGGTCCAGGTTCTCGTCTTCGGAAAAGACGTTCAGGCGTACCAGCAGCCGGAAGGGGGCATGGGTACCGGGAATCTTGGCCTTGTCCAGGAAGG
The DNA here is from genome assembly GCA_965602785.1 of uncultured Syntrophobacterales bacterium. Lineage (GTDB taxonomy): Bacteria > Desulfobacterota > Desulfobaccia > Desulfobaccales > 0-14-0-80-60-11 > JBGSLA01. The sequence goes on from CBFDAH010000126.1 coordinate 4,035, forward strand.
ATTTAACCCGGGGATACTCCGGGGCCTCTTGGCCCCACACCGCTGCCTGTGTGAGGAGCTCCACCAGGCGCACCCGCCAGGCGGGGTCGGTGATATCCTCTCCCTCCCAGGCTGCTTTCAGCCATTGGGCCGCCTCGGCCAGCTCCTGCTTGGCCTCCTCCTCCCGGCGGGCCTTTTCCTGGAGGCCCTCCACCATCTCGGGGGAGTTGGGCCGCCACAAGCCATCCTTATACTTGAAGAGAGATCGGTCGGCATAGAGAGCCCGGTTCATGGCCGCCACCTGGTCCGGGGTGGCGGAGCCGAACCACAGGTCGGACATTCCTGCCACTGAAAGAGCTTCCCCCTCCTCCACCAGGAGCTCCCACACCTGGTCCAGGTCGATGTCCTGTTGCAAGGCCTCCCGGCGCCGGGTGGTTTCCTCGAGAAGGGCCAGCCACTCCTGTCGGGGAAGATTGGCCGGGTTACCCGAAGGGCAGGCGTGCAGAACCCTTTTCCTGGCCACAGTCAGCTCCCGGTTGGAGGAGGTGATAACCTGCAGACGTTCCCCTTTGAGCTCCAGGACCGCAGCCACCAGGATGCTTTTCTCTTCAAAGAATTCGACGAGTTCACCGGGTTCCATGATAAAATGGGGGAAACTTACCAGAAATCCTGGAAATGTCAAGGAAGGGCGCTGAGGGCGACGTCAGTGCAGCCCGCCCCTGAGATGTGCCTATTTTTTTATGCGTCTGGCCCTCATATCAGACATCCACAGTAATATCCAAGCCTTAGAGCGGGTGCTCACCAAGCTTGACGAGGAAAAGGCCGACCTGATTCTCAACCTGGGCGACCTGGTGGGCTACAACGCCAACCCCAACGAGTGCCTGGAGCTAGTCCAGGGCCGCTCCGTGCAGAGCCTGGCCGGCAACCATGACCTGGCCTTGCTGGATGTGGAGTTGGCCCAGCACTTTAACATTATCGCGTATCAGGCCATCATCTGGTCCCGGGAGCAGGTGCGGCCGGAATTCCTGGAATTTCTCCGGGATCTCCCCATGACCCGGGAAGGCGCCGATTACCTGGCCTGTCACGGCACCCCCACCAGCACCGATTCTTATATCAGCTACCACTTCCAGGGCAAACGAGTGCTCAAGATGCTCAAGAAAGGCCTGGGACTCAGGGTCTGCTTTTTCGGCCACACCCACCGCCGGGCCCTGTGGTATCGGGACATTCGCGGCAAAGTGGCCACCCAGGCCATTAATCCGGGAAAAATTCTTTTAGACCCACAATGGCATTACCTCATCAACCCGGGAAGTGTGGGACAGCCCCGGAGCGGCAACCCGGAGGCTGAGTACGCCATTTTTGACGATCAGGAGTTTTCCATTCAATTCAAGTCAGTCCCATACGACGTGGCTGCGGCGCAACACTGCATCCTCAAGGCCGGGCTCCCCGAATTCTTGGCGGAGCGGCTGGCCCAAGGCGTTTGATAAGGGGGAAAAATGGCGGAGTACCAAAAAGAAGGGGTTCTGAAGGACGGCACCCGGGTGATCTTGCGTCCCATGGTAAAGGAAGACCGGAACAAGCTCCTGGACTTCTTCCGCCGGGTCGATGAACGGGATCTGATGTTTTTGCGCAACGACGTGCGGGACCCGGCCACCATCGACGATTGGGTGAATCACATCGATTATCATCGGGTCTTTTCTCTCATCGCCGAGACGGACGGCAAGATTGTGGGGGACGCCACCCTGCACATGCGCAAGGTGGGCTGGAAGCGCCACCTGGGAAACGTCCGGGTGGTAGTCGCCCAGGAGTTCCAGGGCAGGGGGCTGGGCACCCTTATGGTCAATGAAATCGTGGACCTGGCGGCAGAATTCGGCCTGGAAAAGCTGGTGGCCGAGATTCACCTCCAGGCCGCCGCCGCCATCGCCACCTTCAAAAGGGCCGGCTTCTCTGCCAAAGCCATCTTCGAAGACCTGGTGAAGGACCCCACCGGCCAGCGGGGGGATCTGGTGGTGATGATATGCGACGTCCAGGCCCGGGATTGGTAGTTCCGGGATCAACGGCGCGGCGTCCGGAATCGTCCTGAGGATATCACTCCCTGGATAACGGGGTGCGGCACGACAAGCGTCCTGCTCCCTTGAATCATCCACTCCGCCTTTTTCAGGGTCTTGAGGGGAAGATCGGGGACAGGCAGTCCCCCCGCCTTCCCCTCAAACTCGCCTCCCAACCCATAAAGGTAGTGCGATTGTCGAGGTCAGGGGCCTTACGCCCCCAGGGCCGCGATGGCGGCCTGCAACTCCCGGGACAATAATTCGCAGGCTGCCACAACTTCCGGATGGTCTTCGAAATTCTGGAACATCTCCGGGGTGATCTCGGTTAACTGGGCAAATTCCTCAGGACTCATCCAGCGGGCCGGACCGCCGTACTGGCAGGTAGTGCCATAGCCGCAGATAAAGCAGGGCGGGGTGGCGCTATTGAAAAAAACCGACCCCACCACCTTGTATTCAAAATAACTACTCAGTTGATAGGATACCTCCCGCACCACCTGCTCGGCCTCGTTCCCCCCCACGCACACCACGGCGGCCAGCTTGCCAATAGTCTGGGGCTCCAAGTGGCGCAGGGGAAAGAGGCGCTCCAGGAAGGTGTGGGTAAAAGCGTTGGCCTTGCCGAAATACACTATCGGACCGACAATCATAGCGTTTGCCGCCACAATCTTATCATAGAGGGGGGCCATGTCATCTTGTTGCACACAGCGGTTGTTGTCGGCGCATTTAACGCAGCCGAGACAGGGGCGTATGTTCAGCTCGGCCAACCGCACAATCTCATAGGGGTAGCCGGTGTCCCGGGCCACCTTGTCCAGCATGCGGTGCAGATTGCCTTTGGGTTTTGGGCTGCCGTTGATCGCGAGAATCATGTGCTCACCCCTCCTCACAAGGTCATACTAATCTATAACTTATTGTACCTCATTACTCTCGACGAACTCTTTTTCTTTCCGGGAAGGTTTGGGACCATCAAGCAGCTCAGTTAATGTACTGCGGAAGTGATGCAATTCCAGGGGCTCCACCTCAATGGGAACCTGGACCAAATCAAAAAAGGTCAGGATTTCCTCGTCGTTTAGGGGATTGAGCCCCGGCTCCAGGAGCAGGATGCGTTGGTAGCGACCCAGATTGATCCTCACATCCACTTCATCCCAACCCATAGAGGCCATAATCCCCGGCCAGGCCCTGATCCAACCGGGAGTCATGAGCATGGTGCGGTCTTGTTCCAGTTCCCTGACTTTATTCCCCAAGAAGGCTTCCAGGCAATTTTTTACCCTGGTCAAGGGGACGCCAAACTTATCGGCCAACTCGACGAGGTCCGGATGACAACCAACTCCCAGGAACACCCTGACATCTTCTTGGATTTCCCCGAGGGTAGCCAAGGCCCCGGTTAATTCTTGCTCCAACCGGGGCAGATCAGCATGGAGGGCGGCGTCAATCCAGATAATCTCCACCCCCTCCGCATCTTGCAGCACATACTGCAATTCATCAGCAAAAACTTTGCAGGCGATGATTACTTTGGCGGCCTTCATGAGAGGAGCCTCTCTTTTTCAGCCAATACTCTACATGGCCAATTGATCCCGCAGGCGGTGGGCTATATCCTGACCCAACTCCTGGGCCTGCTGCCAGGTTTCGGTCTGATCCTCCACCTGACAGAATTTATCCGGGGTTACAGTGACATCAGCTCCGAAGACCCAGGGCAGGGCGCTCATGGGGCAAGTTTCACCGAAGCCACACACCATGCACTCCGGATTGCCCACCACGGTGAGTTGCCCCAGGATTTCCATCCCTTCCAATTTCAGGGCGTGGGCAATCTGCTCATTGGCCGCTTCCACCCCGGGCGCGCCCCGACCGATGCCCGTGGTAATGACCACTGCCAGCTTGCCTCGGTTGAGGCCGTGCTGGTGGCGCAGGGAAAAGAGGCGTTCCAGGAAGGCTTTGGTAAACCCATCCACCGACCCATAGGGAGAGTAGCCCCCCACTACCAGGGCCCCGGCCTGGCGAACTTTTTCCGCCAGGTCTGGAAAATCATCCTTGACTTTGCAAACATTATCCTCCTTGCAACCCAGACAGGCAATACAGGGCCGCACCTTGAGCCGGGAGAGTTTGATGAACTCAGTTTTGAGCTCGCTGGCCTCTAGCACCCCTTTGACCAGGCGGTCCGTGTTGCTGTTTTTAATGGGACTTCCTGAAATTCCCAGAATTTGTGGATACACTGTATCACTCCTTTTAGTTGCGGACGGGTAGCTCACCAGAAGACATGTAGGTTTTCTTACCTCACGTTCAGGTGCTCCTCAACCGGTCTTTTGTCTTAATTGGATAGTTTTATAGAGTTTATCTGGCTGTCATAAAAAATGCTGTAGCTGCCGGTACGTTTCTTTGATTTTTCTGCCAATCATTTCCCAACACTGCTGTCCGGTAGAAAATACTTGAGTTAGTAAGTAAAACAGCCCCAAAACA
>CBFDAH010000127.1:0-8477 GCA_965602785.1 uncultured Syntrophobacterales bacterium
GCAGGGACCTCAGGTCCCTGGCCCTCCCCCCACAGATTCTATCATTAAGTCCTTAGCAGAGCTTAGGACATCCTCTATAATACGAGTTGTCACCATGGCATGGGAAGGTGATTATGACCCTCATCAAAATCCCCACCCCCATATCCGGCGGGGTGCTCCTCTCCTATAAGTGCTCCGCGGCCTGCCGCCACTGTTTGTATGCCTGTTCGCCCCAATGGCCGGGGGACTGGATGTCTCCTGAGGACCTGGAAGCCTGCCTCACGGTCCTGGCCGGCAAGATCAAAGCGAGCCCCTATGGCCGGCACACCATCCACGTCAACTATGGCCTGCACTTCACCGGGGGCGAGCCATTTTTAAACTTCGACCTGCTTCTCAAGGGGGTGCGCCTGGCCCGGGAATATCGCCTACCCGGTGTGTTCGTGGAGACCAACTGCTCCTGGTGCGCCACCGACGCCGGCACCCGGGAAAAGCTCGAGGTCTTGAAAGATGCAGGGATGAAAGGCATCCTGATTTCCGTCAATCCCTTTTACGCCGAGCATGTGCCCTTCGAACGCACCGAACGGGGCATCGACCAGAGCGTCCGGGTCTTCGGGGACAACGTCATCGTTTATCAGTGGGAGTATTATAAGCGCTTCAAAAAGCTGGGGGTCAGGGAAAGGCTGGCCCTTGAGGACTATCTGGCCAGAACCCGGCCCGAACCCCTGGCGGAACGGGTGGAGCTTTTTCTCATGGGCCGGGCCGCCTATCGCCTGAGGGAGCATTTTCTGTCCCAACCGGCGGGCCGCCTGCTGCCGTTGCCCTGCCCCACACCCCTGGTACGGGGATTGCATAACCACTTTGATAACTACGGTAACTTCATGCCGGGCTTTTGCGGGGGGATTTCCCTGGGACCGTGGCGGGACCTGGAGCAGCTCATCCAGGAGGGCCTGGAGGTCACTGAGCGTCCGGTCCTCGGGTTTCTCCTCACCGGCGACTTTGCCGGCCTGTACGATTTTGCCATGGAGCGGGGTTATCAGGAAAAGGAGGATGGCTACGTCTCCAAGTGCCATCTGTGCGTGGATTTGCGTCGACATCTGGCCTCCCAGGATGAGTATGCCGAACTGGCTCCCCGAGAGTTTTACCGGCACCTGGAATGAGCGGTAAGGGGAGCCCCGCCAAAAAATTTTGCTTAACTTCCTTGTCTGGCTCAACATATTTGGCGACTCGCCGATAAACAGACTATAATGAGATTGTTGTTAACGAGTCTTTGAGGGAGAGGTCCAGGCCTCGTGGACCCTGCCCCTTCCACCAATCCCCTAGTGGCTAAATTCATCGGGCCCGCCGGGCTGGATAACCCAAGCACCTAAAAGGCTTTGGGCGGGGAGCCTTGAGGGAGAGTGAGAATTCAGTTGTCCCCCAGTCCTCCTTTCAAGAGACTTTCAGAACAGCATTTAGATTACACTTGTAATTCGAAATTTTTGGGAGGGGAGGGCCTATGACAAAGGCTGCATCGCCGCCGCTCTTTGGCGTCATCCTGGCCGGGGGCTCGGGCACCCGCTTCTGGCCCTTGAGCCGCTCCCAATCTCCCAAGCAGGTGCTGCGTCTTCTGGGGTCGGACTCTATGCTCCAGGCCACCTGCGCGCGTCTTGTGCCCCGCATTCCCCCGGAGCTCCTGGCGGTGGTCACCGCGGCGTCCCAGGCCGATGTCATCCGTCTGGACCTCCATCGCCAGGGCCTGAAGGACATCCGCCTGTGGTTGGAGCCGGAGGGCAAGAACACCGCGCCGGCGGTGGGGTTGGCCGCAGCCCTTATGGGCGAGGAGGCCGGGGCCGACATCATGGCCGTTTTTCCGGCCGACCATTTTATCCGGGATACAGCCGCCTTTCACCGGGCCCTGGACCAAGGCGCGGCCCTGGCCCAGGCGGGTTTTCTCGTGACCTTTGGCATCACGCCCACCCGCCCCGATACCGGCTACGGGTATATCAAGGCCGGGGAGCCTCTGGCGGCCGGAGCTTTTCAGGCGGTGGCTTTCACTGAGAAGCCGGAGCTCTCCCGGGCCCGGGCCTTCCTGGCGGAGGGGGGCTACTATTGGAACAGCGGCATCTTCCTCTTTCGCCGGGACGTATTCCTCCAAGCCCTGGCCCGGCATCTCCCGGAGCTGCACCGGGAACTGGCGGGGGTGTCCCCGGAAGCATCTCCGGAGGCCCTGGCCGAGGTGTACCAGCGTCTCCCCAGCATCTCCCTGGACCACGGCGTCATGGAGAAGGTGGACAACGTGGCGGTGGTGCCGGTGGACATGGGCTGGAGCGACGTGGGCACCTGGAGCGCCCTCCAGGACCTGTGCGAGGCGGACGCCGAGGGAAATGTCCTTTTAGGCCGGACCCTGGATCTGGACAGCCGGGATTCCCTGATCTTTTCCCAGGACCGCCTGGTGGCCACCATCGGCCTCCAGGATATGATCGTGGTGGACACCGCTGACGCCACGCTGGTCTGCCCCCGGGAGCGGGTCCAGGAGGTGAAGGACCTGGTGACGGAGCTTTCCCGACAAAATCAGGTGGAGTCCCGGGAACACCCCACGGTGGAGCGGCCCTGGGGGCGTTACACCGTCATGCAGGCAGGACCCGGCTATAAGGTGAAACAAGTGGTGGTGGACTCCGACCGGCGCCTGAGCTTGCAACTTCACCACCACCGGGCGGAGCACTGGGTGGTGGTCCAGGGAAAGGCCCAGGTCACCATCGGCACCAACGTTAGTACGGTGGCGGAAAATGAAAGCGTCTATGTTCCGGTAAAGACCCCACACCGCCTGGAAAATCCCGGTAGTGAACCTCTCATCCTCATCGAAGTCCAGACAGGGGGCTATATCGAGGAAGACGATATTGAGCGGCTGGCGGACGATTTCTGGCGCCTCGAAGGAGAGGGCAGCACCTAGTTGCCGGGCGAGCCTGCTCAAGCCACTGACCCCTGCTCCTCTTTTCCAACCCCAGTTGGGCAACACTGTGACAAGACGTAGTTAAGGGAAATTCTGTATAGAAATCAGGGTATTCCGGATAGCAAGTTAAAAAAATATAAATAAACTATAGCTATGTGGTGGAAAAGGTGGTGGGTCAGCCTCTTCGTCCTCCTGCTGGGAGGGCTATTTTTTTCCGCCTGCGCCTCGCCGCGGGAGCAGGCCCGTCTGCCCCGGGTAAAGGCCAAAGAGTCCTCCCAGGGTTTGGTACCCCAGGATTTTCTCTGCCCCGGAACCGACCCCAAAGCGGGGGTGGATCCCCAGTTGGCCAAGGAAATCCAGGCCTTCATAGCCGAAAGCCGTATTCTCGTGGGGGCCCCGCCCGGAGCCCAGGCCCAGATTCCGGTGGTGTTGAACCAACCGGTTAAAAACTACCTGAAATATTTTTCCGGTAGCGGCAAAGCAAATTTTCAAGCTTCCCTGGCCCGTTCGGGTCGTTACCTCCCCATGATGCGCCGCATTCTCAAAAAGCATGGCCTACCGCCGGAACTGGTTTACCTTGCCCTGATAGAGAGCGGTTTCAACCCCTGGGCCCGCTCTCCGGCAGAGGCGGTGGGACCCTGGCAGTTCATCGCGGGGACGGCCCGGCGCTATGGTCTCAAGGTCAACGGCCAGGTAGATGAGCGCCGGGACCCGGAAAAGTCCACCCGGGCCGCGGCCCGCTACCTCAAAGACCTGTACCGCCAGTTCGGCTGCTGGTACCTGGCGGCGGCGGGCTACAACGCTGGGGAAAAACGGGTGGAAGGGGCGATGCGCCGCTCCGCCAGCCAGGATTTCTGGACGTTGGCCCGGCAGAGACGGCTCCCCAAAGAGACCTGCAACTACGTGCCTCAGTTCATTGCGGCGGCCCTTATTGCCAGAGCTCCCCAACGCTACGGCTTTCCCAAGATCACCTATAAGCGGCCCCTGGCCTATGAAACGGTGAAATGCCCCGGCGGCACCGATGTCAGGCGGTTTGCCAAGGCACTCCAGATTTCCCAGAAAGAGCTACGGGAGCTCAACCCGGAGCTGAACCAATGGGTGACCCCCACCGACCAGCGGGCCTACCTTCTCAAGGTGCCGGTCCAAAAGGGCCAAAAGGCTCGGCGGCTGGCCCGGGTCTACTGGCAAATGGCCAAAGGGCCATCCTCTCCCGGTGCTGAGATTTCTGCGGGAAGAACCGGCCATAAAAGGTTCCAAAGGTAACACCTGCTGTTTCAGGGTTAACACCGCAGAACCGGAAGCAACTCTGCCGCCGGCTTGCCTGCCTTGAGTTTTTCCTGCCTATCAGCCAGGCCTTTTCCAGAAAAAAAAAGTGGAACAAGTTTTGCTATCCTAAAGACCAGAGCTTAGATTATCCACAGGTGCGCACGGTGGTTGCCGACGACGGGCGGCGACACCCCGATAAGCTATTTCAAAGCCCGCTGGGCAATAATCCTGAGTGGTGCTAAGCTTTTTATATAAATAAAGAAACGAGATTCTGCGCGGCGGTCAGCATGACACATCAGGTCAAGTGGTAGATTTCAAATGGGTGGTAATCCGGTTTCATGAAGCCTCTAATGCTTAGAACCATACTCATTGCGGGGCTGTGCTTTGGGCTCCTGGCGGCCAGGCCTGCGGTTTTATGGGGTGCCGAGCCGGACCCGGCCCAGGCGGTGGTGGCGGTGGTGAGCCTGGACAAGAAGGGAAAGCCTCGGCGTCAAGGTCTCGGTGTGGTAGTGGGCAAGGACGGCAAGGTCCTCACCAGTGCCAGTCTCCTTACTCCCGGCGGGGCCAGCGTGGTGCGCACCAATAAAGGAGCCAAGTATCTGGTCCAGGAAGTCCTTTTCCAGGACGCTCTGCAGGACCTGGCGGTGGTCAAGGTGGAGGCCCACGGTCTTTTTCGGGTGGAGCCGGGTGCGGTGGGGCGGGTGCGTCCCGGCGAGGTGGTCCGGGTGGGGCTCCAGCAAGAAAAGGGAGTGGTTCTAAAGGAAGCCAAAGTGGCCAGCGTGCACCCCTTTTCCCCCCGCCTGACCCTGGTGAAGCTTACCCCGCCGCTGGCCGAGGCCGAACCGGGGGCCCCCCTTTTTAACTCCCGGGGAGAGCTGGTGGCCCTGGTCCACGCCTTTGCCGGGGGAGACGGAGGGGGTAGGGGATTTCAAGTAATCCTGGCCCGGGACCGCCAGCTTCTGCCCCGAAAGGCATGGGCAAACCCGGCCAAGAAAGCCTCCGGGGAGGGAAAGTCACCGGCCCCTTCCATATCCCCTGGGCCCGACCTCCGGGTAAGCCAGGCAGAGGGAGGAGCCGGGGAAAAGCAGCCGGAAAACCCCGAAGCAGCAGCCTATGCCGCTTTCTGGCAGGGTGTGCGGGCCAGCCTGGACCTGCGATGGCAGGAGGCTCAGGAGAAGTTCACCGCCGCTCTGGCCGTCCCCGGAGAACTGCCGGAAGCCTCCTTCGGCCGGGGGGTAGCCCGCTACCACCTGGAGGATTACGAGGGCGCCGTCCGTGATTGCCTGGAGGCCAGCCGCGCTCTCCCCAATTATGCCCTGGCCTCCCTTTGGCTGGGGAAGTCCTGGGAGCGTCTGGGGAACCGTGCTGAGGCCCGGAAGGCCTACCAGCAGGCAGTTAGTCAAGCCCCCGACCTGAAAGAGGCCTGGTTTTACCTGGGAGTTTTAGACTACCAGGAGGGCCGCCTGGCCCAGGCCCAGAAGTGTCTGGAGCGGGCCGGGGATGGGGTGGAACAGGCGGCCCGGCGCGCCTTTTACCTGGGGGCCATCGCCCGCCGCCAGGGGCGTTTGGAGCAGGCCCAGGCGGCCTTTGCGGAAGCTGTGAAGCGGGACGTGGGCTTTTTCCCGGCCTATCTGGAAGGCGGCAAAACCCTCCTCGACCTGGGTCGCCCCAAGAAAGCGGCTCAACTCCTCACCGAGCTGATCCGGCGTGACCCCAAGTTACCCGTAGCCCGATACTACCTGGCGTTGGCGTATTTGGCGGCCTGGAATACCAAGGGGGCCTGGGAGCAGTACTTCGTCCTCCAGAAGCTGGACCCGGCCCTGGCCTCCCGGTTGAGGCCGGACCTGGAGAAGGGTCGCTAACCGGATGTCGGCATAAGGGCTTGCTGGGGAGGGGGCCTGAGATCAGAGCCCCTGCCCCCCGAACCTCCTCCCACCACCCCATACCAGGGATTTGGCTTCGCCACCCATCAGAAACGGCCTATACTTTTGCCACTGAGCCTAAAACGACGGAACTCTCTGGCGGAAGGCTGGGCAGTTCATCTGCCAGGGCGATGGTGGCCTCCTCAAGCGGGATTACATGCGGGACTCCACGTAATGGGCCCAGGTTTCCTGGACGCGGGATGGTGGCCGCGGGGATACGACGGTGCAGAAAAGGTAGTGGGCCATTTCATGGGCCAGGATGCCTTCGTGGAGGTCTCTCAAGGAGATATAGATCGTGCGGCTGTAGGACTCATAGAAGGCCTCCAGGGAACCATAGCCGAACAGGCCCCGACGTTGGCCCGGCACCAGGACCAGGTGGCGTCGCTGTACCTCTTTGCCATTTGCCACCAGGACGATGTTGAGACGGGACCGCCGAGAGGGCCGGAGGTTGAGGAGGCGTGAGGTTCGGACCAGGATGGCGTCGATTTTAGCAGCCAGCCGGGGGAAGGCCGGGTGGAAGGCGAATTCCCCGGTCACTCGGGGTTGCGAGGCGGGAATTGGTGTGGAAAAATGGAGCCGACGTTCCATTTCCAGGAGGTCGGCGGCTGAGTTGGCCACCACCCTGGCATACCGGGTTTGGAACCTTTCCTGGCCCCAGGCGGGCAGGGTGAAGCCCCCTATCAGGATCAGGACAGCGATTGACAGGCGAGAGAGAAAAACCCCGGCGAACGTCTTCTTCCAAGTCATGGGTGGCAGCCCTCCTGGGGAAGTCTGAGGCTGCCAGAGGCAGGGGCCGCGGGACGGCCCCCGGGAAGGAAGAAAAACAGCTTCTGGGGCCCAGACTTCGGCAACCCGGCTTTCTTGCCCCTGGGACAAGACCCGTGGCTTTGCGCCCCATCCTCACGGATGGTTTGCCTTTTCGGTCCGAGATGGTTACTCCCACGGCGCCAACTCGAGGCGGCGGGGAGTGTCTGATACACTCATCGGCTCAGGCACCGGGTGGGATAAATTTTTGCGACCTGGGGGGGGTGCCTGGAAAAGAGAGGGAGTGAGGTCTCTGGGGCCCTCTACTATCGGTGAGGGAGGACTGCAGGGGATGACGTCGATACTGGGAGGGAATCTATGAAAAAGCTGCAGGTGCCACCCGGCTTTCAAGACATGGCGGCCTTCAGTCTCCTTGAGGCCTTAATGGGACGGCGCTCCCGGCGCTTCTTTCTGGGGGCGGAAATCCCCGACGGCGTTTTTGCCTATGCCTCCAAGCATCCCCCCATGCCTCTTTCTGAGTTGGAGAAGCTGCTGGTGGTCATGGCGTGCGGCGGAAACACCAGCTGGCACCACATGATCTACCGGGCTCAGCGGTACGCCCCGCACCTGTCCAACTATGCCGGCGCTGCGGGAGGGCGGACGTTTCCCTCGTCGGCCGGCTTTCAGACAAGCAAGACATTTTTCACCGACGACGACGGGGTTTACGTTTTGGAGGGGCGCGACGCCCCGGCGGCGGCCGAGCGCCAGGAGGACGGCGCCCTCGATATCGCAGTCCTCCTAGAGGCGCACCGGGGCCGCATTCGCAAACTTCAGGACGGCCGCCTGGGCCTGCCTCCCGAAGTGCCCTATGTTGAAGCGCACAATACCTGGGTGGTCAACCACCCCGGCACTCTCCTGGTTATTCCAGTGGGGGATCTGGCCCAGCACGTGCTCCTCAACCTTTGCTACATGCTGCAAAACGGCCTGGTGGTCACAGACGACATTCACCGGCGGCCCGTTCCCGGCATGGAGAAGTTTGGGGATATCGTGGACGTGAACAATACCTGGCCCCTGACTTTTGTGGAGCAATGGTCCCTGGCCGAGCTGACCGCCGAACTGGCCACCAGCTGCTACGCCGGCGCCCTGATGCTCCAGGCCATGGGTTTGGGAGGCTGGATGTTCAACGGCCTGGACCCCTTTGCGATCTTGGGGGCGAGCGGCCAGCCGGAGGTGCCGGGATTGGGTTTCCGCTATGACACCAATGAGGGCTGGCCATATCCCCATCCCACGGGGCTCGAAGGCGTCATGGAGGGATTTTGTCCGCCCCACTATGCCGATATGGGGGCTGCGGTGGAGGCGCTGTGCCAGCGCAAGTTCGGGCCGGGAGGGCCGTTTCACCCGGACACGCCCGGCCCCTGGAAGGAGTCGGCCAGGGTGCGGGGCGCCGCGGCGGGGCATGACGAAAAGTTTCGCGCTTGTGTGGCGCACCAGGCGCACTATATTTTCGACACGTTTGGGAAATTTCCCGGGACGGTGCCTGCCATCTTTGTGATCACGTACCTACAGGCGCACCATTTGGACCTGGAATTCTACGATACTTTTTATAAACCTGGCTCCTATCTCAGGACCCATGCCGA
>CBFDAH010000128.1:0-8366 GCA_965602785.1 uncultured Syntrophobacterales bacterium
AACTTTGGCAATTAAGTACTAAGCTAGGGCGATGACCCCCGCAGACCTCGATGAGACCCACCCTTCATCCAGGCTCCTAGCCCCACTTGACATTCGTTGAAGTCGTTGAAAGGCGCCATAAAAAACGGGAAACCTTTCAGGTCCTGCGACCCTTCAGTTCTCCCCGAGAGTCTGGGGGACGACAGCCGATCGGGACACGAGAGCCCGCCAGAGTGCGGCCAGTTCCCCAAAGGTTATGAACTTCAACAGCAGGAGCATCCCGGCATATCCCGCCACCGCGGCGCAGCCCAGGCCCAGGTTTATCTCCCAGGAGGATTTCAGCCAAGCCAGGGGTGTAAACACCACTCCCAGACCCAGGGTCAGGCACCACGATCGCAAGGAATAGGACACCACCTCCTGCGTACGCTTCAAATAATAACCACAACTTACCATACCCGCCAGGCTTATGGCCAGGCATGCCCCCAGGCTGCCCCACAAGGTCACCAGAGGTACTCCCGCAAGGAGAAAAACCGTGAGCCGCAAAGCTGCAGCCCCTAAAGCCACGCCGGGGCGGTCACCGATAATGGTCAGCACCACTCCCACGCTGACTCCCCCGTGGAAGAGGAGGGCCAGGATCAAGATTACCAGGTTGGTGCTCACCGGCCGGAAGGCGTCCCCCATGACGAAGGGCACCAGACTATCCGCCAGAAATAAGGCGCCGAGGAACACCAGGACGCTGCTCACCCCCAGCCATTTGAGAAGCTGCTCCAACGCCTGTTTGAGACCCTGAGTATCCCGGCGGACCATCAACCCGGTGAGGAAAGGTGCGAAGGCCAAAGCTAACTGACCCAGGGCCACCGCCGCCAAGATATACCCCTGATAGGCTAGACCGAAGTAGCTCACCTGGGCATAATCTTCCTTGACCAGCCAGATCATACCGGTGCCACTGAATTGGAAGGCGGCCAAGATAATTTCGCTGGCAAAAAAAATCAACCCAATGCGAAACAATGGGGTCAGGTAGTCCACTTCCACCCGGAAGTGGCGTCCGCTTAAATAAGACCTGGCCCACCAACAGCCGATGCTAAATACCAGGAGTTCCGTCAGGACCAGCCCTAGACAGAGGCCCTTGAGACCCCAGAGGGTAAAGCCCGCCACCATGAAGACCAGAGAAGCCCAGCGGCGGAGAGTTTCGTTCATCCCCCAGAGGGCCGCTTTGTTAAGTCCGAGAAACAGGACGAAAACAAAGTTCCCCAGCATATAGAAAAATACCGACAGAGCCATAAACCCCAGGACCACCCAATCCAGATCCCGGAGCCACAGGAAGGTAATGGTGAAATACAGGGTAGCCCCGGCTACGGCCACCCCCACCCGGGTCACCGCCAACTGGCCTACTAACTTGAGCAGCCCCTCCCTGTCCCCCCGGTGCATGAATTCGGGCACATACCGTCCCATGATCTGGGTAATACCCAGACTCCCCCCAAAAACAATCAACACAACCAGGGAACTGAGGAGGCTATATTGGCCAAAGGTGGTGGGGCCCATGAGGCGGGGCAACAGCGCGGCAAAGAGGAAGACGTTCAGGACGTGGGAGCCGCGCTGGAGCAGTAACAGCCCGATGTTGCGAACCGTTACCTGGGCTTCGGACAACATGTCGAGTGGTGCGTCTGAGTTGTGCTCAGGGGATGGTCTTTTCTGGCCCTGCCCTTCCCCGGCATGACCAGCATCTTCCGGCCGCAAGGCTTCCTCCCCGTGGCCGCTCAGGTTCCTGCCGCCGCGGCCGGGGCCTCTTCGTGGTGGCGGTCCCCGAGGTTCACGCCCCAGAGGTTTTGTCCAGGCCCCAGGAAGCTCCTGGCCGTCAGGATGCCCGTGAGCATGGAGTGGTCCATGTTGTGGTAGCGGTGACCCGCGGCTCGAAGTTTTCCTCCACCCTATCAGTCCTTCTAAGGACCAGGGGAGGGAGTCCCGGCCGGACCAGCTCGTGGGCCGCGGCCAAACCCCTAGAACCCGCACCGATAAAGATGGTCGATGGCTCGGACATCCAGGTTACAGAGTTCCCTCGGGCTTGGGTTCCTTCGCTCTCGTGTCCTCTTCTTCCTCTGGCTCTCGAAGAAACATGCCCCTCGGCTCTGCTAGAGGGGCTGGACAGATGGTCTCATAGACCCAGGCGGGATGTAGGCCAAAGAATTAAGAATACAGCGCTTCAGCTTCTTTTTTTTGCCACAGGGACGAGGAGATGTCAATATCTTTCCCGGCTTAGGCGAGGTCTGGCCGCCCCCGGGTCAGTGACACGTGAAGCCTGGGATGGTGTTACGTAAAGCTTACGTTTGGCGTTACCGAATACCAAAGCCAGGCAAGGAGAAGGGCGAGTGAGCCTCAAAAGGCTGGCAGGCATGTCGGCCCCCTGGCCGAGAGTGCACCGGCTCTACTGACAGAGGGCCGGCTGTGGCCCGAGTGTTCCAACTAATAGGAAAATTTCAGGAATTTGCCACAAGGGGACCGTGACCGGGTATTTTTTCTCCAGTAACCTGCCGCTGGCGAGCCTGGTTTACCTCTTTTCCATGGTGGCTCACGGCTGGGACTTAGTGGCCTCCGACTCGTCGGCCGTCTCGGAAACCTGCACCGGCGGCGGGGGCAGCGACACGGGGACTTCCAAGGTCCAGGCAATTTCTCGGGATTTGTCCGTCAGCACCAGGCGCACGGCGGTCATGGGGACAGGGGGAAAGAAGACCAGACCATCATGGGTCATACCAGGGCTGAGGACTTTTTCCCGGAGCTGCTGGGTGTTGATAAGCTGGCGCACCCGCCGTTCCAAGTCAGCCCGGCTGTTGGCGCCTCCCACAAAGAGCCCGGACGCCCCGCCGAGGGCGCCGCCCCAGGCCGCACCCCGGGCTGCACCCCACCCCGCACTCCGAGCTGCACCCCAGTGCCTATAATAGCCCCCGCCCGGACTGACAGCACCCAGGGCCGCCCCCACCCCGGCGCCGATGGCCGCTCCTAAAAGCGCTCCCCTCACTGCTCCCCGGAGATAAGCCCGAAAGGCCTCCGAAGATACTACGGATTCACCCGCTTCCTGGGGGGAATAAGCCTGATAGGACACCCCCTGGGCGTCCACCATGGAAATCTGGGAGGGGTCCAGGAAGAAAGCCTCCTGGGAGTCGTTGGCCATGATAATCCGGGTGGGACGAATCCCGGATTTCTGCCAGTTAAAATCAGGCTTGGCGGGCTTGGGATCCTGGGGGTCGCTGTAGACATCTCGCGTGCCGTCAAAGGGGACCACCGCCACGGCTAGCCCATCAAAGTCTCTGAAGTTGGGATATTGCTGAGGAGCTATCTGGGCTTTAGGGCGGAGGGGCCGTTTTCCAGCGCAGGCGAGGCAGGTAACCGCAAAAAATATCATGAGGACGGGCCAAGCCAACCGTGGGTTTCCCAGTCTCCTCATAAGGTCCTCCTATGGCGCCGCCATCCAACCCAAAGGCGCCCTTGCGGGGAGAGGTTTACAAAAATTTCTTGAGGGGAGGGCGGCGGCCTTAAGACCCTGCCCTCTCCCTCCACCCCTCTCCCGGACAGTTTGTGCAAAAGTCCCAGATCCGGGGATTTTATTGTGTCAGATTCTGGCTGGCTTGGCAAATGGCAGGGGAATTTCCGGCCTGAATCTTCTCGGAGGTGGCAACGTGCCGCGGGGGCTGGGGGAAAGTTTGGCAGGGCACTCATCTGAGGCGGCTTCAGGGTATGCCGGTAACATTCACTAAGATTATCGGTTGAGCACCTCTCTTACTTTGCCGGCCAAGGAAGCCAATCGGTAGGGCTTCGGGATAAAGTCAATCTCCTCTTCCAGGGCGCCCTGGTCGGCCAAGGCATTTTCCGTATATCCGGAAGTGTAAAGAACTTTGGTTTCGGGGTGCAGCAGTTTCCAGTGGTCCGCCAATTCCCGGCCGTTCATGCCGGGCATGATGATATCCGTGAGGAGCAGGTGGATGGGGCCGGGGTATTTCTTCCCCAGCTCCAGGGCTTCCTCACCGTTGTTGGCTTCAATAATATTGTAGCCATAGAGTTGTAAAATCTTCCGGGCCACCCCCCGCACCAACGAATCGTCCTCCACCAGCATAATGGTTTCCTTGGGTTCCTGGACCTGCAGAGATTCCTCTTCGTCGGGCAAGATTTCATCTTGCATCGTGGAAATCGAGAACTGGGGGAGATAAACCCTAACGGTGGTTCCCCGGCCAGGTTCGCTGTCCAGCAAGATATAGCCCCCGCTCTGATTGACGATACCGTGCACCATGGCCAAGCCCAAGCCGGTGCCTTTGCCCCGCTCTTTGGTGGTGAAAAAGGGTTCGAAGACCCGGGTTTTGGTTGCCTCGTCCATTCCCAGGCCGGTATCGCCGATGGTGAGCACGACATAGGCACCCTGAGGCATCTCGGCCTGCCACCCCCAGGAATCCTGGTCCACCGTGATGGAGGCCACCTCCAGAGTCAGCCGGCCCCCTTGCGGCATGGCGTCCCGGGAGTTGACGGCCAGGTTCATGATGACCTGCTCTAACTGCCCTGGGTCGGCCTGAATGGCGCAGGGTTGGGGGGCGAAGACGGTAACCAGCTCGATGTCTTCGCCGATAAGGCGGGACAGCATCTTTTCCATGCGGGCTAACAGGGGGTTAAGGTCCAGGACCTTGGGCTGGAGCATCTGTTTGCGGCTAAAGGCCATGAGCTGACGCGTCAGGGCACTGGCCTGTTCTGCGGCTTGATAGATTTCTTCGACTTCCGGGCGGAGGGCCTCATGTTCTGACAGTCCCTCCAGGAGAAGCTCGGCACACCCGGTGATCACTGTGAGGAGATTGTTGAAATCGTGGGCCACCCCCCCCGCCAGCCGACCCACCGCCTCCATCTTCTGGGACTGGTGAAGTTGCTCCTCCAATTCCTTCTGCCTGAGGAAGGCCCGGCTGGCCCTGAGGATGTGCTGCACCCGCAAGCTCAACAGGGTCCAGTGAATGGGCTTGGTGATGAAGTCGTTGGCCCCCGCTTGGTAGGCCTGGTTAATGGAAGTCAGATCTTCCAGGGCCGTCACCATGACTATGGGGAGGGCCTCCCCCACCGGCAATTGGCGTATGGCCGCGCAGGCGGCATAACCGTCCATCCGGGGCATCATGACGTCCAGGAGTATGATATCGGGGGGAGTTTGCTGAACCAGATGCACAGCCACCTCCCCATCCTCAGCTTCCATCACCTCGAAGCCGTGCTGCTCCAGGGAGGCCTTGGTCAACAGGCGGATAGTGGCATCATCGTCCACCACCAGCACCAGGGGACGGTTGCCGGGGGACTGCGGGAACGTCATAGCCCAACTCCTTGCAGCTCCTGGTGCAAAGCTTCCTGAACCCGGTGGTATTCACTCAAAATCTCGGAGACAAGTTCCCTGGCGTCTGCCAGGAAATTCTCCCGGGCCAGGACCTCCAGCTGCTTAAAAAGGTCGGCCAAGGTGTGCGCACCCAGGTTGGCGCTGCTGGATTTGAGTCGGTGCGCCACCTGACGCATGGTCTCCTGGTCCCCGCCTCCGGCTGCTTCCCCCAATTCGGCCAAGAGCCTCTGACATTCGTCGATATACACCTGGATGACCCGGTTGAGGAGTTCCGGGCTGCCGGCTTTTTCCAGAGCCCTGATGCTTTCCAGCATCTTGGCGTCGAGGGGTGACGTACCCGCCTTTGTTCCGGAATGGTCCGGCTCTCCGGACAGCTCGGCTGCGATTGGGGAGGCCGGGCTTTTCTCTTGCAACCAAATCTCCAGGACCTCCTGGCACTGCTGCTGAGTGAAAGGCTTGCCGAGATAGTCATCCATGCCTGCAGCCAGGCACTTCTCCCGGTCCCCCTCCATGGCTTGAGCCGTGAGGGCCACGATGGGAACCCGGACCTTAGACTGGGCCGCGGCTTCCTTCTCCCGGATCACCCGGGTGGCTTCGTAGCCGTCCATGCTGGGCATCTGGCAATCCATGAACACCAGGTCGTAGTGTTGGCGCTCCAGGGCCTCCAGGGCCTCCAGGGCAGAATTGGCCGTATCTACATGGCACCCCAGGTGTTGCAGCATGGCCCGGCCCACCTCCTGGTTGACGGGGTTGTCTTCGGCCAGGAGGATCCTGCCGGTGAACCTGCCTTTGGCAGTGCCGGGCTCCTCGGGGAGGCTCTGCAAAGCTTCGAAGGACTTGCGAACCACAGCGAGCAAGGCGTTGTAGATCTGGGAGTACCGCACGGGTTTGCTCAAGCAGGTGGCGATGTCCTCCTTGTCGGCCTCCCGGGGGCTGCTAGGAGCTCCCGGGGAGGTGAGCATGATGAGGGCCACGGTGGCAATGGCCGGGTCAGCCTTAATGGTCCTGACCAGGGTCAGGCCATCCATGTCGGGCATATTCATTTCCAGAATGGCGACCTGATAGGGCCGACCCTGACCGGCTGCGATCTGGAGGGCCTCGAGGGCCTGCGCCCCGTTATCCACAGTTTGATTCTCCACTCCCCAAATTGAGAGCTGGTGGCGTAAATTGAACCGGTTCGTGGCCTTGTCGTCCACCACCAGGACCTTGAGGTCCGCAAGGAGACCGCTGGCCTCGAATTTCCCCTTTGGCTGGGTGGCAACCCGGTCAAAGCACGCCGTGAACCAGAACCGGGAACCCTGGCCGGGCTCGCTGACCACTCCCACGTCCCCTTCCATAATGGTGGCCAGACGTTTGGCAATGGCCAGGCCGAGCCCCGTTCCCCCATACTTGCGGGTGGTGGTGCTGTCGGCCTGGTAGAAGTCCTCAAAAACCCACTTCTGGGCTTCGGGCTCAATGCCGACTCCGGTGTCCTGCACTTCGAAGAGGAGGAGCACGGTGTTTTCCGTCTGGTGGAGGAGGGAAACCTGGGTCAGCACCTCCCCCATCTCGGTGAACTTAATGGCGTTGCTGAGGAGGTTCATGAGGATCTGGCTCAGGCGGTTGGGGTCTCCCCGCACCACTCGGGGAACATCCGGAGCTATGGTAAAGAGGGTTTCCAGACCCTTGGTGTGGGCCCCTTCGGCCAGGATTCCCACCGCTTCCTCCACGGCCAAAGTCACATCGAAGTCCAGGTAGGCCAAATCCAATTTTCCAGCTTCGATCTTGGAGAAGTCCAAAATATCCTTGAGGATATGCAAGAGCGCCAGCGCGGAGTTGCGCACCGTGGTAACAAAATGCCGCTGTTGCTCCGTAAGTTGGGAGTCGAGCAGCAGTTCGGTCATCCCCAGGACGCCGTTCATGGGAGTGCGAATCTCATGGCTCATATTGGCCAGAAACTGGGATTTGGCCTGGCTGGCGGCCTCCGCCGCTTCTTTGCTCTTTTTCAGGGCCTGTTCGGCCTGCTTGAGTTCCGTGAGGTCAAAGAAGGTCTCAATGATGTACTTCTGGCTTTTCCGCCGGATGGGCACCACGTTTTTAAGAATGGGGATATCCTTGCCATCCTCGGTGAGCAGCCGGTCTTCCATCTTATCAAGGCCATGCGCCTTACGTGTGAGAGGACAGGGGCCAGTCTCCAGGGTGCAAAAGTATTGGCGGCAGGATAGGCCTTTAAGCCGGTCCAGGGGCACTCCCAACAGCTCCCCCACGTAATGATTGGCATAAATAATGCTGTGGGTGAAAGCGTCCACCACGATGACCCCGGCCCCCAGGCTCTCCATCAGGACAGTGAGATGCTGTTCGCTCTCCTTGAGCTCCTCCAGCGTCTGCTCCAATTCCTGGTTTGTGCTGCTGAGTTCCAGGGTCCTCTTGGCCACCTCTTCTTCTAGCTGGTGCCGGTGCCTCTCCAGCTCCTCATCCCGCCTCTGGATCTTGGCCACCATGTCGTTGAAGCCGTCCATGAGGTCACCCAGCTCGTCATTGCGCTGTTTCTCGACCCGTAAGGAATAGTCTCGGTCCTGGGTTATGGTCTTCATGGTCCCGGCCAATTGCAGAATGGGCTGGGTAATACTTTTCTGAAACAGTAACGACAAGGGATAGGTAAGGAAGAGGGCTACGAACATGACCAAAAGGGTGATTTTCATGATCTCAAAAAGGTCGGCCCGCAACCGCCGCAAGGCGACCTCCAGGTAAACCGTCCCCAGAAATTTTCCCTTCAGGGTGACGGGTTTCCAGACGTGCAGCCGACCCCCCACGAAGCGGTATCCCCTCGAGAGCGGCTCCCCCGAAGACAGCTTACCCTGACCCTCCCCTGAGATTGCCCCCTCGACCCGGATGGGCTCCACCTCAGGCTTGCGGTAGGAAGCCACCAGATTGCCGTTTCTGCTATACAGGGAAGCGGAGAGGAGCTCTTTTTCCTGTTTCAGGGCCCCCAGGATGGCCGACACTTCCTGGTAATCCCCTGAAGCCAAGGCCAGAGAGGTGCTGCTGCCCACCACCCCCG
>CBFDAH010000129.1:0-8351 GCA_965602785.1 uncultured Syntrophobacterales bacterium
CATCCTTTACCTCATCCTTCCCGCATCCTCCGCCAATCCGTCGCGATCTCCGCCACCATGTCGTCGTAGGTGCGGATGTGGGAGGCTTTGAGGTGGCCTTGGTGGGCGATGCGTTCCCGGGTTTCCTCATCCGCCAGCAGGGACACCAGTTTCTCCTGCATGTCTTCGAGGCTGACCGTGGCGACGAACTCTTTTTCAGGAGTCAGGAGTCGTTCGGCGTCGCCGGCGTAGTCGGTGAGCAGGCAGGTGCCGGTGGCGGGGATTTCCAGCAGGCGCATGTTGGCGCCGTGGCTTTCCTCCGGTTTATCTCCCCACACCGAAATATTCACGGCCACCCTGGTCTGGTTATAAAGGCGGTTGAGGGCTTCCTCCCAGATCTCCCAGCCCTTGATGCGCCACCATACCGTGGGGTTGCGGTAGGCGCGCTTACGCCAGCGGGGCCCATAGATGGCGAAGTTCTTGGACACCCGGGCCAGGCCTTCGCAAAAGCGCTCTCGCCGCGGGTGCCACTGCCCCACGAAGCACCAGTCGTAGACCTTGGGGAGGCTTAGGGGGTAAAAAAGCCGGGTGTCCAGGGCGTGCAGGAGGAGGCTGGTGTTGGTGAAGCCCAGGGCCTGAGCCCGCTCCAGGCTCAGGGAAGAGAAGAAGTAGGTATGGTGGTAGTAGGGCAGTTCGGGCTCGATCTCCAGGAAGCGGCTTTCGGATTCAGTGTACCAGCAGAACACCGTGGTGAATTCCCGGAGGGCCGCCAGGGTCTCCAGTTTGAAGCGCAGCCCTCGGGTAAGAAAGACCAGGTCCGGCTGAAATTCCCGGCAGAGTTCCAGGAACTTGCGGTTGCGGTATTCCTTGTGGGACTTGGGGTGGTCCTCGAAGTAGTTCACCCCCTTGGGCAGGATCCGCAAGTTATGGGCTAAGTGATTGACGTTGTGGATAATGTAGCGGTCAAAGGGGGTATTCACCAGGTGGGACATGAAGACCCGGGGGTCGCTTCCCACGTTCCCGAAGGCCCGGGCCAGGCCCTCCCCCACCGGGGGCCGGGGGATGTTCACCACGATGACGACGCGTTGGGGATACGGCTGCGGCAATCAGGAACTCCGGGACCCAAATGACAGAAGGCCGGCGGCTTGCAGCGCCTCAGCACCGCGCCGCCCCGGCGGCTTCACTATACCATATTCCCGAACCGGGAGGTATGCCCTGGCAGGGACAGGGCGGGCCGGAGCCCGGGAAGGGAGGGTGTCTAACGTTCGGTCTAAAAGCCGCGGGGATGGCCGCCCCAGGAGCCCAGGAGCCGTGACTGAGGGAGGCCGGCGCCACCAGATTTTGAAAACCGCCGCCCGTGACCCTGCCTTCAGAGGGAAGAAAGCGTCTTCTTCAATTTCAGATGAATGAGCTTTTCCACCTCCTGGGGGGGGAGGAGGCGTACCCGGCCCAGTTGCAGGGCCGAGTAGATAACCAGGGCCGAATGCTCCAGTTTCTCCATCTTGTTGTAGGCGTCCATGAGGTCCCGGCCCACGGTGAGGGCGCCATGGCGCTCCAGGACCAGGGCGTCATAGCGCCCGATGAGCCCCTGGATGGAATCCGGCACCGCCTCGGTAGTGGGCGTGGCGTAGGTCGCGGTGGGGATCAACCCCAGGGTCATCACCACCTCCGGCAGGACGAACTCCTCCAGGGAAATCCCGGCGATGGAGAAAGCGGTGACCAGCGGTGGGTGGGCATGGATTACCGCTTCCACCTCAGGCCGCAGGCGGTAAACCGCCAGATGCATAGCCAATTCCGAAGTGGGCTGGCCTTCGCCCCGCACCACCCGGCCTTCAAAATCCACCGTGATGATCTGTTCCGCCTGCAAGAAGCCTTTGTTGAGGCCACTGGGGGTAGTGAGGAGATGACCGCCGCACTTGACGCTGACGTTGCCGTCCATGCCCGCGATCAGGTTCTTCTGATGCATCATCCGGCAGATCAGCACGATCTCTTGTTTCAAAGCTTGTTCGCTCTGCATAGGTGATCCTGTGACCTGAGAAGTGGCAGACTTGGGGGGAGAGACGGCGGTGACTGGAAACCTCTTTGATGAACCCATCCCCGCATCCTCCCTAATACTGTTTGGTAACGATAACGTTCTCAATTTTGGCCAGATTCTGTAGGGCCTCGTCTGGCCGGGCCATGGCAATCAAGGTGTATAGACTGTCAATGATGCAGGTCTGGCACAGCCGGGAGGCCATAGCTTCCTGGCGAAAGCGAGTCTCCCGGGAGGCGGTCACCAGGACCAGATCCGCAGTTTTGGTCAAGGGCGACAGGGAATTGTTGGTGATGCAGATGACCCTGGCCCCGACGGTTTTGGCCACTCTGGCGGTCTCCGCCGGATCCCGGGTGCTGCCGGAGTGGGACACTGCCAACAGCACATCGGCCGGCGTGAGGAGAGCGGCGGCCATCATCATGAGGTGGGCGTCGGTGATGGCCCGCACCGGCAAACCCAGGCGGAAGAACTTGTTCTCGGCGTCCTCGACGATGGGACCGGAGGTGCCCACCCCAATAAGCAAAATCTGCCCGGCTTCCTGGAGCCACTGGGCCGCCGCAGCCATGGCCGGCATGTCTAAAACCGCCAGGGTGTCCTGAAGAGCGGCGAGGTTGGCCTGAAAGACCTTGTGCACAATGGTGGCCGGATCGTCCCCCTCGGCCACCTCCTCGTGAAGGCGCTGCAAGGGTGTCACCATTTCCCGGGCCAGGGCGATCTTGAAGTCCTGGAAGCCCCGGAAGCCCAGCAGGCGGCAGAGGCGCATGACCGTAGCTTCGCTGACGCCGGCGGCGGCGGCCACTTCGTTAACCGAAGAGTAGATGGCCAGCTCGGGACGGGCCAGGGTGACGTCGGCCACTTTGCGCAAAGCGGCTTTGAGGGAGGGGTAAAGGCCCCGGAGGCGAATGAGCGCGCCGGCGGGGGCGGCCGGGCTCTCGGGGAGGGGCAGGGATCTCTCCAGAGACATGCGACTCCTCGACCCCCCGGGGGCCGAAGCACCCCCCCGGCTCGGGCCGGAATACGACAAGGCTAGGAATTTCTTTGGTTTAAATATTTCTCATAGCATGTTTTTTAAAAAAATTAATTATCTTTTTGCAAGTATCCGAAAATATTTTTAAATTTCCTTAGAGCAAACTACGCACCAAGTCCAGGGCCTCCTCCCGGGTGGTCACCTGCCCCTCCCACTGGGCCTCTTCCACCGCGGTTAACAAGCGCCGAAATTCCGGCCCCGGGGTCAGGCCCAGGGCGCACAGGTCGTCGCCCGTCAGCAGTCGCGGCTGGCGCGCCTGGGTGAGGAGGCGCTCCTGGTAAAAGCGCCAGGCGGCCTCGGCCAAATCCCCCAAGTGGCGGTCGGCGTCCGGCGGCTTCTGGGGCCCCTGGCCCGCCAGGCTGTCGGCCATGGCCAGGGCGAAGCACCCCGGGACCGACCCTCCGGCGGCTTTGACCAGCCGACCCAGAGCCCGCACCGTCAACTCGCCCCGGACGAAAAGCGGCAGGAGGAGAAAAGGGCGCATGTGCCAGGTGATGAAGTGGATCACAGCCCGGGTTTGGGCCTGGCTGAAGCGCAGCCGCCGGGCTGCACCCTGGAAGATTTCCACCCCCACCCGGTCGTGGTAGTAAAAAGTGTAGCGCTCAGGATGTTGGCGCCGCTCCTGCACCTGGGGCTTGCCGACGTCGTGGAACAGGGCCGCCACCTTGAGGACGGCGGTCTGTCCGGAAGAAGCTGCCAGCCGCTGGATTTCCGGGGCCAACTCCGTAAAAAAACGCACCGGGGTCGCCAGCACCGCTTCCAACTGGGCCGCAGTCTCCAACGAGTGCTCAAAGACGTTCAGGTGATGGTAGCCATCCTGGGGCACCCCCTTCATGTCCAGGAGCTCCGGAAAGACCTGGGTGAGGAGGCCCACCTGGTCCATGGCTCTCAGCACCCCAACGGCCCGGGGCGCGCCCAGGAGCAGAAAGATTTCATGGTGCACCCGCTCCCCCGCCACCCTCCCCAGGCTCGGGGCCAGGGCGCCTATGGCTGCAGCCGTCTCCGGGGTCACGGTAAAGCCGTGGGTAGCGGCAAAGCGGTAGGCCCTAAGCAAGCGTAAGGGATCGTAAGCCAGATTGTCGGGGGCCACCATTCTGACCTGTCCCGCCGCCAGATCCTGAAGCCCCCCCAGGGGGTCGATGAGCTCCACCGCCCTTCCGGCCAAGAGAGCCGCCAGATCCAGGGCCATGGCGTTTACGGTGAAGTCCCGGCCCTTCAGGTCGTCCACCAGGGTGGGCCCTCGAAACTCCGCCAGGTCCAGGAGGTCGTCCCCGGCCACCACCCGGGCGGTGCGTTCCTTTTCATCCAGGAGAACATAGGTGCCGCCCAGGGCCCGGGCCAGCTCCTGGGCCAGCTCCAGGGTGTGCTGCGAGACGGCCAGGTCCAGGTCGGGGGTGCGGCCTCCCAGGGCCAGTTCCCGGACCGTTCCCCCCACCAGGTACACCTGGACCTGGCGGGCCTGGGCCAGGTTCAGGAGCACCTCGAGGGCGTGCGTCGTTGCCAGAGGGGCGGCGGCCTCCCTTAGTTGTTTCAGGCTTGGGGGGGACTTTACCTGGGTCACCGGCTTAATTACCTCATTAAAAACGGTAGCACGGGCTTCCAGCCCGTGCTGCACGGGCAAGATGCCCGTGCTACCGCATCTAGTATGTGGGAGAGGGGGCCGGGGGGACTGTGTTCCCCCGGCCCTCCCCTCGAGTTCATCAATCACTTTTCCCGTTAAATAAAGGTACCAAGCCCTGGTCCGGTTGGCAAGGCGAGAGGTTTGTGCGATAATGCCCCAAAATTTCTTGAAGGTGACAGCCATGCGGGGATCAGGGGCGAAAACTCTTTTTATCTGCCAGGCTTGCGGCCACCAGACGGGCAAATGGCTGGGGCGCTGTCCTCAGTGCGGCGCCTGGAACACCCTGGCCGAAGAGGTGGTGGGGCCCCGGCCCGGCCCGGGGGAGGTGGCCCTGCCCCCCCGCCGCAGCACCCCGCAGCCGTTAACGCACCTGACGGTTCAGCCGGAGATCCGGCAGCCCTCAGGTTTAGCCGAATTCGACCGGGTTTTGGGGGGGAGTCTGGTGGCCGGCTCCGTGGTGCTGGTGGGGGGCGACCCCGGCATCGGCAAGTCCACCCTCATCCTCCAGGCCCTGGACCACCTTTGCCGGGGGGGCCTCAGCGGCCTTTACCTCTCCGGCGAAGAGTCCGAGGCCCAGCTCAAGCTGCGGGCCGATCGCCTGGGGCTGGCTTCCCCTACCCTGCTGGTGGCCACGGAGACCTGTCTCGAGAACATTCTCAAGCTGGTGGAGGAGGCCCGCCCCGCCTTCCTGGTGGTGGACTCCATCCAGACCCTGTACACCGCCACTCTGCCCGCCGCGCCCGGGTCTCTGCCCCAGGTGCGGGAGACCGCCTTCCGCCTGGTACAGCAGGCCAAGCTCACCGGCATAGCCACCTTCCTCATCGGCCACGTCACCAAGGAGGGCACCATAGCCGGTCCCATGGTCCTGGAGCATCTGGTGGACACGGTGCTCTATCTCGAGGGGGACCGGTCCCATGCTTTTCGGCTGCTGCGCACCGTCAAGAACCGCTTCGGCCCCACCCAGGAGTTGGGGGTCTTCGAGATGGAGGAGGCAGGTCTCACCGAGGTTCCCAACCCCTCGGCCCTTTTCATGGCGGAGCGGGCCCGGGAGGTGCCGGGCTCCGTGGTGGTGCCCAGCCTGGAGGGGAGCCGTCCCATCCTGGTGGAGGTCCAGGCCCTGGTGTCACCTTCCTCCCTGGCGCTGCCCCGCCGTCAGACCATGGGGGTGGACCCGGGCCGGGTGTCGCTGCTCGTGGCAGTGATGGAAAAGCGGGTGGGGATTTCGCTGTCCGGCCAGGACGTCTTCGTCAACGTGGCCGGGGGCGTGCGCCTCAGCGAACCCGCCGCCGACCTGGGGGTGGCCCTGGCCCTGGCCTCGTCCTATTTGGAAAAGGCGGTGCCCCTGGACATTCTGGTCTTCGGAGAAGTGGGGTTAACCGGGGAAGTGCGGGCTGTAAGCCAGCCCGAAGTACGCCTCAAGGAAGGCCACAAGCTGGGCTTCCAGCGGGCCCTCCTGGCCAAACGCCAGACCGAGCGCCTGAGCGACCTCCCCGGCCTCGACCTCCTGGGGGTGGAAACCCTGGCCGAGGCCATCAAGCAGATGCTCGAGTCTCGTTGATTGGCAACCGCAAGAGGACCCAGCTTAGAATATAGGAACAAATACGCAATCTTGGGGGAAAGCTCGATGGTTGCGAGTGACCCCTTTTCTGTGATATATACTAACAATTTCGGCGCCTTATCTAGCCCAACCCTACCCCTCGGAGCTAGCCTGGGGCTCCCAGGCTGATGATTAACGGGGAATTTGATACATTAATAGGAACGACCACCAGGTGAAGGCGCTCTAGGGCGAAATCTAAGCTAGCCTGCCCCGCGAGAAGGACTGCTCCAGGGTTATCCTGGAGGAATGAGATTAGAAATATCTGAAATTCAGACAATTAGGTAAAGGAAAGTTAATCTCCCCCTTGCTGATTACCTGGGAGATCGGGATTTAGACCGGTATCTCCCTGCTTCCTGCCGGGGAAAAGTCAGACGCCACCACCCGGTGCAAGCCGTGTTCCGGCGGCTAGAAAATTTTTTCTGTAGAATCTCTACGAGAACAGGTCACGGAAAAACCCAGTTACATTTTAATTATAGGGTCTTCTCAGGGAGATACGCCTAACCCCAGCGGATACTCAGGCCGAAACCCTTGGCCAGGCAAACTAATCGGAGCTCTGTAAAATGACTTGGGACAAACTACTGACCCGTCTCTGGTGGACGGGATATAAAGCCTATCACCTCCTGGGCCAGGCCCGTTATCCTTATAAGCCCCTCATGGCCATCCGCCGGGATCAAAGCCGCCGGGTCCGGGCCATGGTAGCCCATGCTTACCGAGACGTGCCCTATTATCGGGAGACCATGACCCGCCTGGGTTTGACCCCAGCCGACTTTCACAGCGCCGCGGATCTGACCAAGCTTCCCTTCCTGGATAAGCGTCACCTGCAACGGGACCCGGAATATTTTGTCTCCGGGGGTAAAGCCCGGGAGAGTTGGTTCAAATGGCGCACCGGGGGCAGCACCGGCGAGCCCGTGACGGTGTACCTGGATATCGCGGGCCTGATGCAGGCCGCGGCCTGCAGTCACCGGGAAGGTCCCGTCACGGCTGCATTGGTTGGCCGTTCCCGGGGCTATCGGTACAGCATGGTAACCTTCATCCCGGGTCTAATCACCGAACTGAACAGCTTCATCAATAAGCACATCTTTTCCCTTTCCAGGCTCAGCGATTCCCGTCAGAACTTGAACGTGAAGGACCCCCTGGAACAAAACCTTGAGCATCTCAAAGAGTTTCGGCCCGACATCCTGCGAAGCTATGGCTCCTTTTTCAGCCTGCTGTTTTCCTATCTGGAGACCAACGGCGCCCCCTTCCATCCGCCCAAGGTGATTGCCTACGTCGGAGACAACATGCCCACCTCCATCCGACGTCTCATCAGCGACAAATATGGGGTGTCGGTGATCAGTGACTACGGTGCCATCGAAGCTTTGAAAATCGGCTTTGAGTGCGAAGCCCACCTGGGTCACCACCTGAACCTGGATTATTATCCGGTGCGCATTGTGGATATGGAAGGCAGGGAGGTGCCAGAGGGGGAAACCGGCGAGGTGGTGGTCTCCGACCTGGTGAACCGGGGCAGCGTCATCCTCAACTACCCCCTGGGGGACCTGGCGGCACGCCTGCCCCAGGCCTGCCCGTGCGGGCGCACTTTGCCTCTCTTGTCCTTTCCTGAAGGGCGCACCCTCGACATCATCCGCCTCCCCTCAGGGGAAAAGGCGTTTTCTTTGGAGGTTATCTATCCTTTAGATCAGAACACTGAAATCTATCAATTCCAATTGGTCCAGAAAGGTCTGGATCACCTGGAAGCGAGGATTGTGCCCAAAGAACCCTGCAACCGGGAAGAGAAGGAACGGCAACTTGCTGAAATATATAAAAAAATTCTCGGCCCGGACATACGGGTGGAAGTAGTTTTTGTGTCTGATGTGGAGCGCACCCCGGCGGGTAAGGTGCGCCAGATTATCCCCCTTCCCCAGGAAGTGGCAGGAGAATGAACCTGAGGAGTAAAGAACTTTTTTAAGGATTCAGGCATGTTTCTGGAACGCTTCTGGTGGACTGCATACCAAGCCTTTCATCGTCTGGGACAGGCCCGTTATCCCTATAAGCCCCTCATGGCCATCCTCCGGGACCAGAGCCGCCATATCCGGGCCGCGGTAGAGCATGCCTATAA
>CBFDAH010000130.1:0-8305 GCA_965602785.1 uncultured Syntrophobacterales bacterium
GGCTATATTTTACCCTCCTGAAGATGGTCCGCTGCTGCAAATTTCTTATCGGACACTACTGGGTTTCCGAGAGGGGCCGTCAGATTGGGGCGTTAATTTACCAAAAGCTTCCGGGGGGGAGATCCTGGCAGGAGGATAGGGGAGGGCAGGGGCTCGATGGTTCTCCCGGCCCGAGAGACCTCCATGGCCGGTAGTTTCTTTTCGCCTGGGCCATTTCCTTATCAGACATTTTGTCATAGAATGAAGGCTGCCGAAAAAGGGGGGGCGGTGATTACCCCCTATTTATAAATAAACCGACGCTTCTCCGGCAAAGCCACCGCCAGGCGCGACTGTTCCTGAACCCCAAGGGCGATATGGTCAACCGTTTGAAAAGAATTGCTTTTACAGCCTCGGTGCTTTTTCAGGTTGCAGATTTTCCCTTATGCCTCTAGCTATTGCGAAAATGACCCTTGTAAAGATGAGAGAAACGATTTTTAACAGAAAACACCTCGTGAACATTATGGTCTTGGCCGTGGGGGTTTTTCTGATGGTTTGGGCCGCGGGTTGCGGACAGGGTCAAGAGGGCCCACCGCAAATGACGCCCCAGGTGACGGTGGCCCCCGTCATCCAACGGAGCGTGCCGTTGTTCCTGGATTTTGTCGGGAACCTCAAGGCCACCGAGGAAGTGGAAATTCGGGCCAGGGTGGAAGGATATCTGGTACAACGGGCCTTTGTGGACGGCGCCGACGTCAAAAAGGGGGACCTCCTCTTTGTCATCGACCCCCAGGAATATCAAGCCGAACTGGAGCGGGCCCAGGCGCAACTGGATAGAGACCGGGCCTCCCTGTCCTACGCCAAAAGCCAGGTGAGACGTTACGAGCCGCTTACCCAACAAGATCTGGCAGCCAAGGATACCCTGGATAACTTTCGCACCCTTGCCAAGGAGCGGCAGGCCTCCGTCAAGGGCGGCGTCGCCGCGGTGAAACTGGCCCGCATGAACCTGGGCTACTGCACCATCAGGGCCCCCCTCAGCGGGCGCATCGGCCGGCGGTTGGTGGATGTGGGCAACCTGGTGGGCGCCGGCGAGGAGACCCTGCTGGCCACCATCACCAAAATGGACCCCATTTACGTTTATTTCAACCCCAGCGAAAGCCAGATTCCTCAGATCACCCAGCATGCTCAGCAGGGCAAACTCACGGTCAGCCTGACGCTGCCGGGAGGCGGCGTCTACCCGCATGCGGGCAAGCTGGATTTTATCGATAACCGAGTGAACCCGGCCACCGGCACCATTACCATGCGGGCCGTCATCCCCAATCCCGAGAAGCGCCTGATTCCCGGACAGTATGCCAATGTGCGCCTACTCCTGGGAGACCAACCCAAGGCCCTGTTGGTGCCCGCAAAAGCCGTGGGCACCGATCAAAGAGGCAGCTACGTGTTCGTTCTGGGACCGGAAAATATCGTGGAGCAGCGTTACGTGCAGGCCAGCTTTAAATCTCAGGACAATCTGCTCCTCATCGAGAAAGGGCTGAAAAAAGGAGACCAGGTGGTCATCGAAGGGATACAGCGAATCCGCCCCGGGGTAAAAGTGGAGCCGCAATCCCCGTCCTCCCAGGAAGGAATTCCCCAGACGCCTCCTGGTAAATAAAACTGGCAGACTAAAATCGGCGGTGGGCTGAAAGTCTGCTCAGGGGAAACTCTTGATTGATTCCTGAGTCCTCTTAACTGCGAGTTCATGTTCGTCAACTTCTTCATCAATCGGCCTATTTTCGCGTCAGTCATCGCCATTATCATCACCCTGGCGGGCGCCATCTGCGTCCCCTTGCTGCCGATAGCCCAGTTTCCCCCCATCACTCCGCCTACAGTACAGGTAAGCGCCAACTACATCGGGGCCAGCGCCGAAGTGGTGGAGGAGACCGTGACCACCCCCATCGAACAGGAAGTAAACGGGGTGGACGGCATGCTCTACATGTCTTCCGTGAGCTCCAGCGACGGCGGCATGAGCCTTACCGTTACCTTTGACATCGGCACCGATCTGGACATTGCGGCGCTGGACGTGCAAAACCGGGTACAGATCGCCGAGTCCAAGCTCCCTGCCGAGGTACTGCGGAACGGGGTCAAGACCAAGAAACGTTCGCCGACCCTAACCCTGGTGGTGAACCTCTTGTCTCCCAGCGGCAAGTATGACGAACTGTTTATGGGCAACTACGCCGACATTTATATAAAAGACACTTTAAAGCGGGTCCCGGGGGTGGGAGATGTGGTTATATTCGGCTCCCGGGACTACTCCATGCGCATCTGGCTGGACCCCAATAAGCTGGCCGGCCTGGGTCTGGCGGCCTCTGACGTAGCTCAGGCCGTCCGCCGGCAGAACCGGCAGGTAGCCGCCGGACAAATCGGGGAGCCGCCGGCGCCCAGTGGGCAGGAATTTCAGTATCCCATCATCACTCTGGGACGTCTGACGGACGTGTCCCAGTTTGAAGACATCATTATCCGCACCCGGGCCGACGGTTCGGTGCTGCGGGTCAAAGACGTGGCCCGGGTGGAGCTGGGCGCTCAGAGTTATACTCGCTTTGGCCGCTTAAACGGCATCCAAACCATTCCCATCGGCATCTTTCAGCTTCCCGGGGCCAACTCGGTGGAGCTTGCCGATAAGGTGCGGGCGGAAATGGAGCGCCTGGCCAGAAATTTCCCCGAAGGTGTCGAATACAAGATCATCTACGACACTACCCTGTTCGTCAAAGAATCCATCAAAGAAGTGATTATCACCCTGTTCTTCACCATGGCCCTGGTGTTCCTGGTGGCCTTTATCTTTCTCCAGGACTGGCGGGTGACCATGATTCCCGGGATTACTATCCCTGTGTCCCTGGTGGGGACCTTCATCCTGCTGCGGGCTTTGGGGTTCTCCATCAACACCCTGACGCTTTTCGGCCTGGTCCTGGCGGTGGGCCTGGTGGTGGACGATGCCATCGTGGTGGTGGAAAATATCACCCGTCTCATGGAAGAGGAGGGCCTGAGCGCCCGGGAAGCCGCCTACCAGGGCATGGGGGAAATTGTCGGGCCCATTATCGCCACCACCCTGGTACTCTTCGCCGTATTCGTGCCCGTGGCCTTTCTCCCTGGGACTTCCGGCCAGCTCTACCGCCAGTTCGCCTTGACCATCGCTGCAGCAGTGGGCATCTCCACCATCAACGCCCTGACCTTAAGCCCCGCCCTCTCCGCCATCCTGCTGCGGCCCGGGAAAAAACGACGTGTCTGGTTTTTCCGGCTCTACAACCGGGGCTTCGACTGGTTCACCCGCTCCTACCAGAGGTGGACCAGATTATTAATCACTCACTGGCGGTGGGTGATGGCCGTGTTCCTGGTTTTGGTGGCGTTTACGTATGTCATGTTCCGGATAGTGTCCACGAGTTTTCTCCCCCTGGAAGATCGGGGCTACTTTATCGTTTCGGTTACGGGTCCGGAAGGCTCTTCTTTGCAGCGCACCGGCCAAGTGTTGGACCGGGTGTCCGGCATCCTCAAAAAAACCCCTGGCATTGCCGATGTCATGGCCGTGGGCGGCTTCAACGTGCTCACTTTTACCACCGCGCCTAACTGGGCGGTGGCCTGGGTGGTGCTCAAGCCCTGGTCGGAGCGCCGGTCGGCAGACATGCGGCTGGATGCCATCCTGGGGAAGGTGCGACGGGAATTCGCCGGTATCCAAGAAGCATTTGTGGCGGCTTTTATTCCACCAGCTATTCCCGGTTTGGGAACGCTGGGCGGTTTCCAGTTTGAACTCCAGGACCGGAGCGGCAAAGGGTTGGACGCCCTGTCTCAGGTGACTCAGGAGCTGATCCAAAAGGGCAATCAGAACCCGGATCTCATGGGGCTGTTCAGCGGCTTTCGCATGGACATGCCCCAGCTTTATGTGGACCTGGACCGCACCAAAACCAGGACCTTGGGACTCCCCGTTACGGACGTCTTTGATACCTTGCAGACCTATCTCGGCTCCCTGTACGTCAATGATTTCAATAAATTCGGCCGGGTATATCGGGTGTATCTCCAGGCCGAACAAAGCCAGCGGGCCAGTCCGGAGGATATCAACCGTCTCTATGTTCGCAAAGCCACCGGGGAGATGGTGCCTCTGAGCACGTTGGTGCAGGTGCGCCGGGAGGTAGGGCCTCAGGCCATTACACACTTCAACCTTTTCCGTTCGGCTCAGATCAACGGCATGGCCGCGCCCGGTTACAGTTCCAGTGAAGGGATTGAAGCCATGAAAAGGCTGGCGGCTTCAGTCCTACCGGAGGGCATGGACTACGGTTGGAGTGGCACCGCCTACCAGGAGCTCAAGACCGGGGGTCAGGCCCCCATTATCCTGGCCCTGTCCCTGATCTTTGTCTTCCTTTTTCTGGCGGCCCAATACGAGAGTTGGGTCATGCCTTTGATGATCATGCTGGCCGTACCCCTGGCCATGCTGGGAGCATTGAGCGCCCTCTGGTCCAGAGGCATCCCCAACGACGTGTATTGCCAGATCGGCCTGGTGATGTTGGTGGGCCTGGCCAGCAAGAACTCCATTCTCATTGTGGAATTCGCCCGCCGACGACGGGAAGCGGGCCTGAGCATCACCGAGGCCGCCATGGAGGCCGCCCGGGTACGGCTCCGGCCCGTACTCATGACCGCCTTCACCTTTATCCTGGGGGTTTTGCCCATGGTCGTTGCCACCGGCGCCGGGGCCGCCAGCCGCAACTCCCTGGGCACCACGGTATTTGGCGGCATGCTGGTGGCCACCATGCTCAGCCTGGGCCTGGTGCCGGTTCTCTTCGTAGTCCTGGAGCGCCTCCGGGAGCGGGTTCTGCTGGCCCGCGGCAAAAGCCTCCCCGCTCAGGCGAGAGGGGAGTCAGAAGATGCCCCCAAGCCCCCCGCCCAAACCGGTGGTTGAGGCCATCTGCTCATCAGTAACCGGGATGCCTCAATTGCCAGGCGGGGCGGCAAAGATTCGTGGTGTTTGACAGAGCCGATTTGGCCGGGCCAAGGCAGATCGGCTTGTCTAGTTAAAGACAGCCCATTGATGAGAGGGGACTAGAAGATCGCGTTAGGGGGTGAACTCGGGGAGCTCGGTGCTAAGCTCCACCTAAAACCGTTAGAAAACCGCGACTCACTTAAAATGTCATTTTGAGCGGAGCGAAGAATCTCGAATTTTCAATGAGTTGAGATCCTTCACTTTGTTCAGGATGACAGAAAAATAGGTTTTGCAATGGCTTCTAGGGACATAATCTCGATCTCCAAGGTCCTACCATGACTAGAGAAACACCTGACCAAGCCCCGGAAGGGAGCCAGGATCAGCCGAGCCGGAGAGAACAGCTTTTAGAGGTGTCGGTCTTCCTGTTCCTCATCCTCCCCTCAATAGTATTTTCATTTTTCCTCTTTGGGCCTTGGCAAAAGCATTTTGACTTTGCCCAGTTTGCGGTCTCGTCCATTCTCGATTATCTGGCCCTGGTAGCTTTGATTTTCTTTTTTGCCTGGCGCAACCAGGAGCCTCTGGCGCGATTGGGCTGGAACTTCAGAAACGGCTGGAAAGACGTCGCCCTGGGGATCACACTCTTTTTTCCCTACATAATGGGCATCGGCCTGCTTTTCATAATCTATTGGAAACTGGGTTTCCCCTTGCCCATGAAGCCCATACCACAATTTTTCATCCCCAGGGAAGGGCAAACTCTGCTGGCTTTAGTCCTCGTTTGTGTGGTGGCCATAGCCGAGGAAACCATCTTCCGCGGGTATCTTTTGCTGCGCTTCCGAGCCATCCTGGGCAGCTCCAGGGGCGCCATTCTGCTATCGTCGGCAATTTTTGCTCTAGGCCATGGCTATAAGGGATTGGCCGGGGTAATAGTCACGTTTCTTATGGGAGTCTTTTATGCGGTCCTTTATCTCAGGCGGCAGAGCTTGGTATCACCCATAGTGATCCATTTCCTCCAGGACTTTATCCTGGTCCTCATACCGCTGTTCGGCCTTAAAATCGCCTGAGAGCACAGAGCACCAAAGGAGCCAGGATTAATGAAAAATTAAGGTGCCTTATGATACCATGCCTGGAACCATCATTCGGTAATTACAGGAGGGCTAAACCATGACCGAAAGGCAGGGATTGATTACTATTCATGGCAATCCTCTCACCCTGGTGGGCACTGAAATCAAGGTGGGGACTCCCGCCCCTGAGTTTGCCTTATTGGATAATGACCTGAATCCGGTGCAGCTTTCTTCCTATCGGGGCAAGGTCCTGGTCATCGCCTCGGTGCCGTCCCTGGATACTCCGGTGTGCGATATTGAAACCCGGCGTTTCAATGATGAGGCAGCCAATCTGGGCCCCGACATCGAATTGGTGACGGTTAGCATGGACTTGCCCTTCGCCCAGAAGCGCTGGTGCGGCGCGGCGGGGGTGACCAGAGTCAAGACCTTATCGGACCATCGTGGGGCCGATTTTGGCACGGCTTATGGTGTCTTGATCAAAGAACTGCGTCTGCTGGCCCGCGCCATATTTATCGTGGATCAGGAAGGCACGGTGAAATATGTGCACTTGGTGAAAGAGGTCGCGGATGAACCGAATTATGAAGAAGTCTTGCAGGTTTTAAACACGCTGGTAGGGAAAACTTAGGCAAAGAGGACGGTTTTTGAGAGAGCCGCTTGGCCAGGGGGAAAAATAAACTTAGGTTTTTAGGACCCAATTTTGGTTAAACTGGGAATATGATTTTTACCACCGAAAGGGGAGAGTCCTTCGATACTGAGAAGGATTTATCAGATGTCGAACGCCATATCCTCCAGAAACTGTTTATCTGGAAGGAAATGGCTGCCAGCCCCGAGGAATTCAGGGGAAAGAAGGAGGAGGCCCTGCGCCGAGGCTGGAACAATTCCGGTCCCATCCCCGAAAGCCGTGCCATGAAAATTATCACGAGAGATCTCGAAGAACAGGTCAGCCTTCGGCAACTCGGGAGGAACCCTTGATGTCCACGACGTATTACTTCATCAGCGATCTGCACATCGGGGGCGACGAAGCCCTCGGGGTTTGCGATTACGAGGAGGAGCTGATCGAGTTCCTGGAAAAGCTTGCGTCGCAGCAGGAGGACGCCGAGCTCCTGATTATTGGCGATATCTTCGGCATGTGGGAATTTACCGACATCGAGGGTCCGGAGAAGCTCAAGAAACTGATGGAACAGTTCCCCAGGATTTTCGAAGCCTTCCGCGACACGGGGACCGCGGTGAAGCTCACCATGCTGCCCGGTAATCACGACTATGAAATTGCCTGTTACCCCGAGTTCGTCGAGATGTTGAAACCCTACAACATCCACCTGGAGCGGACCCCGTCCATCACCCGGGAGATTAACGGTAAGAGGATCTGGATTGAGCACGGCAACCAGTACGATGCCTTCAACTACATGCCCGACTTCGGAAACCCCTACGCCCAGCCGTTCGGGTATTTTATTACCAGCGGTGTGGTCAGCACGGCCGGGAAACATTCACGCTTCGGAAGATACAATTGGCTAAAGGACATCCAGTCGGTCTATCCCACCGAGCAGGTGCCGTATTGGGTCATGTCGAATTACTTCTACCATGAGATGAGTCCGTTGCTGCGCTGGCTGTTGCTGCCATTTCTGCTGCTGTCCGGGCTGACGACCTTCGTCCTGGTGGGGGCCGCGCTTGAGTGGCTGGACATCACGCAGACCAATTACTTCCTCAACAACCGCCTATTTGCTCACCTGGGCATCCTCGGCAGCTTGGTGCAGATCATCCTCACGGTTAACGCGGCCGTTTTTGCAGTCTGTGCCGCCCTTTCTTTGCCGCTTTACCTCATCTGGCGAGATATCAGGGCGACGCTAAAACGGTTTCGGATTGTTTTAGACCCCTCCGAAATGAGTAGCGAGAAGGAGCAAAAGTACCTGGAGGCGGCCAAATCAGTTTTCGATCACGATCCTGATACCATGATCTTCATTTACGGCCACACCCACATGCCCTCGCTACGACGGTTCGGCGATCGGGCGGTGATCAATACCGGCACTTGGCTGAAAAGGCTCAAGGATGTACCAACCCGCTTCGGCTTCTTGCCCGAAGTCTATATTCCTTTTTTCTGCCTGAACTATTTCAAAATCAGCGAGGCGGATGGCAAGATCGCCATCGACTACCGCAAGATTGATAAGACCCCGCCGCAAGATTTAAGCCTCCTGCAGCGTCTGCTGGTGCCCACTAAACTCGGCCAGACGCAGGACCCCATTCCCGAGCGAACCTTGCTTGAGGGCTGAGGCTTTTAAGGAAAGACTGACCTGCCTCCAGGAAATGTTCCAGTCTTTGAAGGCCGGTCAGTTGC
>CBFDAH010000131.1:0-8285 GCA_965602785.1 uncultured Syntrophobacterales bacterium
TTTCCAGAAGTTTCGATGACTCTTAAACAAGCAGCAAATAAATTTATAGATCTCAGTGTTTGGGCAAAGAATATTAATAATGTTCATACTATAGCATCTCAACAACAGGCTCGTGCTAAGCCGGATCATGATTATGGCAAAATTTCCATTCCTTCATTTGCTTTTTATAAGAGAGGAGATTTCTGGCTTATTGGGGAAGAAGGAAAGGAACTTACGATAGAGGATTCTAAGGGCCTATCGTTTATTCATTTTTTGCTTGATAATCCATCAGAATCTTTTCCTTCTGAGGTCGTCTATAATTTAGCGAAAGATTTTAAATCAGAATATATTCACCCAAAAGATAAAGATAAAATAGACTATCAAAATTATTCAAGTGAATATAAGATATTAGATGATAAAACCACCAGAGAGATTAAAGACACTATTGATTTGCTTGAATGTAATATTAGAGATGGAAAATATTCAAATGAACAAGACCTTATTGATATGCAGGATCAAAAACATTTTTTTGAAAATTATTTGAAAGGAGGCTATGTGAAAAAGAAAAAGGCTATATTTCGGAATATGGAAAGTGAAAAGGCAAGAATAAACGTTACGGAAAATATTAGGCGGTCATTAAAAAAAATACATGAGATTATTCCTGCATTAAAACCTTTTCTGAATAC
The DNA here is from genome assembly GCA_965602785.1 of uncultured Syntrophobacterales bacterium. Lineage (GTDB taxonomy): Bacteria > Desulfobacterota > Desulfobaccia > Desulfobaccales > 0-14-0-80-60-11 > JBGSLA01. Next base: position 666 of record CBFDAH010000131.1, read on the forward strand.
AAACACTATAAGAATAGTGAAGTATAAATGGTCTTACAATTACTCTGGTGAAGTAAAATGGATTTTATCTACCAGTAAATCTTCCTCCTGAAATTATTAATTTTATAGTTTCCTTCCTTTGGAACATTGTTCCATTAATGTTCCTCCCATTGTCACTCCTCATATTTAAAAGGCACATACCTCCCCTTTCGAACCATACAACAGGATTCCTGATTGACGTGCCGCAATCTATGTTTCATGGTGCACAATGGAAGAGTATCTCACGATTAAAGAGCTTGGTTGCCGGATTAAGATGGCTCCCGGGACTATAAGAAACCTGATCTGGAAGCGGGAGTTTAAAGAACGCGTCCACTACCTTAAACCAACGCCCAGGAAGGTTCTCTTCATTTGGAGTGCGGTGGAGGACTGGCTCTGGAAAAAATCTGGCCTAAGTGAGCCAGGGATGTCGAAGCATAAGGATAACTGCCTGATAGATATATAAAAAATATAGCCGTTGACACCGGCTTCTCTCCCCTGGTACAAGGATGATGGTGACATCTGGACAGAAGGGAGGTGGTTGGAAAAGCGGAAAGGGTTTGTTAATGGAACGGGGCAAGATCATAAACTTTCCCGGCAGCTTTCGAGAAAAGGTTAAAAAGAAGGGCCGGTGTCGGCTCAATGCAGGAAAGCCAGGCCGGGTTTACAGCCGCGGCGGCAAGCTCTGGGTGGATTTCACCTATCTGAAAACAAGGGTACGGGAGCCTTCGGGCCTGGACGATACGCCAGACAACCAGGCGCTTCTGCGGAAAATGCTGGACCTCATCATGGCCGAGATTGAAAGCGGCACATTTGTATTCGCCAAGCGGTTTCCGCATAGCAAGAAGGCGGAGTACTTTACGGCTTTAGAGGGCAGGACTTTCCGGAAAGACCCTCGGGAAGTGCTCTTTGGAGAGTATGTGGAGAAGTGGTGGACGGAGATGCGCCCGGGGATGAGCGAGAGCCAAGTTCGGGATTATGTCTGCATCCTCAGGACCCACCTGATCCCATATTTTGATAAGCTGCCCTTCAGCGAGTTCAAGCCGGTGCTGATGAAAAAGTTTCTGGCCCACCTTATCGACAAGCGAACCTCCGGAGGAACCGCACTGTCTTCAAAACGCATCCACAACATCCTGATCCCCTTACGAGTGATCGTCAAGGACGCCATGGATGAGTACGGCTGGAGCGACCTGCCGAGCCCTTTTTCCGGGCTCAAATTGCCCAAGGTGAGGCGGATTTGGATATATCCCTTCACTTTTGAAGCGTGGGCTATCTTGATGAGATTCATCCCAGCCTGGTACCAGCCTTATTTCGAGTTGGCGGTGCAGACCGGGCTGCGCCCTTCGGAACAGGTGGCCCTGAAGTGGGGCGCCATCGACGACAGATACATCCACGTCGAGCTGAGCCGGGTGCGGAATCAAGAAAAGGCAAATCTCAAAACCATGGGAAGCCAGCGGCGGATTGAGATAAGACCCTCCATGGAAAGGGTTTTTGAAACCCAGAGGGAGCTTTCGGCTGATTTCCAGAGCCCTTACGTGTTCATCAACACGCAAGGGAGGCCAATCTTGCAGGATAAGCTTCGGGAACTCTGGGCCAAGGCGATGAGCAAGAGCAATATTCCTTATCGGCGCATGTACGAGACCCGGCATACCTTTGCCTCATGGGCCTTGGCTGCGGGTGAGACACCAGAATGGGTGGCCAGGACTTTAGGACACATGGACACTTCCATGGTCTTCAGGACCTATGGCCGCTACATTCCCAATTTGACCAGGCAGGATGGCTCGGCGTTGGAGAACCTGATGGTGGGCGCATTAAAAAGGCAACCTGAATAGGCACAATCATGGGCACAATGAGCCATATTCAGGTTGCTTTGAAAAGTAACTGGTTGTTTTTGCTTAAAAATAATTGGTGGAGGCGGCGGGAGTCGAACCCGCGTCCGCAAATGGTCCCTTTAAGCGTCTACATGCTTAGCCAGCGTTTTGCTTTCGCCCCCTGGGACTTCCACCGGCAGAATTCCCGGAGGCTAGCCTACTGAGATTTTCGTCCGCCAAACCGCAGGCAGGTATGACAGCTTTGCCAAGATACCGTCGTCTGGGGCTCCTCCTGGCAAGAGATTCCAGACGCTAGCCTTATGCGGCTAGAGCGTAGCCGTAGTTGTCGGCACTTGTAGGTTCCCTACCCGTTTTACGAGCGGACAGGACCTCGGCATGCAACTTAAAGTTTTCCATATACGTCGAAGCCGTTTCGCCCCCTTAATATATTGTATTCATTTCTTAGCTGTTTGCAACCCCCGGCCACCGCGTCTGTCATTGGTATTATCGGCCTTGGGGCTTTTGCTCTTGAAAAGCTGCCTCATGTCTTCTGTTTGAGCTGCCGGGCTGCCCCCATGAGTCGGTAAACCGAGGCGCCGGCCAGCGCGGCGATGTCTTCGGTGGGCAGGTGCCCCGGGATGGTGACGTCAAACAGGATGCTGACCTCCGGGTCGAACTCCTCGTCCCCCCGCCACAACACGTGGGTGACCGGCACCAGAGGAAAAGCCATGAATTGCGCCGCCGCGTCCCCCAAGGGATGGGGGATGCCGCCCATGTGGGTGGCCACCTCCAGGTAAAAATCCGGGTCTTTCCCGAAGGTCAGGAGGAGGGGCTTTTTGGCCCGAGACACGAAGGCCGACCAGTAAAAGCTCCCCTGGGGCACCTGGCGGAAGTCCACGGACTCCCCCTCCGGCTCAAGCCCTCTGGTGTTTTGCAGATAATGGAGGATGAGGATTTGCTCGGTCAAGGGCAGCTCGCCCTCGCCATCCACCGCGGTTACCGTGACCTCGGGCCACACCACCCGGCGGAGTTGGCCGAAATAGGGGACCACCAGGCCCTCCTGCCCCCCTTTAAAAAAATACTGGGAGTGGCTCCGGCTGGCCACCCCCTTGGGGTTGAGCTTTTGGAGCTCCTCCACCGCCAGGGCCCGGGCCGCCTTGTAATCATCAATCCGTGCCATGCTGTCTCCTTTACCCAGGCAGGCCTATGGCGCGAACCACAGGGGCCGCGGCCTCAGAGCCGGAATCTCTTTTCCAGGGGCCGCCGCTCCGGCACAAAGAGGTGAGGGATTTCCTCTTCGTTCCAGGCGCGTGACACATAGAGGTTGCAGTAACAACTGTCATACTCAGCAACATCAAGTTCTCGGTAGACGCAGGGGCAAATGATATCTTGATCCCACTCCGCATCCTTAGCTGCCAGTCGACACGGACAGGCCATATAGCCGTAGCGTTCTTTGTTGACCAGAAGTCCTTCCAAGAGATCGAAGACCCGCTTTTTATCCTTGTTAAAAAAATAGCCCTTAGCCTCCTGGGCTTTTTTCAGAAATTCATAGAGCTGTTCGACATTCATGATATATCAAGTAACTCCTTAATCTCTTCTTTTTTAAAACCTACGATTACCTTATCCCCTATAATTATAGTAGGAAAGGAACATTCACGATTTATTTTTATGAGTTCTGCCAGGATTTGCTTTCTTTCCGTTTCACCTAACGTATCAACATCCACGCAGTCGTAATTGACTCCACATTGCCCCAGGAATTCTTTGGTGTTTTTACAATGACTACATGTGGAAAGGGCATAGAGCTTGACATCGCACTGATTCATGACTGTTCCCCTGTTCCAGGATATTTTGGGTTCTTTTTATTAGAGAGATGGCAAATTGAACCCTCTGCAAAAAAGCCTCACCTCGGCAAGGTGGATGTAGGGTAAGCCCCCCCCGCCCGCGCAATTACAGCCTAGGGCGGTTATTCACCACCTTCGTCGCTTTAAAAACCGGATTTTTGCAGAGGTCTCAATTTGGCTGCGGCGACAGGATATCTCCAACCGAAGGTTGATTTTAGCATTATAGGAAATTTCTGACAACTGTTCCTCCGGGGGGATGGCATTACCAGATACTTAGCGAAACACCAGGCCTGGCGCCTTTTCCAGTAATCGCCCCACCGGCCCAGAGGTTCCAATGATAGGAGCAGAAATTTTTTCTTGACAGAAGGAGGGAAATATTCTAAGTAGGCGAATAGAAAAGTCGAGGATTACAATAAATGCAGCTCTGGCAGCTCCGCTCCTATTATTTTAGCTATTTTTATTTTTGGGGCTTGAGATGCGCCTCGACTTTTAAAAGACCCTAATCCCAAAAAATCAGATCTTTTAAAAGCCGTGGCGCAGGCGAGGCGACCACGGCTTTTTTTATTGCCCGGGTCGCCACCGCGCAGGAGCATCGGCCACGGGAAGGAGGAAGCGTGCTCGGCAAACTTATCCGTATGGAGCGCATCATGAACCGGGAGAGCGGGCGCACGGTGATCGTCCCCATGGACCACGGGGTAACGGTGGGGCCCATCGAAGGGTTGATTGACATGAAAACCACCGTCAACCAGGTGGCCTCGGGAGGGGCCAACGCCATCGTCATTCACAAAGGCCTGGTGGAGGGTGGCCACCGCCGCCGGGGCCGGGACGTGGGCCTGATCATTCACCTGTCGGGTTCCACCGCCCTGTCTCCCTTTCCCAACGCCAAGACCCTGGTGTGCACTGTCACCGAGGCCGTGAAGATCGGGGCGGACGCCGTCAGCGTGCACATCAACCTCGGCAACGGCTCGGAAAAGGAGATGCTGGCCGACCTGGGGCAGGTCACCCGGGAAGCAGCAGAGTGGGGCATGCCCATCCTGGCCATGATGTATCCCCGAGGGGAGAAGATCAAAGACGAATATGACGTCAATGTGATCAAGCACGTGGCCCGCCTGGCCGCAGAGCTGGGCGCCGACGTGGTCAAAGTGTCCTACACCGGTTCGGTGGACTCGTTCCGGGAGGTGGTGGTGGGTTGCCCGGTGCCGGTGGTCATTGCCGGCGGCCCCAAAATGTCCTCGGACCGGGAAATTCTGGAAATGGTGAAGGGGGCCGTGGAGGCCGGCGGGGCCGGCGTCTCCATCGGCCGCAACATCTTCCAACACCGGGAGCCCAGCCGCATGGTGGGGGCCATCAGTCTCATCGTCCATGAAAACGCCGGGGTGGAGGAAGCCTTGGGCTTTCTGCAGCAGTGATTTTGAGTTATAAGTTGCGAGTTGCGAGTTGCGAGTATGTCCGCTCAAAGCTTTGCCCTTTAAATCTGAAAGTGAGGATTAAAGAACACTGAAATCGCGATGAATTAATACTCAGGGTAAAAAATTGATTAACTGTTGGAGCCATCCTTTCATCCCCTCTCCCTTGAGGGAGAGGGTCAGGGTGAGGGTGAAAGTTAATCTATTCCGCGCTCCCAGTAATAATACTTAACCGTAGCTAAAGAATTGACTATGAAAATAATGGAGGCATTCCACTTACACAAGCCTTTGAAATAACTGGCGATAACTTCAAGATCATCGCGGCTAAGGTACACAGGGCATAGGATAAACTATAGTAGTTTTCTAAAATCTCGAAACTCAAAACTCGACACTACAGGGAAAAGTCATGAAGCAACTCTGGGTCAAAGTGGACCCCTATAAAAAAAAGTTGGTCACCACCGCCCTGGAAAGCGGCGCCGACGCAGTCTGGGTGCCTGCGGGGCGGGCCGCCGAAGTGAAGGCCCTGGGGCTCATCCAGGTGGTGGCTCCGGACGGGGACCTGATTCCCGGGAAGGACATTCAGGAAGTCACCATAACGGGCCACGACCAGGAGGATGAAGTGGTGCGCCTGACCAAGAGCGGCCCGGTGGTGGTGCATACCCCCGACTGGACCATCATACCCCTGGAAAACCTGGTGGCCCGGTGCGACAACCTCTTCGTGGAGGTGAGCGACCCGGACGCGGCCCGCACCTCTCTGGGCGTCCTGGAGAAGGGGGTGGACGGTCTGGTGGTGGTGAGCCCCGACCCCTCGGTGGTCAAGGCCATCGCCCGCCTGGTGAAGGAAGCCTCGCCCCCGGTGCCCCTGGAGGTGGCCCGCATCACCCAGCTTATCCCTTTGGGGATGGGAGATCGGGTCTGCGTGGACACCTGCAGCAACCTGGGCCTGGGAGAAGGGATGCTGGTGGGCAACGCCTCCGGGTCGCTGTTTCTGGTGCATGCCGAGTCCCTGGAGAACCCCTATGTGGCCCCCCGGCCCTTCCGGGTGAACGCCGGGCCGGTGCATGCCTATATTCGAGTGGCGGGAGGGAAGACCAAATACCTGGGGGAATTGACCGCCGGCGACGAAGTGTTGGTGGTGGGGCATGACGGCCACACCCGTTCGGCAATAGTGGGCCGCGCCAAGGTGGAAAGCCGTCCCCTGATGCTCGTGGCCGCCGAGGCCGGGGGCCGGGAGATAACCACCATTCTCCAAAACGCCGAGACCATCAGACTTACCAAACCCGGCGGAGAAGCAGTGTCCATTGTGTCCCTCAAACCGGGGGATGAAGTGCTGGTGGCCCTGGAAGGCGGGGCCCGCCATTTCGGCCACAAAATCCAGGAATCCATTGTCGAGAAATAGACTATGTCCGAAAAAGACAATCTTCGGCGACAGATCGACGCCCTGGACGAGGAGCTTTTAACCCTCCTCAACCGGCGTCAGGCCGTGGCCCAGACCATCGGCAAGATCAAGAACCAGGAAGGGGTTCGCACTCTGGACTTCCGGCGGGAGGAGGAGGTGGTGGCCCATCTCCTTCACCTGAATCCCGGGCCCCTGACCCAAAAAGCCATTCGGAACATCTTCCGGGAGATCATCTCCGCGGCTCGGGAAATTCAGGCCCCCCTGGGGGTGGCCTTCCTGGGTCCGGAGGCCACCTTCTCCCATCTGGCGGCCCTGAAGAAATTCGGCTACGCCTCCCGCTTCGGCCCCATGACCACCATCCAGGAGGTCTTTAGCGAAGTGGAGAAGGCAAAATTCCACTACGGGGTGGTGCCCATCGAGAATTCCACCGAGGGTGTGGTGAACACCACCCTTGACCTCTTTGCGGAAACAACTCAAAGGATTTGTGGGGAAATTTACCTGGAGATTTCCCACGACCTGGTGTCCATGTCAGGCCAAAAGGTGGACATCGAGGTGATCTATACCCACCCCCAGGCTCACGGCCAGTGCCGCCACTGGCTGGCCACCCATTTACCGGAAATTCCCGTCCTGGAAGTGGCCTCCACCGGCCTGGCTGCCCAAAAGGCCTCCAAAAACCCTAACTCCGCGGCCATTGCCAGCGCCTTTGCGGCGCCTCTCTATGACCTGCGTGTGGTGGAAGCGAGGATTGAAGATCACCCCGGCAACGTCACCCATTTTTTCGTCATCGGCCCGGACGCGCCCGGTCCCACCGGCCAGGACAAGACCTCCATCATCTTTGCGGTGGACAATGTGCCGGGAGCCCTCTACAAAACCCTGAAACCCCTGGCGGAGCGCTCCCTCAACATGACCCGCATCGTCTCCCGGCCCGTCAAGACCGAGGCCTGGCGCTACCTTTTTTATGTAGACCTGGACGGCCACCAGCAGGACTCGGAGGTAAACGACGCCCTGGGCGAAATCGAAGACCTCAGCGCCCACTTCAAACTCCTGGGCTCCTTTCCCAAAGCCGCAGGCGTGGAGAAGCTGAATTGAGCGGAAGAAGGAAAAAGCATGCGGGTGAGGGGGCTAAGGACCACAGGCCCTTACCCCCT
>CBFDAH010000132.1:0-8236 GCA_965602785.1 uncultured Syntrophobacterales bacterium
CACAGGGCCATAAGTAGGGGTGACCTTGCTCCCTGGGTTTCGAGAAAAGCCAAATGAGAGCCGTAAGTTTTCTGGAAGAAGAATCTGGGCTCAGGATAGAGCAAACCATGCATAATAATGAATTCACTGGTTTTTTTGCCTTGGTATTGTTAAGGCAAAGTGGATTGGCCAGACGGGTTAATCCTGACCAAACTCATCGGGCGCTATGAAGGACACCGGACGATAGTAACTGAGACCATTAAGGTAAAGAGGAGAGAAGATATGCCAGAGAAAGAGAAAGCTTGTTTCATCTGCTCACGGGATACCATGGATGGGGCCTACCCGGCCCTCATCTTGGGCATCAACGCCGCCCGTTTGGGGATGGAGGCCAAAGTGTTCTACACCTTCATGGGCGTCAATCTGGTAAAGAAGGGCGGCATCGAAAAGGCTAAGTTCGTCCCCCCTGGGGTGATGGGGGCGGTGCCTGGCATGTCCACTCTGGCCACGGCCATGATGAAGAAGAAGGCTGAGAAGGCCCAGATCCCTTCGCTGCCGGACCTGATGGAAATGGCCCAGTTAGAGGGGGTGGAGCTCATCGCCTGCCGAATGACCATCGATATGATGGAAATCAAGGAAGAGGAAATGCTCGAAGGCGTCCCCATCTGGACGGCGGAGGACTTCTTAAAATACGCCAGGGATGCTAACCTTTGCCTGTTCACTTAAGGAGGTGAAAGTTCCAGACGAAAAAACGACCCTGGAAGGCGTTTCCTCCGGGACTGGCCACTGATTTTGCGGCACAGGGCGCATGGTGCCAGCTCCCAAGCGGCAGGTTGGATTATGGGGAAGCTGAATGAAGTTCCATAGGATCTAAAAGTTTAGCCTATTCCGTAGGAAGGTGTATCGCCTTTTCGTCTTGTCGTTTTTAATCCCCATGGCCAGGGCCTTCCTGGTGCCCACCATAACCACCAGCTTCCTCCCTCTGGTGACGGCGGTATAGATCAGGTTTCGCTGCAGGAGAACATAATGTTGAGTCAGGATGGGAATGACCACGACCGGATATTCGGACCCTTGGGATTTATGGATGGAGATGGCATAGGCTAAGACCACCTCATCCAGGTCAGCATAATCATAGGGTACCCTCCTGCCATCGAAGTCAATGACCACCTCTTGGGACTCCTGATCAATCCTAACAATCCTGCCGAGATCACCGTTAAAGACTTCCTTCTCATAATTGTTCTGGATTTGCATGACCTTGTCCTGCAGCCGGAAATTCCTGCCGCCTCGGGTTAGAGCGTCTGGCAAGGGATTAAGCGCTTGCTGCAGTTCCGCATTGAGGTTACCCGCCCCCACCATCCCCTTGTGCATGGGAGTGAGCACCTGAATGTCGTCGATGGGGTCAAAGCCAAAGCGGCTGGGAATGCGTTCCTTGACCAACTCCAGAATAATCCCCAGGACCTTCTCCGGGTCTTCCTGTTCGATGAAATAAAAGTCCTTAAGTTTTTGCCCGGAAGGCCTCAGGGTAGGCATCAAGCCCTGATTAATTTTGTGGGCATTGACGATGATCAGACTCTCCCTGGCCTGACGGAAGATCTCGTTAAGTTCCATCACCGGTACCGTTCGGGAGGCAATGATGTCCTGAAGCACGGCGCCGGCTCCCACTGAAGGAAGTTGGTTGACGTCCCCCACCAGGATGAGGGTGGCCCTGGGGGGAACGGCTTTGAGAAGGTGATGCATCAGGATGGTGTCGATCATGGAAACTTCGTCCACGACCAAGAGGTCGCACTTCAAAGGCTTCTGATCATTTTTCTGGAAGCCCCCCTTCTGGAAGCTGTACTCCAGCAGACGGTGAATGGTCTTGGCCTCGTGGCCGGTGGCCTCGCTCATGCGTTTCGCGGCCCGGCCCGTGGGTGCGGCCAACAGAAATTTGACCCTGGCCTTGGCGAAGATCTTGAGAATAGCATTGATGATAGTGGTTTTGCCGGTCCCGGGTCCTCCGGTGATCACCACCACCTTGTCGGTTAGGGCACACTTCACCGCTTCCACCTGCCTGGCGGCCAGGGTGATGTCAAGCTGCTGTTGCACCCAGGCAAGCGCCTTGCCGGGGTCGAGGGTCCGGCTGGCTTTGGGGGCATTGATCAGGGCCTTCAAACGGGCCGCAATATTGGTCTCGCTCAGATGGAACTTGGCCAAGTATACTGCCCGGTGGCCACCCGGGGGTTCCCCCTTCTCCTCAAGGTCCTCCAGGACGATCTTTGTTTCTGCCCTCAGGGTGTCCAGGGCCCCGAGGAGGATCTCCTGGTCCAATTCCAGGATTTCCTGGCACTTTGTCAGCAGTGGGTTCAGAGGGTAGTAGACATGCCCTTCATCAGCGAGTTGTTGGAGGACGTAGAGGATACCGGCCTCGGCCCGGAGCTCTGAATCCCGGGCAAACCCTAACTTTTCGGCAATCCGGTCGGCGGTGAGAAAACCGATGCCGAAGATGTCCGTGGCCAGACGGTAGGGGTTCTCTTGCACCACCTGGATGGCTTCGTTGCCGTAGGTCTTAAAAATCTTGGTGGCGTAGCCGGAGCTGACCCTGTGGGACTGCAGAAAGAGCATCACCTGGCGGATTTCTTTCTGGTCGGCCCAAGCCTGGCGGATCATTTCGACCCGTTTTTTCCCAATGCCCACAACCTCCGTGAGCTTTCCGATCTCCTCTTCGATGACTTCCAGGGTCTCTTTTCCGAAGGTTTTGACAATGCGCTTGGCCATGATGGGGCCGATGCTCTTGATGAGACCGGACCCCAGATATTTCTCAATGCCATAGATTGATGCCGGCACCAGGGATTTGTAATGCAGTACCCGGAATTGCTCGCCGTATTTGGGGTGGTTGGCCCATTCCCCCTGCATCTTCAAGATTTCTCCGGGAGTCGGAGCCAAGAGGTTCCCCACCACCGTCACGAGATCCCGGCGCCCGTAGACCTTTACCTTGGCGATGGTGAAGCCATTCTCATCATTGATATAGGTGATCCTCTCGATCTGGCCCTGGAGGTCGGCAAGCATCAGTTCAAACCTTTATCCCTTGTTGACCTGCATTCTTATACCATGAAATAAGGCTGAGACCGATTGGAAGGTGCACTGCGTTTGAAAGTATGCAATGAGGCCTGAGCGGGGTTATCTTTTTCGGAAAGATTTGGTAAAGTCCCGGGCCAGGGATGGGATAGGTCAGGAGATCCGGGCTCTTCAGGCCATTGCCGTGGAACTTAGCTCCAATAAGAATCTGCCGGTAAGGAGAGGTGGAAGATGGCAGTTACCAGAGAGAAGTTGACCGTCCTTCTGCAGGATCAATTAGGGATGAGCAGGGAGGAGTCCCGGCAAATAGTTGACCGGCTTCTCAAGATAATGAAGGGCACCCTTGCTCAAGGGGAAGATCTACTCATCAGCGGCTTTGGCAAATTCTCTGTAAGGAAAAAAAGGGCCCGTCGGGGGAGGAACCCACAAACCAAGGAGAGCCTGATCTTGGCCGCTCGTAAGGTGGTGGTCTTTAAGACCTCGTCAGTACTGCGTCGGCGCCTCAACAGCCCTTAGCGGAACAGGCATTTCGGTTAGCCCTTGCAGGGACTTGCACGGGTCTTTCACTCCCTGTGCAAGGGTTATCTATCTGAATTTTATAGCTAATATAGCTTCCCTTGCACACTTGCAGCACTTTCCGGGGGGATAGTCTCCCCCCTTTAAGCCCCCTCATCAATCTTTGCCTGTTGACCTGCGATTGAAGTCCTCCAGCGCCTCCCAGAGCCGCTGCAATTCTGGATGCAGCTGCCACTCCTCCGGTTTAGTGGCATACTTCTCGCCCTCGTGGATAAACCGGTACATGTGGACTTCACAGGCCAGGTACTCCTGCTGGTCGCCGGCCCAGCGTGTGAAGTTGCCGGGGAAAATGCCAGCCAACCGCCACCCTTTTGCTATTTTCAACGTTTCTGCTTGGGTGATGGTGTGCCAGGTTTCCAGGAAGGTGGTCAGGTATTCGGCCCCCGAAACCTTGCACATCCAGTCCATCATATCGCCCAGCATGCCCATCAGCCCCATCTGGCGGTAATCGGGGTGGGAGCCGACAAAGGTCCATTCTATCTGGAGGTTCTGGTCGTATTTGTTCATGAGGGAGGCTGCGGCCAGGCGGCCAGTCTCCGTATCCTGGATCACCAGCATGCAGCAGGGTTTCTTGAGTGAGTCCTCATCCCAGGTCTCCACCAGGGCCATGCGGTCTTCGTAGTCTTCCGGGTAGAGCATGAAGTCGTGGGACGAGCCGTAGAGCTCCGGGTAGGCATGGCGCCAAAGCTCCGCAGCCGCCTCGATGTCCCCTCGGGCCAAGGGCCGGCCCACAAAGCGACCTTCTCGGCTCTCCCAGGGCTCCGGCTTAACCCAGCGCACCACTTTTTTACAGATGGGGCGAGTCTGGCAGGTCTGCGCCATGTCTCGGTAAGGGCGATAGGGAGACATGTCAAGGAAGCGCATATAAATCATCTCCTGGATATGGGGTTATGGGTTTAGGGCAATTCTGTTATAGCCAGATTTTGGGCAGCTGGGGCAATTTTTTTGGGGATATGGAACCTTAAAAATCGTCCGGGGACAATGTCAAGAGGGGTCCCAACTCAGATTCCCGCCCTCACCTCGGGCCATACCCCCCGCCTGGCCACCCCACCCCCCCTGCCTCTCGCTGCGCGTGAGAATGTGGGGGACACAAACTGCAGACAACCGTTACCATCCTCTGGCAGGATCAGATGGGCAGGATTGCCGGCCCTCAGTCTCCTTGACAAAGATGCCTGCGGTATGCACACTGATTCCATTGGCGCTGCCTACATCATCCACTGGCAGCGTGGCAGTCTGGGTGCGGGCATCGAGCCAGGAAACCAGAGCGGAGTGGGTGGCAAGGGCAGGTTGGGTTTGGCCTGGCAGCTGCATTCAGGGTGCCTTTCTCCTGGCACTCAGGCTCTCCTTTCACCACAAGATGTGGGATTTTATGCGTTGTTCACAAGGTGATGTCTGAAGAGAAGACCAGACATTTTATCAAAACCCACTAAAACCCAGGCTTTCCGATCATGGTGGACAAATAAGTGGATGTCCAATAATGGACATTATGTAAACTAACTGGGTGCCTGCGTGTGCGCTTGTGCTTAAATGAATGGCTCCTTAAATAGATCAGATGATCTACCTTTCTTCCTCGCCGGCCCCCTCCTCACCCCTCAGATAGTTGAGGATCACCCCTACCTCCTACCCGCCGCACATGTTGATGTCCTTGGGCATCATCTTGGCAGCGGGCTTAAGGTAAGGGGGTCACTATGTTTTTTGTGTAGATCAGAGCAGGTTTTTGGTAAGATACCCCGTATTGCCTTCGTTATTTTGTTCGGGGTTCTCTTCTTCCGACCCGCACCAGCTGGGTGTTTCTGATCTTTGACGAAGTTTCCTACTACCTACACTCTCCATTAGTTTTATGACAAAGGGCAGGCAGCGGGCAGCGCCTGCCTATCAGTTTCTACTCTTGGCAGGTCGGGGTCTACCGACAATGATCTGAGTCGGCCATCCACATCCGTTGTCCTCAGCAGAGACTGCCGTGTGACACCACCGCTAAATCAGCTTATCTCCCCAGGGGTCTCTCCAGTAGAGAGCAGCTCGCCGCAGATGCTCCCCATTCTCCCCAAACTGTAGTCTCTAGATGAGGGTGCGGTAAGCTCTCACGATCATGGCATCGTGCATCAGGTGGACGTGGGCCATGATCATGGCAGCTCCTTGGCAGCTTGGTGGTTAGTGACGGGTGAAGATTAGTGAAGACCTTTTCCTATATATTGCTTTTTAATCTCAATAATTTTCATTAATACAGAAAAAGCCTTCACCATCCTTCACTCCTTCACCCGACCTGCCTTGTGACTCCCTGTGACGCTTCTGTGACACTCCTGCCAGTTTGCAAAGCCTCTGGGCACTCTGTGACACTGGCAGGGGAGTTGGGACTCGAACCCACATCTGCTCTGGGTAACAGCCAGATGCCGTCCCGGTAGGCTACTCCCCTTCGGGAGTGATGGCAGTGTTGGTACAGGGGGGGGCATTCGAACCTTCCGAAGCCGGGGGCGCTGGTTTTACAGACCAGTGGGTTTGAGCCGCTTCCCTACCCCTCCGGGGTGATGTCACTAAATGTCACTAACTTGGTTTTTGCGTCACTAAGTGTCACTAAGGTGTCACCAGGATGTCACTAAGTGGAGGACAGGGTGTCCTGTACTGGGGTGAAAAAAATCCACCAGCTGCCTGAGTTAGCCCGCCCTCTTCCCCGTCCCGGGTCTTTTTCGCACCGGGCAAGTTCTCTCCTCCGAGGCAGCTGGTGGGTGGAGGGAAATGATTACAGCCCTAACCTCCTCTTGGCAGGCTTGGGCATGGTAAGCAGCAGCCCTTGCTGCCGAACTCTACAAGTGATCTCAGGAGCGCAGAATGGACAATAATGCATTTAATCCCCCTCAAATCTGTTCCTCCTCCTGATTGCTCAGAGGATGGTGAAGTTCTCCCGCACCCGATTTTGTAAGAAGGGGGGGGAGGGTATCCCCCTGAAAGTGGCGCAAGTATGCAAGTGGCCATTGATTGTCGATGGGAATCAACCACTTATCCCTTGCACAGCCCCTGCAAGTCCCCTGCAAGTCCCTTGCAACCCTTGTAAAGATTGCTCGCGAGCAATTCACGTCAGTTGGTGGAGGGGGGATTCGAACCTGCCATAGCCAGCTGAAGCCTCATGCCAGGGGTTCCAGCCTGGTGGGTTGTGCCGCTTCCCTACCCCTCCAGGGGGTGATGTCACTAAGTGTCACAAACTTGGTTTTTGTGTCACGAGTTGTCACCAAGCTGTCACGAGATGTCACTAAGTGGCCGGCGAGAATTCAATCGAGCCGGCCTTGGAAGGACAGGTGGTCCTGATTGAAGACAAAAAAAAACACCAACTGCCTGATCTTTATGCCCCATTACCATCCACGGACTTTTCTCCAAGTTGCTGACCTCCTTGCAGTCAGCCCCCAAACCATGTAACTTGAGTCAAAGGTCGGGGAGGTTTATACCTACTCAGCCCCAAATGCCTCAGATTCAGAGAGGTAGACGTAATGGCCTTATACAAAACTCGACAAGGATGGCGCTATGAGTTCCAGGCCGGTGGCCGGCGCTACACAGCCAGCGGGTTCCCAACCAAGAAGGACGCCCTGGCCGCCAGAGAGGAGCACAAAAATCAGGTTAGGGGGATCCGCGCTAAGCCTAAAAGCTGGGCGTTGAGCTACCTGGTGGTGGAGTACCTTGATTCCACCCTGGAGCGCCTGGCCACTAAGACATGGAAGTATAAGAGATTTGTCTATCAATCCTTTCTGAATCATCTTGGGGACCTTCCCCTGGACCAGATCACTCCCCTCCTGATCGACTCCTACCTTCGCACCCGCCCATCAGCATACAATGCCAATTTTCACCGCAAGGACCTGAGCGCTATGTTCGCCTGGGGTGTCAAGCACCGGCTCCTGGCCCACAACCCAGTCCTCCTGGTGGACAGGTTTCCCGAGATCAAGTCCTATAGGCGTATCCCCACCCAAGAAGAGATGAGTAAGATCCTCCTGGCGGCCGGGGAGCACCGTTCCCTGCTCCTGGTCCTCTTCTTCACCATGGCCCGGGTAGGTGAGATCCTACGGCTGCGCTGGAGGGATATCAACTTTGCTCAGGGGAAAATTACTCTGTGGACAAAAAAACGCCGGAGTGGAGAGCTGGAGCCTGACACTCTCCCCATGCACCAGGACCTCCACCAGCTCCTGAAAGGGCTGTGGGAGAAGCGCACTCAGGACGAGTGGGTCTTCATTAACCCCAAGACCGGCACCCAGTTTAAGCACCGGCCGAAGATCATGCGCTCCATCTGCCGGCGAGCCGGCGTACCCCATTATGGTTTCCATGCCGTCAGGCACTTCGTGGCCACTTACCTGGCTGACCGGGAGAAGCTGTCAGCCAAGGCTATGCAGCGGCTGCTACGGCACCAGGCGGTGAGGACCACTGAGATCTACCTCCACATGGTGGACTCAGGTCTGAGGGATGCCATCAACCTCCTCCCCTCTTCTGACAGCCTCCTGGAAGGGTGGGAAGGGTAATTTTTTTTGTGTGGGTTTTGTGTGGTTTTATGTGGGAACAGGACAAAAGGAGGGCATGGGTGAGAAAAAGAGGCTTTCAACCATGCGGGTTTTCAGCCTCCCTCAGTCATTTCCTCTGTTTCGCATGCAGGAGG
>CBFDAH010000133.1:0-8228 GCA_965602785.1 uncultured Syntrophobacterales bacterium
GGGGTCTGCGACCCCTGGCCCCCTCCCCCAACCACTGCACTAAAATATTTATGCCCGTTATTGACCAGAAAAACGTTTTGAAGGGGCTCACTGTGGCGGAGGCCATGCGCCGCCAGGTGATTGCTGTTTCTGTTGACTCGCCTCTGGAAAAGGCCATCCGTTTTACCATCAAGTACAAGGTAAACGCCATTCTGGTCACCGACCCGGACCGTCATGCCCTGGGAGTGGTCACCAAGACCGATCTTATGGGGGCCTGCTATGCCGAACTGCCTCTCGAAACCCCGGTGGAGACTATTATGGTGGGGCCCCCCTTGTTTTGCCGCCAGGAAGACTCCCTGGACGCGGCCCTGGACAGCATGCGCACTCAGCGCATCCACCGCCTCTACGTCTACGATAACGACCCCCGGCAGGCCGTGGGGGTCCTGGCCTATCCTGACATCGTGGGGCTGCTGTACCGTTTTTGCCGCCCTTGTGACAAGAGCATCCTGAAGAAAAAAGCCGGCCAGCTGGAGGGGGACTTGGCCGGGCACCTGACGGTGCGGGAGGTGATGACCGAAGGCGTGGCAAGCTTCCCGGCAGAGGCGAGTCTCTTGGAGGTGATGGCGGGGCTGGCGGCCACCCGGTTGGCTGCGGTGCTCATCCGGGGGGTGGACGGCGGCCCCGAGGGGGTGGTCTCCAAGACCGACCTCATCAGCGCCTATAAGCACAATCTCCCCCACGAGACCCCCGCCCGGGAGGTCATGAGCACGCCGGTGCGGGCCTGCCTCCAGGACGATTACCTGGCCCTGGCCATCCAGGAGATGATCTTCTGGGACATCCACCGCCTCTTCGTCACCAAAAGGGAAAACCAGGAAATCGTGGGGGTTCTGTCCCTGTCGGACGCGGCCCGCTTCCGCTCCGGCACCTGCCGGGCCTGCCTGGTGAGCCGCATTTCAGTGTGAGGGGCAGGACATGGAGATTGTGGGGGGAGGGAGCTTGAAGGAGGGGATAGGGGCCCGCGGCCCCGGTAGCACGGGCTTCCAGCCCGTGGGGACCCCCCTCCCTCATAATTACTTCTTGGGCAGCCGCATCATTCTCCCAGTTCCGGAGGGGAGTCCTCCAGGGCCGCCGGCAAGGCCTCCTTGAGGGGCTGCCCCTCCTTCGGGAACAGGAGATGCTCGAGATACGCCGCGCTGAATCTCAGCAAAGCCAGGTCGTCGGTCATAAGCGGCGCCGCCGCCTCAGCGTCCAGGCCATGGGTGCGCAGAAAGGCTGACTCGAACAGAAAGGTGCGGAAGCCTTCCGGGTCATAGGCCATCAGGTAGAACTGGGAAAGAATGCGGTGGTCCGGGGGGGTGCGGCCCGGTTGGCCCTGCTTCAGGAGAAGCCTGAGCCAGGCCCGCCGGGGAAGGTCGAATTCGCCGAAGCCCTGGTCAGCCTGCCAGGCCGCCACGGTCCATTCCTGCTCCTCCGCCAGCCCCTCACAATACTCCAACCGACGCAGGAAATAGTGGTCCACCACCCCCTGGGGGGTCAGCTCGCTCCCCTGGGTGAGGGGGAAAAGACGGCAGGCCGCCGGGCGGTCAGCATAGATGGTGCAGCCGCGCTCTCCCAGGAAGGGGCAGCCCCCGGTGCGGCCATACTTTATGAGCACCAGGGGAAGGTGGGAGCGGGACTCCGCCTCCCGGCGGGTGTAGCGGCTGACGAACTCCCTGGTGGCGAGGCCCAGACTTCGGCTCAGGCGCAGGATGTCATAAGGGCTCAGGATAATGGTGGCCTCCCGGCAGCAGCGATTAAAGCAGGCCAACTCCGGGCGGCACCGGAAGCAAAAGGAGCTCTCCAGAGTCAGGGTCTCCCCGGCTGGCACGGTTTCAGGGTCTTTATATAACTCCACCATGGTTTTTCTCTGCTGTCCTATGAAATAGGCGCCTTTGGTTTAGGACTGGAGGATTCATACAAAGTCGAGCTCACGTGGGTAACTTCAGAAAATGCCGGAGTCAATTTGGGTTATGGTTGGTGGCCCAGGCGTCTCTTCTAAAGCAGACGCAGGCTAAAGCTTGCGACTACAGTAAGACGGCGCCTTGATTGACGAAATATTTTCGTTCTGGCGCAACTCATAGGGTTTCTTTGTTTTTCTGGTGTACCCGCGTCGAGTCTCTTCAGCTATACAGATTCATCCTGTCAATCCCCCTCGTCCAGGCAGGGGGGCTCCTGCCGGGTCAGCCGCCCCGGGGTATGGTACGCGCAGTAATAGTAATAGAGCCCGTCGGCCTCGTTCATGGAAAACTCCTTGTAGGCCAGATAGGGACAGGTAAAGCAGCCGGTGGGGACCTCGTCGGCCTCGGTGGCCGGCAGGCTGAGGCTCCCGGTGCGAAAATCTTCTACCCTCAACATGATATCTAAGTCTCGACACCCAAAGAAAAGATGGCTGAGCCTTCAAATCCTCCTTATTATGCGATAATCTTACCAGTCCTCGGGCTGATTTGGGGTTAAATTTCTACAGAAGTTTCTTGGATGGGCCGAGAAAAGAGTATACAGAAGGATGAGGAGCCCCGGTTCTCTTGCCATCTCGCGCAAAAACTGCTTCCGACTTGCTTTAGGGAAAGTAACTCCTGTCGCACGGATGGGTCGACAACCGGGAAAAAATCTTTTACTATAGTGGATGGGTCCGAGGCCCGGCTTTTTTCTCCGTTCGCAAATCGGAGAAATCACCGGAGGCGACGGCCAATTAACTGCGCAAGTCCAGAATTTGCGGCCGCCATATGCGGCCCGGCTTCATTATAGGAAAACCAGGGTCCGTGGATTTTCTTTCCCCCCAAAACCTGTCCAAGGAGAACCTGCCCTGAAAATCGTCATCGTCGGCGCTGGAGAGGTGGGGTTTCACATTGCCCAGCGTCTTGTATTGGAAAACAAAGAGGTCGTGGTCATCGACAAGGACGAGGGAGCCCTCGCCCGGGTCAGCGGCCACCTGGACGTGCAAACGATCCTGGGATCGGGCTCCAACCCCAAGATTCTGGAACAGGCCAGCATACGGGGAGCGGAAATCCTGTTGGCGGTTACGGACAGCGACGAAGCCAATCTCATCGTCTGCCTTTTCGCCAATCTCCTGGCCCCCAAGATCCAAAAAATCGTACGGATTCGCAACGAAGACTACAACGAATACCACGACGCCCTGGCCCAAGACATTCTGAACATCAGCATGGTCACCAACCCGGACGTGGAAGTGGTCAATTCCATGCTTCGTCTCATGACCACCCCGGATGTGGAAGAGATCAGCGACTTTGCAGACGGCCGCATCCGATTGGTCAAGAAGCAACTCCCCGAAGTCAGCCCTCTAAACGGCCTGAAACTGATGCACCTGCCGAAATTGCTGGAGGATATCCACATCATCATCGGCGCCATAATCCGTCAAGACCGGCTCATTATCCCCAAAGGCACCGACACTCTGAAAGCCGGCGATATCCTGTACTTTGCCTGCGAAAAGGATGACCTGGAAAAGATCATCAAACTTTTCGGTACTCAACCCCGCCCCATCAAAAACGTTCTCATCATAGGCGGCGGCAAGATTGGCTTCCGACTGGCGAGGGTCCTGGATAATCTCAATTACAACACCAAGGTGGTGGAAAAGGACTCCCAGCGCAGCGAGGTCCTCTCCGCCGGGCTGCATCGCACCATCGTCCTCCAGGGGGACGGCACCGACCTGGAACTCTTGGAACAGGAGAATATCAGCAGCATGGATTTGGTCATTGCCGTCACGGGAGACGAGGAATTGAACATCCTTTCCTGCCTGTTGGCCAAACGGCTGGGAGCCCATAGAACCGTGGCCCGCATCAACAAGTTCGCCTATCTCTCCCTGGTGCAGACCATCGGTATCGACCACATCGTCAGCACCCGGATGTCCTCGGTGAATTCCATCCTCCATTTCATCCGCCGGGGCAAAATCATTTCCACCGTGTCCATCGCCGGAGAAGAAGCGGAAGCCATTGAGGCCATCGCCCTTGATAAATCGGCCATCGTCGGTAAGCCTCTAAAGAAATTGAAGTTCCCCGCGGAAGCTATTATTCTCTGCATTCTCCGGGGCGATGAGGTTATCATTCCTTCCGGAACCTCCGTCATCCATCCTCAGGACCGCCTCATCATCATGGCCACCCGCAACCATATCCCCCTGGTGGAACAGTCCCTCATGGTCAAGTTGGGCCGTGACATGCCGTTGGGGGCGCCACCGCAGGCGCGGGTTGAGCGGGAGACCCGGTAATTGCGCTGGGGCTATCTCCTCAACATCATCGGGGCCCTGCTGGTCTGCATCGGCCTCACCATGCTCTTTCCTCTGGCCTTTTCCCTGTATTACCGGGATGCCGGCCTTATCCCGTTGGCGTCCTCCCTGGTGGCCACCGTTCTTACGGGGGCTCTCCTCTTTCTTTTAACCAGAAGCGCTGAATCCATGGGCCCCATCTCCCATCGGGAAGGCATGGCTATCACCGCCCTGGGGTGGTTCGCCGCCGGTGTCTTCGGGGCTTTGCCTTTTTACTTCGGGGGAGTATTCGGCAGCGTGGTGGATTGCCTCTTCGAGTCCTTCTCGGGCTTTACTACCACGGGCGCTTCGGTCCTCACCGATATCGAGATTGTCCCCAAAGGCCTCCTCTTCTGGCGCAGCCTCACCCACTGGCTGGGGGGCATGGGGATCATCGTGCTCTCTTTGGCCATTCTGCCGTTTTTAGGGGTGGGCGGCATGCAGCTCTACAAGGCCGAGGTGCCGGGACCGGTGCCGGACAAGCTCAGGCCCCGCATCAAAGACACCGCCCTGCTCCTGTGGAAGGTCTACCTGCTGTTTTCCGCCATTGAAGCCGTATTACTGATGTTCGGAGGCATGGACCTGTTCGACGCCCTGTGCCACACCTTCGGCACCATGGCCACCGGTGGCTTTTCCACCAAGAACGCCTCCATCGCTTTCTATAATAGTGTTTATATCCAGGCGGTTATCACCATCTTTATGCTCATCGCCGGTATCAACTTTTCCCTCCACTTCTATCTACTCCGGGGGAAACCCCTCATCATGTGGCGGGACCCGGAATTCCGCTTTTTCATGGGCCTGTTTCTGGTGTTTTTCCTGGTCGTCACCGTGAGTATTTACCGAGGTAATTACCCGTCCATTGGGGCTGCCGTGCAATATGGCGCCTTTCAGGTGGCCGCCATTCTCACCACCACGGGTTATGTCACCGCAGACTATGAATTGTGGCCGCCCCTGGCCCAATGCATTCTGGTCCTGTGTATGTTTATCGGCGGCTCGGCCGGCTCCACCGGCGGCGGCATGAAATGCATGCGCATCCTGCTGCTCATCAAGCACGCCTATCAGGAGCTCATCCGCCTCATCCACCCCCGGGCCGTGATCAAAGTCAAACTGGGGACCCAGGTGGTGCCCCAGGATGTAATGAGCGGCATCTGGGGGTTTTTCCTGCTGTGGTTGGGCCTCATGGTTCTGTCCATCTTCATTGTGGCCGCCACCGGCGTGGACGTGCTCACCTCTTTCGCCTCGGTCCTGGCCTGTATCGGCAATATCGGTCCGGGGCTCGGCAGCGTCGGCCCTGCTGACAACTACGCCGCCATCCCCACCGTGGCCAAGTGGGTGTTGATGCCCTGTATGGTCCTGGGCCGCCTGGAAATCTTCACGGTGATTATCTTGTTCATACCGGAGTTCTACCGCAAATAAGCTCCTATGAGGCCCTCCGGCATCTGCAAAGTCAAGGGTTTGACAACGCCGTGGGGTTGTATGGAGGTGTGGCTGCCCTGAAAAAAACCGGTCTTCTCGACCTGGGATAGCTAGACAGATTGCAGTAACTGGAGGAGAAAAAAATGATCGATATTGTCAAGCGATTTTTCGGTAAAGTCACGGAAGACGATGCCAAACCCGTCGCCCAAACATCGGCACACGACATACGGGTGGCCACCTGTGCTTTGTTTGTGGAGCTGGCGCGCATCGACGAAACTTTTTCTCAGGAGGAGATGGAGACAATTCTTTCGATACTAAAAGAAAAATACGGTTTATCCCAGGAACATGCCGATGCCTTGATTGCCGAGGCCGAAAAGGAACTAGAAGAAAGTGTTGATTTATGGCAATTTTCTAACCTTATCAATGTGAATTATTCAACCGAAGAAAAAATTGATATCATTGAAATCATGTGGCGCATCGTCTATGTTGACGGCAAAATGGACCGGCACGAGCACTACCTGATGAACAAGCTCAGAAACTTATTGCGCCTGTCCCATAAAGAACTGATTGATGCAAAGTTACGGGTCATGAATTCGAGTTGAAGTAAATATTGGCCTTATCTAAGAATGCCTTGACCTATTACTCAGAACAAAAAATTGATTAACTGTTGGAGCCTTCCTTTCATCCCCTCTCCCTTGAGGGAGAGGGTCAGGGTGAGGGTGAAAGTTAATCTATTTCACGCTCCCAGTAATAAGCTGGTAAAAATGCGGCCTCACCGCTCTCAGGGCCCTCGGCCGGGAGAACAGCCCCCAGGCCGGCGCGCTCATTTAACCAGGCTGTAGATTTTATAAACAACAGCTTGAAGTCCAACGGCTGTAATCCCGGTTGGGGCGCCCTCCCCCGAGGACATGCCGCCGGAGCGGTTTTTCCCCCACCCTTAGTAGAGCAACCTTGAATTAGGGTTTTTCCTGAGCCACAGCCCCCAGCGGGTCTTTTCGTAAGGCAGCAAGGGCAGCAATTTCTGGAAATATTTGCCTTGTATACCCCGGAGACCGTCCTTGGCGGGATACCACAGGGTGCCGGATTCTCGATCATACAGCACGAAAGTGCGCACGTAGGTCCACCCCGAGGGGACCAGGGTCAGAGTTTTCCCTGCCATGGTGCGACTGTACACAGCCGCCAGGTCCGCCAGCGGTCAGTAAGCCACGGCAATGGGCTTCGAGCCCGTGTGGCTGTTGACTATTTCATGGCGGGTAAGGCGAGGGATAGAAAACGCCTTGGCGGAACGCCCGTCCGCCACCCCGATTACCGGCAGCTCCGGGGGAACTCGGGCAGGAGCTTCTTTTAAAAACGAGTCGTCCAGAGGGGTAATGGCGAATCTCCCCAGGCCGAACTCAAAATTCTCCGGCTTGAAACCCAGGGAGCGGGCCTGGGTAATATCCCAGCGCTCACCCGCTCTATCCACGAGATAAATCTTGTTCCCTTCCCTAACCACCTGGGCCCGCCGACTACACACTGCCTCACTACTGAGAGATACCCACCCTAAAGGAACCATAAGCAGCAAGAAAAGCAATACGCTGGGTTTCTTTAATTGTTTGATATCCACCACACCCTCCATTAACTAGTCGATAGTGCCATTAATATGTCGATCCGCGCTCGTCATCAATAAGTATCGCCGCTTCGTTTCATCAGGGCCAGAGGAAATCTATATAACTTCTTATGCGTTGGAGAAATTGCTCTGGGTTGGTGTATAATGGCGGTAAGCAACCATTTTGTGAGGTGGCATATGAACAACTTAACTCGCATCACCTTTAATACGGAGGTTATGGGCGGCAAGCCCTGCATTCGGGGCATGCGGGTGACGGTGGGCACCATAGTGGGACTGATCGCCACTGGAAAAACCATCGACGAGGTGTTAAAGGAGTATCCCTATCTGGAACGGGAGGATGTGCTTCAAGCCCTGTCATATGCTGCTTGGCGGGCCGAAGAAAGGGAAGTGCCCATGGCGCCATCATGAAGATACTGATTGATATGAACTTGCCGCCCCGGTGGGTGGAGGTTTTAGCCGGAGCCGGTTTTGAGGCGGTCCACTGGTCCCAGGTGGGCACGGCCACCGCCAGCGACCAGGATATCATGGCCTGGGCCAGGGATAACGGCTCTGTTGTCTTTACCCATGATCTTGATTTCTCGGCCCTGATTACGGCTACTAAAGGAGAAGGCCCGAGCGTAATCCAGGTTCGCACCCAAAATATTCTCCCTGAGGCAATTGGGAGCCTGGTTGTCGATTCTTTGAAACGGTTCCATACCGAACTTGAAAAAGGTGCAATAATTACTATCGACCCGAGCCGTGCCAGACTGCGAATTTTGCCCTTGAGAGGTTCTGAGGTAGATGCTTAAAAAAATTATTTATAGAATTTTCAGCTTCAATTGCTATTATGATAGTTGTTTTATCTGTATCTAAACTACCTAAAAATTAAGCCTTCGAGTTAAGTGTCATATTTCCAAAAATCTTCCGCGCAACAACAAAAACCCCTTGAAATCT
>CBFDAH010000134.1:0-8158 GCA_965602785.1 uncultured Syntrophobacterales bacterium
CCCTCTTGACGGCCTCCTCGGAGACCTCCCTGGAGACCGCCCTGGAAGCTCTTCCCGATGAGTCGGCCGTCCATCAGCAGATGAGCGATCTCTATGAAGAGAGCTTGCGCCGCGTCCAGGAGGGCGAAGTGGTCAAAGGCCGCATCGTCTCCGTCACCAAGGACTTCGTCATGGTGGACATCGGCTACAAAAGCGAAGGCCAGATCCCCATTGCGGAATTCACCTCCCCGGAGGGTGAAGTCACCGCTGAGGTGGGGGATCAGGTAGAGGCGCTGCTGGAGAGCCGGGAAGACGAAGAAGGGCCTCTCATGCTCTCCAAGAGCAAGGCCTCCCGCATCAAGGTCTGGGAGGAGATCAGCTACGCCTACCACAACGAGAGCGTGGTGGAGGGCGCCATCGTGGCCAAGGTGAAAGGCGGTCTCTCCGTGGACCTGGGCGGCATCCTGGCCTTCCTCCCCGGCTCCCAGGTGGATCTGGTGCCGGTGCGCCACACCGACCACTTGATCGGCCAGACCTACACCTTCAACGTCCTGAAGTTCAACCGCAAGCGCCGCAACGTCGTCCTGTCCCGCCGGAGCCTCCTGGAGAAAGCCAAGGATGAAGCCAAGGCCACCCTGCTCGCTACCCTGGAAGAGGAAAAAGTAGTGGAAGGTGTGGTGAAAAACATCACCGACTACGGCGTCTTTGTGGACCTGGGGGGCCTGGACGGGCTGCTCCACATCACCGACCTGTCCTATGGCCGCATCCGCCACCCCGCCGACCTCTTCAAGGTAGGGGACACCATCGCGGTCAAGGTACTGAGCTTCGATCGGGAAAAAGAGCGCATCTCCCTGGGGTTGAAGCAGCTCGCCCCCGACCCCTGGACTACGGTGGAGGAAAAATACCCGGTGACCAACCGGATTACCGGCAAAGTAGTCAGCCTCACCGACTACGGTGCCTTCGTGGAGCTGGAACCCGGAGTGGAAGGCTTGATCCACATCTCCGAAATGTCCTGGACCCGCAAGATCCGCCATCCCAATCAGATCTTGACCGTGGGGGACGTGGTAGAGGTGGTGGTCCTGGAGCTCGAGCCCCAGCGCAAACGCATCTCCCTCAGTCTGAAGCAGGTGGAGCCCAACCCCTGGGAAGTTATCGGCGAAAAGTACCCGGTGGGCTCGGTGATCGAAGGCAAGATCAAGAACATTACCGACTTCGGCATCTTCATCGGCATCGACGAGGGCATCGACGGCCTGGTGCACATCTCCGACATCTCCTGGACCAAGCGCTTCAAGCACCCCTCGGAGCTCTACAAGAAGGGACAGACGGTCCAGGCCAAAGTGCTCTACATTGACAAGGAAAACGAGCGGTTTTCCCTGTCCATCAAAGAGCTCAATCCCAACCCCTGGCAGACCATCGACGAACGCTACCCGGTTAATAGCCTGGTCACCGGCCCCATCACCAACATCACCGACTTTGGCTTCTTTGTGGAGGTGGAAGAGGGGATCGAGGGCCTGGTGCACATCTCGGAGCTCAGCCGGGACAAGCAGAAGATGGCAGCCCTCAAGGTCAGTGATCTTATCCGGGCTAAAGTCATCCACGCCTCACCCCAGGAGCGGCGCATCGGCCTTTCCATCCGCCGTATGGAAACTGAGGAAGAGCAAAGGAACTACCGGGACTACATGAAGTCCTCCTCGGAAGCCACCTCCAACCTGGGTGATATTCTTCGGGAAACCCTGGAGCGGGAGCGCAGCGAGGACGTGGGCCCGGAGTGAGGCGATAACCATGCGACATTTACTCCTGATGGGGCTCCGGTTGGCGGCCGGTGTGGTGGTGTTTGTGGGCTTGCTGTCGGCCACTTCTGCCGCTTTCTGGGATCCGCGAGACCTGCTAGGCCTCGGAGAAAAGGTCGCCGTGGTGGAGATCTCGGGATTGCTCTCCAAATCCACGCCCATCCTGAAGGACCTTAAGCGCTTTCGGGAAGACCAGCGCATCCGGGCCATTGTCCTTAGGGTGAATTCTCCGGGGGGTGTAGTGGGTCCCGCCCAGGAGATCATGCGGGAAGTGCAGCGCACCAAGAAAGAGAAGAAGGTGGTGGCCTCTTTCGGCAGTATGGCCGCTTCGGGAGGCTACTACGCCGCCTGCTCCGCCGACCTCATCATGGCTAATCCCGGCACCGCCACCGGCAGTATCGGGGTGATCCTCAAGCTGGCCAACCTGGAACAGCTCAGCAAAAAGCTGGGGGTGGACGTCTACTCCCTCAAGGCCGGGGCCTTGAAGGATCTGGGGTCTCCTTTCCGGCCCCTGACCCCTAAGGGGCGGGAGGTGCTCCAGGGGCTGCTGGACAACATCCACGAGCAGTTCATCCGGGATGTGGCCAAAAACCGCAAGCTCCCCCTGGACAAGGTGCGGAGCCTGGCGGACGGCCGCGTTTTCACCGGCGAGGAGGCCAAGAAGCTCGGCCTGGTGGACGCCCTGGGGAACTTTAACGACGCCGTGGAGATGGCCGGCCGCCTGGGAGGCATCAAAGGGAAAATCGAGACGGTCTATCCCGAGAAGAAGGGCTTTTCTCTGTTGACTCTGCTCCTGGGCCAGAAGGCGCAGGAGAACCTGCAGCACCTGACTTTACCGTATCCCGAGCCCGCCTTTCTCCCCCCCTGGTTCCGCTGATCTCTGACGTCCCCCTTGGGGTCGCGGAGCCGGAAATGGGGCAGGAAAGAACCGCTGGCCATCGTTTGGGGCCGGCCATTTGCAGGGTAACGGAACGTGACAAGGGTGCGACAAGTCTTGTTCCACAGGCCGGGAGCACTGCTCCTGGCCTTTTCTTTAGGTCTGACCCCGGCCGGCCAGAATTATGATATGCTATCACTACTGGTTTCCATAAGACGATTGGGCTGCAAAAAGAGAAACTTTTTCTGGATTGAACCCCCGATGGCAAGTTCCAAAACCATTTTTTGGGCCTCAGTGGCCCCAGGTGCGGCATAATCTCGGTTAGGAACCATCGGCCTGGACCCAGCCATCTGTCTAAAACAACACATTAAGGAACAAGCCTGATGCCTAAGGAACTGTCTCATCCTCGAGCCCTGTTGCTCTATCCCGAATACCCCCCGTCTTATTGGAATATGAAATTTATGGGCAACATCGCCGCCCGCATGGCCTTGGCCCCTCCTCTGGGTCTTTTGACCGTGGGAGCCCTCCTCCCCAAGGAATGGCAGCTCCGGCTCGTGGATGAAAACCTTCAACCCCCAACCGAGGACGACTGGGACTGGGCCGAGGTGGTGCTCCTCTCCGGCATGTTCATCCAACGCCGGCGCCTGAAAGAACTCATCCGCACGGCCAAGGACCGGGGCAAAACTGTGGTGGTGGGAGGCCCCTACCCCACCGTCAGTCCCGAGGAGATGCTAACTGCGGGCGCTGATCTGGTGGTCAGGGGCGAGTTTGAAAACCAGGTCGCCCCCTTTTTAGAAGCCTTCCAGGCCGGTGTTTCCGGCCTCATCCTGGAGTCCGCCACAAGGCCCGACATGACCACCTCCCCCTCTCCCCGCTTTGACCTCCTGCGCTTTCATGACTATGCCATGATGGTCGTCCAGACCACCCGGGGCTGTCCCTTCGATTGCGAATTCTGCGACGTGGTGAGACTCTTCGGTCGCAAAACGCGACATAAGACCACGGAGCAGGTCATAGCCGAACTGGAGGCCCTCTACCGCCTGGGTTGGCGCCAAAGTATATTCATCAACGACGACAATTTAATCGGCAACAAGTCTTATGCCAAAAAACTCCTGAACCGCATGATACCCTGGCACAAAAGCCTTGGCGAACCCTTTGACTTTTATACCCAAACCTCGGTGAACCTGGGCCAGGAACTGGAGCTCATCGACCTCATGACCGAGGCCAATTTTGCCAGCGTCTTCGTCGGCATCGAAAGCCCGGATGAAGAAGTCTTAAAGTTGGCCAATAAGTACCAGAATGTCCGTCATCCCCAGGTGGATTTGGTTAAAACGATAATGGCCAACGGCCTCACGATCATGGGCAGCTTCGTCCTCGGCTTTGATAACGAAGGCACGGGCGCCGGTGAGCGCATCGCCGCCTTTGTTGAAGCCACCAACATCCCCAATGTGGTGGTCAACCTCCTGGTCCCCTTTCCCCATACCCGGCTCTATGATCGTCTGAAGCGAGAGGGACGCCTCCGGGAGGACCTCCTCCTGAACGAGTTCAAGGACGTGGACATATTTTGCGGGCCGTTGGCCTATGTGCCCACCCGGCCGGAGTCGGAAATCCTCTCCGAGTACCTGGGCTTATGGGAGCGCCTCTATGACCGCGGCAACTTCCTGGCCCGGACCCACCGCTGCTTCCTAAACATGCGTCCCACCCGGCAGGCAAAGGCCGAGTCCTGGGAGAAAACGCCCCCGCCTTTCCCGCCCATGAAGGACACGTCTTGGGTGGCACTCTTCAGGGACCTCAAGCATTTTATCCGGTTGTCCTGGGGTTACGGGGTGAAGGCCTCCTGCCGCCGGCAATATTGGCGTCAAGTGTTTGATCTCCGCCGCCGCAATCCCAGCCGCCTGATTCGCTACTTTAGAACCTGCTTCACAGGGCAGGGTATGATCCACCTCCAGGAGGTGGTGCGTGAGCGTTTACAGAATATCCGCAACGGCAACAGGGAGGAGGGCGCCGGGGGCGAATCCGGAGAGGGGTTGCCCCGCCGGGAATGGGGCGGGAAATGACCGCTGGCCGTCCCTTGGGGCCGGCTAGGTGAAGAGAAACTAAACTGACCAGGGGTGCCACAAGTCCTTCCCCTTAGGCCGGGAGCGCTGCTCCTGGCCTTTCTTTTTGTGGGTCTGACCCCTGCCGGCCAGAACTATGGCCAGAATAATGATATGGTAACAATATAGAGTTTTCTTAGTGGCTGAAGTTGTTGCAAATATATTGCAGTTAGCTGCAGACGAGCTTAAGCCATTTTCCAATGAAACTGTCTGGGATACTTGCTAATCAGTAAGGCCGAGAGTTTATCCATGGCTATCTCCCCCTCAATTCCGGCAATTGCCCGGGAGTTAAGATTCTACTCCCAATAATGGCCCAGAGAACCTTAGAAGTACCACTCCCGTTCCACGATTATGGCAAATCCCATGCCGCCGCCTACGCACAAAGTGGCCAATCCCACCTTGGCGTCTCTTTTCTCCATTTCATAGAGGAGCGTTACCAGGATTCTGGCTCCGCTGCACCCGATTGGATGTCCCAGGGCTACGGCTCCGCCATTCACATTAACGATGTCCGGATCAAGATTTAGCTCCCGCAGGCAGGCAAGGGCTTGAGCCGCAAAGGCTTCATTCAGTTCCACCAGGTCAATTTCCTTTCCCCCCAATTCCTCTCTTACCTTGGCAATGGCATTGCGGGCGGCATAGATCGGGCCGGTGCCCATCAATTCCGGTTCGCACCCCTGGCAGTCGTAGGCCGCGATCCTGGCCATGGGCCGAATCCCCAATTTCAGAGCTTTTTCTGCCGACATGACGAGGAGAGCCGCGGCTCCATCATTGATTCCGGAAGAGTTTCCTGGAGTGATAGTGCCATCCTTGCTGAATGCGGGCTTCAGTTTGGCCAGGGTCTCCATGGTGGTGCCAAATCGGGGAAATTCATCAGTATCAAAGATGATGGGGTCGCCTCTTCTTTGGGGAATTTCCACCGGGACAATTTCTTCTGTGAAGCGGCCGGAGGTGATGGCCATCTCCGCTCTCTGCTGGCTGCGGGCGGCAAAGGCGTCCTGTTCTTCCCGGCTGAGGTGAAATTTTTCTGCGACATTTTCTGCCGTTACACCCATATGAGAGCCGTCAAAGGCGCACAACAGGGCATCATGGAGCATGGTATCCAAGATCTGCACATGCCCCATGCGCTGGCCCCATCGGGCCTGGGGCATGACAAAAGGCGCCTGGCTCATGCTCTCCATACCCCCGGCGACGATGGTTTCCGCGGCCCCGGCTTGAATGGCTTGGGTAGCCGCGATCACCGCCTCCATGCCCGAGCCGCATAAGACGTTGACGGTCACGGAGGGCGTGTATTGTGAGATATCGGCCAGGGCTGCCGCCTGGCGGGCAGGATTCGGCCTTTCCCCGGCCTGCAGAGCATTCCCCATGAGCACCTTTTCCACCCGGTCTTGCCTGAGTTTGGCCCTCCGGAGCACTTCCTTGATCACTAGGCCACCCAGCTCCACGGCTGGGATGTCTTTTAAACCGCCGCCAAAGCTGCCGATGGCCGTCCGAGCGGCGCTGGCGATAACTACTTCTCGCATAACTCCTCCATTCCCTCGAGTTTAACCGTTCCCAGATTCGATCTCCTTCACCAGGAGGGCCACATCCGCATACCTTTGTTGATGAATATCTTTGACATAGTCTTTCAAAACCGTTACCTGGCTGAACCCGGCCTTCATGAAGGCGCGGATAACCACCTCCCGATCGGTGACCACTCTGGCGAGCAGTTTTTTCACCTTGCTTTTCGCTGCCAACTGCGAGATCTCCTTCAAGAGTAGAGAGCCCAATTTACGGCCCTGAAATTCCCGATCGATGGTGATCCGGAGCTCGGCGACGTGTCGCCCCCACCCGTAGGTCTGGTAATGGAGAGTGGCATTGGCGACGATTTTACCGTTGCTCTCCGCCACGATAGGCAAGACCCGATCATAATTCAGGTTGCGGGTCCAGTTTTCGATGACCTTTCTATCGGTCACATCATTTCTCAGAAAGCGGCGATCTTCCTCAGGGAGAGCGTTAAAAAAGCTATACATGGCGTACTGATCGTCCCTGGTCATGGTTCTCAAAGTAAGGATTCCACCATCAGGCAGGGTGACCTTCTTGGGATATTCTTCTAACATGGTACCTCCCGAAATCCGAGAAGAATTTTCGCCGCGTCCAAGGCTTTCGTGATCTCTGGATGCTCAAAGCTAAACTGGAAAGCGAGGTTGCCTGTTCCTCAAAACCGATGGCAGCCTAATCTTTATCAACCTTACAACCGCTACCCAACTTTCATCTGAATTTGGGACGGGCTCATTGATTAGGTTGTTTACGAGTCTTCAAATTTATTGACACATTTAAAGCACAGCCCCGAAGCGTCAAGCGTATGGGGGAGGGTGAAAGGGGATGGTTGAGCTTGAGCAAAAGTCACTGATTCGTAGCTAAAACTAGCCTGTTCAGACGGCGCTCAAAAAAAGGTTTTTGCTGAATCCAGCCATAAAGTGCCATACTTTTTACTACAAACTACAGGCTTCCGCGGAAAACAAAATCATGGTTAATCGTCATGACCTGGTTATATTCTTGTGTTATTTGCCACCTTGGATTCATGCTTTTGGCAATTCGTACTCGCCTTCCATCTCCATTATAAAAGAACCCCGCTTTTCGGAAGGTTTTGTAGAAAAAGTTCCTTTACCTTTAAGATTGGTCAACTTCCCATTGCCTTCATATACCTCCCACTGGCCAGTAACAACGTTACCATCCCGCTTGCCTTCAAAGCGGGAATAGACCGCGCCGTGTTGAAAAGTGGCATGCACATAGCCACTTATGGAGCCCCTGATTTTATAACGATCATGGATACTGACGCTGCGTCGGGAGACAAAGTCCCCGGCCACCCCGGGCTTAAACTCGATTGGCTCACCCTCCACTTCGGTGAGCACCAGGGCATGACCCGGAGTATCGCCAACAAGTAGCTTTTCCTGACGAGCGACAGTTAGCAGATAGGATGCTTTGTAATGCATAGCAGCCCTCCTATGGAGAATTAAAGTTTGAAGAGGGGGCGGAAGCCTGTAGCCTTTTGTTCTCTTTTACATGTTAGTCTGAGATTATGCGGCAGCCTTGACCACCGCAGTCAAGAAATGGTTTTGGAGACTCCTCTTCCCGAGTTTGTCCCTGGAAAGCTCCCTATTTTGTGGCCAAATTGTCTACTATACTCCATTATAGCAAAATTTCGCTAAGGAAGCAGTTTCTCTCAAAATGTGGGAATACCCCATGACTAACCATCTCCTTGCTTGGAACCAGAGGAACTCCAGGCCAATACCGTCCGGTATTGGTGATCCAGGGGAGAGGCTGAGGCCACATGCACATCCCCTCCGGGTATAGTAAGGAACCCTGCTTGCTATCTCTGGCGATTTGAAAATAAATTTTGCTTTGGAGAGAGGTAAGAAAAAAACGCGGCTCACTTGCCA
>CBFDAH010000135.1:0-8145 GCA_965602785.1 uncultured Syntrophobacterales bacterium
AATTCGAGATTTTTCAAGCGCTGGCCCAGAGGCCTGGTACTTTTTTGTATAAATCAGCCTAAGTAATTGAGCGCATCCTTAAAGATCAGGAATG
This sequence comes from uncultured Syntrophobacterales bacterium, assembly GCA_965602785.1. Taxonomy (GTDB): domain Bacteria; phylum Desulfobacterota; class Desulfobaccia; order Desulfobaccales; family 0-14-0-80-60-11; genus JBGSLA01. The sequence continues at coordinate 95 of CBFDAH010000135.1, forward strand.
CATAAAGTCCCCCTTTGAAAAAGGGGAATTTAGGTGGATTTTCAAGCGGATAGACAAATCCCCCCTAACCCCCCTTTAAAAAAGGGGGGGGAAAAACCGCTTTTTAAAATCGCTAAATTTGGCAATTAAATACTAGCTGAGGCAGCCAAGAATTGCCACCTGGCCCAGGAAAATCCTGCCTTCTAAGGGAGTTGGAAAATCACGGAGGTGGCGCATCACTCCACCATCCGGCGATTTCCCGAGAGGCATACCCTTTGCATAAAAAAATGGCCAGGAGGTGTCCATGATCGCCTTGATTCCTGGACTCACGGACACTTTGGCTTACCTTCGGCCCCAGCAGCCCCCGGCTCCACCCCGGCAGGAGGGTTTTCCCCAAATGCTGGCGTCTGCAGCCGAAGCCGGGCCAACTTCAACACCGGCGACACCACCTGCACTCCCCCGTTACGAGGTGCAGCCGGGAGACAACCTAACCCGCATCGCCAAGAAGTTGGGGTACGCCGACCCCTATACCCTGGCCCGGGCCAACGGTCTCAAGGATGCCAACCGTCTCCAGATAGGCCAGGTGCTTACTCTCCCGGAAAAAACCGCCGTGTCGGAGAACCGTGTCGTCACCCCAAAAACCAAACCAGCCGCGGCCCGCTCCGCTACCGCCCCCACCCGCAGCCGCTCCCGGGGCCGCCAGCTTGTGGTGGCCTCCTGGTACGGCTCCTGGCATCACGGTAAATTGATGGCCAATGGCCAACCCTTCGACATGCATGCCGACACCGTGGCACACAAGAAACTGCCCTTGGGCACCCGGCTCACCCTTACCAATCCCCGAAACGGCACTACGGTGAAGGTGCGGGTAACGGACCGGGGCCCCTATATTCCCGGGCGTAACCTGGATCTATCCCACGGCGTGGCCCGCAAGCTGGGCGTGGTGCAGGCCGGAGTGGCCAAAGTGTGGATGGAGGGAGGCTGAAGTAACCAGAAGCTATTGCAAAACCTATTTTTCCGTCATCCTGAACAAAGTGAAGGATCTCAACTAAGTGAAAATGATAGATTCTTCATTTCGCTCAGAATGACATTTTTGGGAGCATTGGAAGTTTTGCAATAGCTTCTGATAGTTTTCCCGCCGGTTGGCCGCCTCCAAGCATATTACCTCAAGAGGAGACGCCTTTCACCTGCACCTGGTACTGGGCCACCGCCCGGGGGATGAGCCGCCGGATGGCGGTGCCCTGGTCCAGGGGCTTCAGCCTCTGGTACGCCTCGTAGTCCGGATGATCCGGAACCAGGCGAGGCAACTCCCGAGCGAAGGCCGACCTCTGTTGCCAGGCCTGCTGCACCAAAGCGATGAGGGGCAAGTCTTCCCCCGGCACCTCCTCCACCCAGCCCAGACGGCGCATCACTTCGAAACGCACCCGGTCCATAAGCGCAAAGGCAGCGTCCATGATGCGCAGTTTGATGGAGGTCTCCAGGTCGTCCAGGCGGAAGCGCAAAGCCCCTCCCAGTCCCCTGACTCCCATCACCAGGTCAAAATAGACGTACAGATTCTCATCCCCCGGGGTGGCCAGATACACTAGGGTCTCCGGGGCCAGGTCCGCCAGGCGGGTATCCGGGCCAAATTGGTCCTGAAAGCGCTTCAGCCAGGTGGCAAAGCCCTTGTCCGCCGCAAGTTTGCGCCTGAATCTTTCCAGATCTAAGACTTCCGCCACAAATCCCCCTACCCTTCCTGATTCTGGGACTGGGTCGCACCTCGTAGGGCATAAAGAACATAGTGAATGCCGGAGATGGCGGTTACCACCCCGGTAAGCCAGAATAAGGGTATGAGAAAATTTGGGGACAGATTCCAGGCCTTCACCACCAGGACCATAAGGACCGTGCTTACCTGGAAAGTAGTGCTCATCTTCCCGAACACGCTGGGCTTGAAAATCAGGGGGAAATTCCACAGCTTAAAAACCAGGATGCCCAGGACCATCACCACATCCCGGCTGATGACCACCACCGTCAGCCAGGAAGGCATCAGGCTGAAAATGCTCAGGGTGACAAAACTGGAACCCATGAGGAGCTTGTCCGCCAGGGGGTCAAGAAACGTCCCTAAGGGGGTTTTCTGGTGCCAGCGGCGGGCGATGATGCCGTCTATCACGTCCGAGATTCCTGCAAAGAGAAACACCCACAGGGCCAGATGGTAACGTTCCTGGATGAGAAAGATGATGAACAGAGGCGTCAGCAGGATGCGTATCAGAGTGATGAAGTTGGGAATGTTGAGGTGGGCGTTGGAGCCAGAGGAGACTGACATAATACTTGGGTAACTTATCACAAATCTATCCGCAACCAAAGATTAAGACGATATCCCCGCGTCTCCGGAGGAATTCGGTTGCTTCGGACTGCCCTCATCAAATTCCCCGGAGGGGCGCCCGAGCGGCTTTTTCCCGGTGCCGGGGCAGGTCCGGGTTGAGCCACAGGATGTTGCGGCTGGCCACCTCCCGGACATCCCGGCACAGGCGCCAGCGTCCCCGTTCCAGACCCGCCGGCTGGTAGCCCTGTCGGCTGAGGAGTTCCTGGATGGCCATTTTTTCCGTGCCCAGGGACTGGAAAACGGCCTCTTTCATCTCCACCAGCAGGAGAGGCCTCCCCGTGGCCAGGGTTTCCTCGGCCCCGGTGAGGGCGGCCAACTCCGCGCCCTCCACGTCCAGTTTGATGAAGTCAGGCTCCGCCAGGCCCTCTTGCCGCCGCCAGCCGTCCAGAGTCACGGTGCGCACCCTGTCGCTTTCCGTCTGATCAGGCCCGGGCCGGTAGAGGTTGGCCCGGCCGTCAGCCGAACCCTGGTCGTGATAGAGAACCGCCTCCCCTTCCCGGTCCGTCACGGCCACCCGGCACGTCAGGATATTGCCAAAAGGATTCAGGGAGATATTTTCGGTCAAGCGCTCAAAGGTGCGCGGCCCGGGTTCGAAGGCCACCACCTGGCCGGTGTTCCTGAGGCAGACGGCGGCCAGCAGTGTGAAGTAGCCCAGGTTGGCCCCCACGTCCCAGAAGACCTCCCCCGGAGCCAGGACCCGGGTGAGGAGGTCGGCCTCCCGGCGCTCGTCGTAGTCCCCGAAAAAATATATCTTCCGTTGATCCGGGTCGGCCAGATCCAGGCGGAGGGTAAACCCCCGGGGCAGGCGCACCGTAACCCAGTCCTCGGGGGGGGCCAGGTTGGCCTGGAGACGTTCATAGCAAAAAGACTTGCCGTCCCGCAGAGGAAACCGCCTTAGATACCAGCGGCAAGCCTCCCGGGCCAGTCGGTTCAACCAACTGTCAGCCATTATGGTTCTCTGGGTCTCTCCCCATTATGACCCTGCTGAAAAAACTCTGGACCAGTTCACGCATCTCGTCAATTTGGGTGGCATAAAACCAGCGCACCTCCGGGTCGGCTTTAAACCAGGTGAGCTGGCGCTTGGCATAGCGCCGGGTGTCCTGTTTGATTAACTCAACTGCCTCCTCATAAGTGCTGCGGCCCTCTATAAAGTCCACCAGGTAGCGGTACCCCAGGGCCTTCAGGGGCTTCGGCGCCGGGGAGAAACGGCTGAGCAGGTCTCGCACTTCTACGAGCCACCCCTGCCCCAGCATGGCCTCCACCCGGGACTCGATACGGCGATACAGCTCCTCCCGGGGAAGGTCCAGCCCCAGCTTCAGGGTCTCATAGGGCCGGTCCTTAAAGCCATGGGCGGCGTGCAGTTCGCTGATGGACCGGCCGGTGGCCTCCGCCACCTCCAGGGCCCGAAGGATGCGGTAGGTGTCCCCCGGGGCCAGGCGCTGGGCGGTGGCCGGGTCCAGGGCGACAAGACGCGCATAGAGAGCCGCCAGACCCTGGTCGGCCAACTCCCGGGCCAGACGGGGGCGCAGGTCATGGACGGCCTCATCCTGGTAAAAGATGCCGGAAAGCAGGGCCTTGATATAAAGGCCGGTGCCCCCCACGACCAGGGGGGGTATCCCCATGCGGTGCAGGTCAGCGATGACGGCTCGTCCCTCCCGGGCATAGCGGGCCGCGTCGTACGGCTCATCGGGGGCCGCCACGTCCACCAGGTGGTGCCTCACCCGGGCCCGCTCCGCCGAGGTGGGCTTGGCCGTGCCGATATCCAGCTCCCGGTACACCTGCATGGAGTCGGCGTTGACGATTTCCGCGCCCAAACCTTCGGCCAGGTTCAGGGCCACAGTTGTCTTGCCCACTGCGGTGGGACCCACCAGAACCGCAACCAGGTGCACAGTCATACCCTAGCCCTTGGGCCGCCGGAAGCTCTGGCGGATGTCGGGGTAGGCAATGAGGCGCCACAAAGGGCGGCCGTGGGGGCAGTGGGAGGGCACCGTTAGGCCGTCAAGCTGGGCGAGAAGAGCCGCCATCTCTTCGGGGGCGAGTTTCTGCCCCGCTTTAATGGCCCCGTGACAAGCCATCACGGTCTTCACCTGCTCTTGCACTCCTTGGGGGTTGGTCTGGCTTTTCACCGGGGCCAGGGTTTCCACCAGGTCCAACACCACCGCCTCCAGGTCCGCCTGGGCCAGCCAGGCAGGCACCGCGGTGACTAGAAAGGCGGCCCCGCCAAAGGGCTCGAGCACCACCCCTGCCTGGGCCAGGAGCTCCAGGTTGTCCCGCACCCAGTCAGCCTGGCCCGGGCTTACTTCCACGGTCCGGGGAAACAGCAGGGGCTGACGGGCAACCCCTGCCGGCGAGGACTCCAGGGTTTCATAGAGCACTCGCTCATGGGCGGCGTGCTGGTCGATGAGCACCAGCCCCTCGGGGCTCTGGGCCAGGATGTAGGTATTTTGGAGCTGGCCGATGAGATGCAGATCCTGGAACCGAAACCCCGGAGACGAGGGGTGAGCTCCAAGGTCCGGGGGCGGGGTCATAGCCCCTGGGGGGAGAGGTGCGGACCATCCACCTGAGGCCGCCGCGGGGGGCATAGACGCCCCGGGGTCCTGGGCCAGGGCCAGGGACCCTGGCTGCCAGGTCACCTGGTACCGGGGGGTCTCCCCGGCCAGGGCTCCCAGCCCCTGGCGCAGAGCGCCGAGGAGGAGAGCATACACTTTACCCGGTTCTCGAAAGCGCACCTCAGCCTTGGCCGGGTGCACATTCACGTCCACCTGGTCGGGAGGCAGAGTGAAGTAGGCCACCACCACGGGATGACGGCCCCGGGGCAGAAGCCCCTGGTAGGCGGCCCTCACCGCCGCGCCCAAAACCCGGTCCTGAACCACCCGGCGGTTCACCAGCAATACCTGGAAGCGGCTGCTGGCCACGGTATAATCAGGAATAGAGAGGGCCCCCGCGGCGCTCCAGGCTCCCCCTGGCAGGGTGAAGTGGAGGAGGTGCCCGGCCCCTTCCGCGCCATAAACCGACGCCACCCGCTCCAAGAGGGTCTGAGCGGGGGGCGCGGCCAGAAGGGTCCTCCTCCCGGTCGTCAAATGGAAATGCACTTCGGGGTATCCCAGGGCCAGGTGCCGCATGGTTTCGACGATCTGGGCTTGCTCCGCCTGCCGGCTTTTTAAAAACTTGCGGCGCACCGGGGTGTTGAAAAAGAGGTCCTCAACAGTGACCTGGGTGCCGCTGGGCGCGGCCGCCACCTGGGCTTCCCTGATCTCCCCCCCCTCTGCCAGCACCCGGAAGCCCCCCGCGTCCTCCGGCGTCCGGGTGAGAAGCTCCAGGCGGCTCACCTGGGCGATGCTGGGGAGGGCCTCCCCCCGAAAACCCAGGGTGGTGATGCACAGGAGGTCCTCTTCCCGGCGGATTTTGCTGGTGGCGTGGCGCACCATGGCCAGAGGGGCCTCATCCGGGGTCATGCCCCAGCCGTCGTCCACCACCCGGAGGCGGCGGCACCCCCCTTCCTCGATCTCCACGGAGATGTGGCGGGCCCCGGCGTCCAGGGCATTCTCCACCAGTTCCTTCACCACTGCGGCAGGGCGGGTAATCACTTCCCCGGCCGCAATCAGGGAGGCGATGTTGGGTTCGAGGACCTGGATGCGCGCCATCTCTCCCTCTTGCCCTCCTGGACGCCTTGGTTTATGATACGCACCAAGGAGGGCTGTGATCCGGTTCTTCTTCAAGCTCCCCGCCGGTCATGGAATTGGCCTTCTTCTGATCGGCGGGGTTTTTCTTGAACATTCAGGGATCAGTGGCCAGTGATTCAGGTTAAAATTAACCAACAAAATTCGGGTTTGTGCCTGGATACCATGCTCTGGTTCCCACAACTATAAAACAACTGAGCATAGAACGTCTGTTTTTATATCAAAAAAATCCTTAATCAGGGAGGCCCCGCCGTGGTCCGAGACAGAGGAGCCGCCTCCGTCCCGTCCCGAGAGGAGCTGGTGCTCAAGGTGGCCAAGGAGATCGTGGTGAAGTTCATCGAGGTGGGTCGCCTGACCCCCACCACCTTTCCCGACAACTTTAAAATGGTTATCGACACCGTGCGCCAGTCTCTCCAAGAATAGTGGGCAGTAGCCAGGGGTAGCGGTCTGAGCCAACGAGGATGGCTTTCTGTTGAGCTGCCTGGCCGGCCACAGGCGTTCGTACCCTCTGGCGCCCGACAATTTACTACTGATTACTGGTCCCGATAATTGGTGACTTATTATGCCGAGAAGCGGTGGACGACAACCCGATGAGTTGAGACCCCTCGTTATCACCCCGGGTTATCTGGATTTCGCCGAGGGCTCGGCCCTGGTCACCTGGGGGCGCACTCGGGTGCTTTGCGCCGCCTCCGTCCTCGAAGAGGTGCCGCCCTTCCGCCGCTACACCGGCGAGGGCTGGGTCACAGCAGAGTACGCCATGCTACCCCGGTCCACCAACACCCGCCAGGCTCGGGAGGGATTAGCCCTTCGACCCCGGGGGCGGTCCCAGGAGATCCAACGCTTGATTGGCCGGTCTCTCAGGGCCGTGGTGCATCTGGCGGCCCTGGGAGAGCGCACCGTAATCCTGGACTGCGACGTCCTGCAAGCGGATGGGGGCACCCGCGCGGCGGCCATCACCGGGGCCTTTGTGGCCTTGTGCCTGGCTCTGGAGCCCTTGCGCCAGAAGGAAATTTTCGAGGATCTCCCCATCCACGATCAGGTGGCCGCAGTGAGTGTGGGCCTGGTGGGGGGAAAACTCCTCCTGGACCTGGATTACGAAGAGGACGCCGCGGCTCAGGTGGACGCCAACTTCGTGGCCACCGGGCGGGGAGAATTGGTGGAGGTGCAGGCCACCGGCGAGGAGGGCCCCTTTTCCCGGGGACTGCTCCCGGACATGGTTGACCTGGCCTTGGTGGATCTCAAAGAAATCTGCCGGAAGCAGGAGGAGGCCCTCAGGGCATGGCTGCCCTTACCCTGGTGATGGCCACCCGGAACACCGGCAAGGTACGGGAGATGGCGGAGATTCTCCGAGATCTGGGGGTGCGGCTCCTGAGCCTGGCCGACTTCCCGGAGCTGCCCGATATCCCCGAAGAAGGAGCCACTTTCGCGGCAAACGCCGCAGCCAAGGCCCGGGAAGTTGCCCGCCGCACCGGTCTCCCGGCCCTGGCGGACGATTCCGGCCTGGAAGTGGAAGCCCTGGGGGGCCGGCCGGGAGTCTACTCGGCCCGGTATGCTCAAGATCGGACGGGGGGACGGACTCCCACCGACGAGGACAATTGGCGCAAGCTCCTGGACGAACTCCGCCGCGTGCCCTGGGAGCGGCGCCAGGCTCGTTTTATTTGTGAAATCGCCCTGGCCTGGCCGGACGGCCGCCTCCTCACCACCCATGGCGAGGTCCAGGGCTTCATCGCTTTGGAGCCCAAAGGAACTAAAGGGTTCGGCTACGATCCGGTCTTCTGGCTCCCGGACTACGAAGCCACGGTGGCGGAAGTGGGACTGGAAGTGAAAAATACCATCAGCCACCGGGCGCTGGCCCTAAAAAAATTGCCGGCCCTGCTTGCTTCTGTGAGTCAGGAGTTGCATAACTGAGGAGGAAGGGGAAAGAGGCCCCCCGGGGTCATCTTGGCCATCTTCCAGCTCCTCACCATCCAAAACTTGACCCCAACCCTCTCGGGACGTAGCGCAGCCTGGTTAGCGCGCCTGCCTTGGGAGCA
>CBFDAH010000136.1:0-8120 GCA_965602785.1 uncultured Syntrophobacterales bacterium
GTTTTGGGGCTGTTTTACTTACTAACTCAAGTATTTTCTACCGGACAGCAGTGACAGTAAACATAAAATTGATGAACATTATAGAAAAATTTTACGTGGAAGCGATATTAACAGGTATATTATCGCACCAATTGAAAATCGGTTTATTAAATATGGACCTTGGTTAGCAGAACCAAGGCCATCCGCAGATTTTGATGCTGAGCTTAAAATATTTATGAGACAAACTGGAGATAGTCTTATGGCAGCTTTAGATTCAGATAAATTATTGTGTATGAATAATATGCATGTAATAGTTCCTTTAAAAGAAAGCTACTCAATTTATTTTTTATTAGGATTAATAAATTCAAAATTATTAAATTGGTTTTATCAATTAATAAATCCTGAAATTGGTGAAGCATTAGCTGAAGTAAAAAAAACTAATTTAGAAAAATTACCTATTAATAAAATTAATATTCATATCGAAAAAGAAAAGAAACTATATTCAATTCTTATTAATCATGTAAAAAGAATTCTTTTATTAAAAAAACAACAATCAGCAACCAAGACCCCACATGAAAGAGCCGTGCTGGAGCGGCGCATCGCCTCCACTGATCAGGCCATAGACCAGTTGGTCTATGAACTTTATGGCCTGACGGACGAGGAAATCGGGCTGGTGGAGGAGAAGGCGGGTTCAGAGGGCTAGAATGGGCACGGCAAGCCGTGCCCCTACAGCGAGTATAGGCGGGATACCTGCGCAACCGCACAGAACGACGGGTTGGGCCAAAATTCTGACTCAACCCGTTTTTATTTATCCCCTTAGGGGATTGGGGAAGGGGTAAGAGTCTGCGACCCTTACCCTCCCTCACCTTAACAACAAGCCGCGGGCAGTTTAACCGCTGAGGCCGTCCTGGGTGCGCTGACTGCTCAGGCGGATGGCGATCACGGCCAGGTCTCGGAAGCTTTGCAGCCTTTGGCGATCTAAAGCGCTAATGGCAGGCACGCTTTTCAGGCGATCCATATAAATTACCCCGATGGGCGCTGAGTCTATCAGAATGGGGCTGACCAAAACGGCTTGGGCCTTGGAGACCTGCCAGAATTCTTCCTCCATGAGCCGGCGATCCTGGGGACGAGACCCGGGGCATACCAGGTATTCCTGACCATGGGCCAATGACAGGGACAGGGGGTTATGCTGGGATGCAAAGGGCACCTTCAGGAGCGGCAGAAGTGCTTCCACGTTTTCTCCCATCCCAAACCTGCCGGTGATCCAGGCGCGCCGGGGGTCCACCATGCAAAAGGCCACCCGGTCAAAGCCGATCCCCTGAAAGATGCCCTCCAGGATCATCATAATTACCCGGTGGATGGGCACCTGGGTGGCAATGGCCTGGTTAATCTCCTCTATCACCTGGAGCAGGAAAGTCAGGCGCGGCGATTCCTGCTCAGCAGCACCGCCCGCTCCCGGACTGTCCTGCACCGGCTGCCTTTCGGGCATATCCGTGGCTGCTTCAGCTTGGTCACGCTTTTCGGCCGCCTCAGTTGACTCGGTTTTCTCAGGCAGCAGGCTCAAACCCAGGTCCTCAGCATCAAGGCTTAAGATCCTGACCAGTTCCTGGAGACGGTGCGTGCAGGCCGTCAAGGATTGAACCATTGTCTCAGGCGGGATCCCGAGATCCCGAGCAATTTTTGCCTCCAGCTTCTGCCGTTTTTCAGGAGAACATTCTGGGTTCAGCAGGGTCTGGGAAAGCTTTTGAATGTCCTTGAAAAGACGGCGTCGGTGTCCGTCCAGGCCGGTAGATTCCCCCCCCGGCTGCTTCAGGTTCGCCAAGCGCTCGCATAATGTTTCCGGGAAATTCCAGTTCTTTAAAAGGGCCTCCCCCAAGTCTTCCAGGGAAAAGTGAAAAACTTGCATAACTGCCTCAGACTTGCTTATGTGGGTCTCTTGAACCAATTCCAACACCTGGCGATACTTCTCGGGGAAATAGTAAGCCCCGACCAATTCGCCGAAGTTGTACAACAAAGCGGTGAGAAACAATTCTTCTTTATCTAAGCGATGATCTTGTCGGGCCAGTTCCTGGGCCGACAGGGTCATAAAAAAAGATTGGCAGATCAACTTCTTGACCTTGTCAAGGGAAGCTGATTTCCGGAAATTTTCAAAAAGCTTCAGCCCCACGGCCAGATCGCGTACCTCCTCGAAGCCCATGAGCATCACGGCGTTGGAAATGGTATGCACCTGACGTTGGTGAGATTGGAAATAAATGGAATTGACCAACTTCAAAACCTGGGTGGTCAAAGAGACATCCCGGAGAATAATCCGGGAGACCTCAAAGAGAGGGTAGTAAGGATCTTCCAGAATACCAAGCAACTCCCTGATGTTGGCGGAAAAAGCCGGAAACATCGGGCTTTCATCGATTATTTCTAGATAGTCCTCCAGGTGGTCAGGAGAGTCCTTCAGGACCTCTTGAGCCTTGTCAGGAGGCATATTTCTTTCTGTTTCCGCCATCATTCACCCCTGCAAGGGCAAGGAAACGTTGCTAGACTAGGGCCATAAACCTTACATTCAGACTTATCGAAACATTTCTGAAAAACTCAAAGACCTTAGGATGGCAGGGGTATGGTGGGAGAACGCCAGGGGCAGGAAAAAAAAAGGCGGGGGGGCCGGAACCAAAGCCCCGGTCCATCCCGCCTGCTTGATTTCATGTGAAGGGGAGGAGGTTTGCCAAAGGCAGCAGGGTTAGCGCCCTGGGGCCCCCTTCCCTAGTCCGTCACTAGTACATGCCGCCCATGCCGCCGCCCGGAGGCATCGCCGGCATGGGTTCATCCTTCCTGGGCACTTCGGCCACCATGGCCTCGGTGGTTATCAGGAGGCTCGCCACGGACGCCGCGTTCTGGATGGCGAAACGCACCACCTTGGTGGGATCAATGACCCCGGCGGCCATAAGGTCCTCGTAGGCGCCGGTTTCGGCATTAAAGCCGTGCGCGGCCTTCTGGTTCTTGACGTGCTCGGCCACCACGGAGCCCTCGAAGCCGGCATTATTGGCGATCTGTCGGATGGGCTCTTCCACGGCCCGTTTGATGATGTTGCTGCCCAACTGCTCGTCGTGATCCTCGAGCTTGCCCTCATCCAGTGCCGGGACGCAGCGGAGCAGGGCCACGCCGCCGCCGGGGACGATGCCTTCTTCCACCGCCGCCCGGGTGGCGTTCAAGGCGTCTTCGACCCTGGCCTTCTTTTCCTTCATTTCGATCTCAGTGGCCGCGCCCACGCGGATCACCGCCACGCCGCCCACGATTTTGGCCAGGCGCTCCTGGAGCTTCTCCCGGTCATAGTCACTGGTGGTCTCTTCGATCTGGGCCCGAATCTGCTTCACCCGGCCCTCGATGTCCTCCCGGGAGCCTGCCCCGTCAATGACGGTGCTGTTGTCCCGGTCGATGTTGATCTTGCGGCAGGAACCCAACTCTTTGACCGTAACGTTTTCCAGCTTCCAGCCCATGTCCTCGCTGATGACCTGACCGCCGGTGAGGATGGCGATGTCTTCCATCATGGCCTTGCGCCGGTCGCCGAAGCCCGGGGCCTTCACCGCCGCCACCTGGAGGGTGCCCCTGAGCTTATTCACCACCAGGGTGGCCAGGGCCTCGCCTTCCACGTCTTCGGCCACGATGAGCAGGGGCTTCCCCATCTTGGCGATCTGCTCGAGAACGGGCAAAAGATCCTTCATGGCGCTGATCTTTTTCTCATGTATCAGGATGTAAGGCTCTTCCAGGCTCACTTCCATCTTCTCGGGGTTGGTGACGAAGTAGGGGGAAATATAACCCCGGTCAAACTGCATGCCTTCCACCACTTCCAGGGTGGTCTCCATGCCCTTGGCTTCCTCCACCGTGATGACGCCTTCTTTCCCCACCTTGCTCATGGCGTCGGCGATGATGTTGCCGATGGAAACGTCATTGTTAGCGGAGATGGTGCCGACCTGGGCGATCTCTTTCTGATCCTTGGTGGGTTTGCTGATTTTTTTGAGCTCTTCCACGACCATGGTCACAGCCTTGTCGATGCCGCGCTTTAAAGCCATGGGGTTGGTGCCGGCGGCCACCAGGCGGGCCCCTTCCTGGTAGATGGCCTGGGCCAGGATGGTGGCGGTGGTGGTGCCGTCGCCGGCTACGTCCGAGGTCTTGGAGGCCACTTCCCGGACCATCTGGGCCCCCATGTTCTCAAACTTGTCCTCGAGTTCAATTTCCTTGGCCACGGTAACCCCGTCCTTGGTGATGGCGGGAGCGCCGAAAGACTTTTCCAGAATGACGTTTCTACCCTTAGGGCCGAGGGTTACCTTGACCGCGTCGGCCAGGGTGTTGACACCCTTGAGCATGACCTCCCGGGCTTTAACGTCATATTTAATCTCTTTTGCAGACATGATTTATGAATCCTCCTTTGTGCATTGGTTTGAAAAAATGTCAGGTATGCTGCTCACGCGAGGTGTCTATTCTTCCACGATGGCCAGGATGTCTTCTTCCCGCATCATGAGATAGTCTTCACCTTCGATCTTGATATCGGCGCCGGAGAAGCGGCCGAAAAGGACCCGGTCGCCTTTCTTGACGGAGAGGGCAACACGTTTACCCTCTTCGTTAACCTTGCCGGGGCCCACGGCGATGATTTTGCCCTCTACGGGCTTTTCCTTGGCAGTGTCAGGGATGAAGATGCCGCCCTTGGTCACCTCCAGCCCTTCCACCCGTTGCACCAGCACGCGATCGTTCAACGGCTTGACTTTCATAAAAAACCTCCTTTTTTTTGGGGGAAATGAATGCGTGTGGGGTGTGTTAGCACTCTCCTTCGGTGAGTGCTAACATTCATTGGAAAATGTAAATCACCAAACCGGAAAATGCAAGGGGGGTAAGAAATTTTTTCCAAAAAAAAAGCGACCTGAAACCCTGGGGTCCCAGGTCGTTAGGAGGATCGGTCGGCGAGAGCCACTGCCTAGTCAGGAAACCTTTTTTCTGCCCTTCTTGCTGGCCCTGGTGTTCCGGGACTTTTTAGATTTCTTAGCACCCTTCTTAGCAGAACCTTTCTTCTTGGCAGTCCGAGTTTTTCGGGTTTTCCTAGATTTGGATACCTTGGTGGCCCGAGATTTGGACCGCTTGGTGGCCCGAGATTTGGACCGCTTGGTGGTCCGAGACTTGGACACTTTAGTGGCCCGAGACTTGGACCCCTTGGTGGCCAAAGTGGACTTGGAGGCGGCCTTCCCTCCTCCCAGGACAGAGGCCGTCCGGACGGAGGAGCGCCGCTTACCTGAAGTTTTCATTCTGGCAGTTTTCTTCTTGTGGGTGCTGGCAACCCTGACCGACTTCTTGGATCTGCTCCTCTTGGCCCTTACCTTGGATTTGCCTTTCCTTCGGGAAGAGGTGGCCTTATAGCCCCGCTTTTTCGAGGTTCTCCGCTTGGCGACTTTGCGACGGGAGCTGCTCCTCCGGTATCTCCGCACCGGGGCACTGGCTCGAGCCGGCAATTGGATCCTGGACGTTTGGATGTTCCTGGCAAAAAGTTCGGTGGAGTGCTTGGGGATCTTCAGGGTGTATTTGGCCGTGTCCGGGGGCGTGACCCCCTTCCGGAGTTCGGGGTTCAAGCGCTCAATCTCTTCAGGAGGAACGTTAACGGCCACCGAAACGGCCGTCAGCGAGGTGGGTTCATTCACTTTGACCGTGTCGTACTCCATAGGCGGGAGATAGGGGACCTTCTTGAAGCCGAACTTTTCGGGGTTTTTGGCGATAATGGTGGCCGCAATCATCTGCGGCACGTAGTTCTTGGTTTCCTTGGGCAGGCACTGGTTGCCGGAGAGCTCCCAGAAGTTTTTATGGTTGCTTTTGTTGAGTTCCCGCTGCACCCGGCCCTCGCCGCAGTTGTAACTGGCCGCCGCCAGATACCAGGAGCCGAATTGCTTGTAGAGGTCAAGGAGATATTTGGCCGCGGCGCGGGTGGACTTCTCCGGGTCCCGACGCTCGTCCACGTAGTTGTTAATGGCCATCCCATAGCGCCGGCCCGTGCCCCGAATGAACTGCCACATACCGCAGGCATGGGCGAGGGAGTAGGCGTAGGGGTTGAAGCCGCTCTCTATCATGGCCAGATAGGCCAAATCCTCGGGTAGGCCGTGTTCCTGAAAAACCTCCCGGATCATGGGCAGATAGCGGGTAGAGCGGGACAGGTACTTGCGGATGGTGCGCTTGCGCTCAGTGGTGAAGTAGACCAGGTAGGCTTTGACCTGCTTATTAATGGGGATGGGAACATCACACTTGAGAGTCTGGTCCCATTTCTTCAACTCGCCTTCGAGGATAGGATCATCTCCCTGGACGCCGGCCTTTTTGTAAAGTTCCTCCAGGCGCTTGTCGCTCAGCTGTTCGGCGAGGGTGTCCTCCAAGTCTTCGGTCACTTCCTCCTGAGCAATGTCCGGGGATGGGGCTGGCGGTGGCTTCACCGCCACTTTACCGCCGCCACAGCCGGCCAACAGCAGAAAAAGACATAGTATTCCTGTGCACCAGGAAAGCATGCTTTTACCCCTTGGCTGATATTGCCACCGTGAGTGGCTCATGAATTCAGGACCTTATTGGTCCCGCCTCCCCCATGAGACGGGTATTAGGGTTAAGAAACTACCAGATAATTTCTCCATAAATCAAGCAAAAAATCTTAAAACCTTTATTTTCTTAATGCAATGTTTTTAATACCAGTTTCAACAACTTGAAAATATTGCTAAATCCTTTCTATAAGAAAATTCTCACAACGTCTAGCCACGAGTCCTAATTTGATAACTTTTTGGAAATAATAAGGATTTTTTCAGCAACCTGCCCTTATATTAGCTTCACTCTGCCCCGTAAGATTTCTCCTGTGATACCATTAACCGTACCCTTGGTATCGAAACAAGCATATCAGTCCCGCTCCTAAGGGGAAGCATTATTACCGGGGATAGTTGCTTTCCATGATTACTGTAATTTCGTACGACTCAGCAATTCTTTACAAAAATATTCGGCTGGGGCCGACGTCACCACCAGGCAGGGGGAAGGAGAGTATACAGCCATGTTGAAGACCCTGGCATCGCTGGAAATTGGCCTTGCCTGTACTTTGTGGTTCGTGGCTATCTGGGGTCGCCTCCTGGGGGCCGAGCCGTTTACCTCCTGGCTCTACCACTTCGCCTGGTGGCCGCTGCTGCTTTTTCTGGACGGTCTCCTGATTCGCTTAACGGACAGGTCCCGCATATGGGGAAACCCTGGGGACTTCCTGCGCCTGGCCTTTTTTTCGGTGACGGTGTGGCTCATCTTCGAAGTCTTCAACCTGTACCTGTTGAACTGGCGCTATGTGAATATCGAACCTCATATCTGGCTGCGCTGGCCCGGCTATGCCCTGGCCTTCGCCACGGTCCTGCCGGGCGTGCTTATGGCCGCCGAGGTGCTGGCCGCTCTGGGTGTGGGGACCGGCATCCGGGGACGGCCTCGCTCCCCGGGCTCTTGGCAGCCAGTCTTTCTCCTGGTGGGCGTCGCCTGCCTGACGCTCCCTTTTCTGTCGCCCCGCCATGCCTTTCCCCTCATCTGGCTTGCCTTCTTTTTTCTCCTGGACCCTCTCGTGGATCTCATGACCGGAGATTCCCTCACCCGCCGCCTGGCCGCGGGGGAACGCCAGCGCCACCTCTGTCTGCTCCTGGCTGGCCTTCTGTGCGGGGTCTGGTGGGAGCTGTGGAATTATCCCTCCCTGGGCAAGTGGGTATACACCTTGCCTGTTCTCAATTTTGGCAAAATCTTCGAAATGCCCCTCCTGGGCTATCTGGGGTTCATGCCCTTTGCCCTGGAGTGCGCCCTGATGTATAAGCTGTTTCGCCTGGTGGACGACCGACTGGCGGGCTCCCCCCACCACCACTTCTTTTACCTGGCCCAGGTGGCCTTCTGGGTGGTAATGTTTGCGGCCATTGATGCCCGCACAGTTATGTCTTTCCGATAATGGCTGAGGGTTTGGCAAAGAAACCAATGGCGAGCTCTAAAAAAGATATCTTGAGGGAGGGGGCTAGGGGCCGACGGCCCCTACCCCCTCCCTCAAACACCCTCCCCCAACCCCTTAGAGGGGGTGGGGAGGGGAGTTTGAGGGGAGGGCGGGGGATTTGCAATCCCCCGGCCCTCCCCTC
>CBFDAH010000137.1:0-8112 GCA_965602785.1 uncultured Syntrophobacterales bacterium
GGGCGGGCCGGGGTACCACTGCCCCCCCGCCCTCCCGCTGGTTTATTTTAGTGGGGGTAGGCCCAGGTAATTGATGTCCCGGCCCTCCCCCCACACCCCCCTCCCAACCCGCGGAAGGGAGTTCGGAAAGGCGGGCCACAGGCCCGACTTTCCGGCCCTTGAAAACACCCACAAGGGGTTGGGGGAAAGGGTTTGGGAGAAGGGGCAGGGGTTCGCGAACCCCCGGTAGCACGGGCTTCCAGCCCGTGGGCACCCCCCTCTCCCCAAAGACTATTTGCAATGATCTCAAAATGGGGCAGAAAGCGTGGGAGATAAGATGGCTGACCTCAAGGATATATCAGAACGTATCCTGGCCGGCGATGTCCGGGCTGCGGCCCGGCTCATGCGGGAGTTGGATGACGGTGTCCCCGAGGCCCGGGAGACCCTGAAACATCTCTACCCTCAGAGCGGCCAGGCCCATATTGTGGGCATTACCGGCTCACCCGGGGTGGGCAAGAGCACCATCACCGACCGGTTCATCCAGCATCTGAGGGCCGACGGCCACACCGTGGGAGTAGTGGCTGTGGACCCCACCAGTCCTTTTTCCGGCGGCGCCATCCTGGGGGACCGCATCCGCATGCAGCGCCACGCCACCGACGAAGGGGTGTTCATCCGGTCGCTGGCCACCCGGGGGCACTTCGGGGGGCTCACCGCTTCGGCCCGGGCGGTCATGACCGTGCTCGACGCCATGGGCAAGAACTACCTCCTGGTGGAGACCGTGGGGGTGGGCCAGGACGAAGTGGAGATCGCCAGCACCGCCTATACTACCATAGTAGTCACCGTTCCCGGCCTGGGTGACGACATTCAGGCCTTGAAGGCGGGCCTCCTGGAAGTGGCCGACATCCTGGTGGTGAACAAGGCCGACCGGGAGGGGGCCGAGCGCACTTACCAGGACCTCCTCACCATGCTGGACCTGCGCCGCCGCGCAGGTCCGCAGGCCTGGATTCCCCGGGTGTTTTTGACTCAAGCGAAGAGAGACGAAGGCATGGGGGAACTTCTCGCCGGCATCCGGGAACACCAGACCTTTCTAGCCCAGGAGGATGGCCAGGCCCTGCGGGCTGCCCGCCGGGAACGGGTGCGCCAGGAGTTTTTAGAGCTGGTGAAAGAAGGTGTTTTTGTCAAATTGGTGGACCGCCTCAGCCGGGATGACCGCCTAGAGGACATCTTAGAAGATATCCTGGATCGGCGCACCGACCCATATTCCGCCAGCGAGGCCTTCATCACCCGGACCCTGCATCTGTCGAAAGAAGTCTAGCCAAAAAGATAGTCACCCAGAGAAAATTATTATATGGCAATAATGCTGTTCCTTCACACCAAGCAAAGGTTTTGCACAAAAGATATTAACAGATATTTAAGTAAGTTATAATTAATTTACTGCAACGCAAAAGACACATTGGGTGATTGGCTAAAGTGGTTTGGACAATGTTTATTGTTTTTCAAGAAGAAGCGATTTAGACATTCTTGCAATTAAATAAACGCATTATTGTTTTCCAATAGCACAAAAACCATGCAAATGCCTCTCCCTGTCAGCCCAAGAAGACGCAAGCTCCTATTTATCGCGGGGTTGTTTCTCCTGGTGGTGGTTGGAGTACAAGGCCTCGCCTGGACCGGTTGGCTTAAAGGGCCTGATACCTTTTATTACGATCTCTGGCACCAGATGGCCGGAGTCCGCCACCAACCCCGAGACGTGGTCATCGTGGCGGTGGACGGCGCTACGCTGGCGGCTCATCCTAAGGAGCCTCTGGTAACCTGGACGCCTTACTGGGCTAAGGCCGTCCAGGTACTCAGGGCTGTGGGTGCCCGGGCCATCGGCCTGGACTATTTTTTCAAGGTGAGCATCGAGTCCTGGCTGAAAAAACTGGACCTTCCTGCGGGGGAGGCCATTTTAAACTTCGATGCGCCCTTTAAAGAGCAATTAGCCTCCGGGGAGGTGGTCATCGCCGGCCGCCTGGTCCTGCACGATCATGAAAAAACGAAGATAGTTCTCCCGGTGAAGGAGTTTGCCGCCGCCTTGCCCCAGCCGCAGGCGGTCGTCGGCCTGGTTAATCTGACCAGCGACGAGGACGGCGCCATCCGCTGCTATACGCCGGCCCTCAAGGACGACTACGGCGAGGTTTTTTTGACCTTCCCGGAGCTATTAGCGGTGCGGTGGCAGGGACGGGACCCCCTCCAGGCCATCGACCGCTTCCAGGCAGACCCCCGTCTCAAGGTATGGTCGGAAGAGGAAGAAGACGAGGCAGCCTTTCCGTATATAAGTTTTGTGGGCCCCCCCGGCACGATTACCAGGTTGTCCTTTGAGAGGCTTCTGGCGCCCAGGGCCACGGAGGACCCCAAGGTCCAGGCCCTCAAAGGCAAGGTGATCATTGTGGCCTACGAGCCCACCGGGGGCCAGGACAGGCACCTCACTCCCTACGCCCAGGGTTTCTGGCTGTGGCCGGGATTGGACATGAGCGGCGCCGAAATCCACGCCAACATCTTGGAGACGGTGCTCAGCGGCCGGACTCTCCGGAAGGCCTCCTGGTTCCTGGGCCTGGCCGTCTTGATGGTGTTTTTGGCCGCAGGCTTTGTACTGTTTTTCCGCCTGTCCTCCTGGCAGGGGTTGGCCGCACTGGCCTTCCTGAGCGCTCTGGCTGCAGCCCTCGGTTACGGGCTCTTTCTGACCTATGTGATCCTGCCCGTAGCCCCGGTGCAGGTGGGCCTGGCCCTGGGCTACGTGGGCGTTCTGGGCCTGCGCCTCACCGGCGAGGAGCGGGAAAAGCGACGTTTGCGCCAGATGTTCGGGCGCTATGTCTCGAAAGAGGTGGTGGAGAGTCTTCTGGCCACCGGGGCCCGCCCCAATTTGGGGGGAGAAGCCTACCAGGTTACCGTGCTCTTCACTGACATACGGGATTTCACCGCCATGGCCGAGGCTCTGGCCCCCGGCCATTTAGTGGAGATGCTGAACACCTACTTCAGCCGGGCCATCGAGCCCATCCTGGCGGCAGGGGGCACGGTGGACAAATTCATGGGGGATGCCATCATGGCGGTCTTTGGGGCTCCGGCGCGCTATCCTGACCACGCCCGGCGGGCCGTGCAGGCGGCTCTGGGGTTGGCCCACGAGGCCCGGGAGTTCCAGACCTGGATGGCCGCCCGCTTCCCCGGCCTTCAGTTTACTGAATTCACGGTCGGAGTGGGCCTTCACACCGGTGAGGCTGTGGTGGGGAATATCGGCTCCCCCAAGCGACTGGAGTACACCACCATCGGCGACACGGTGAACACCGCGGCCCGCCTGGAGGGCATGAGCAAAAAGTTGGGATGGACCATTGTCGCCAGCCGTGCTACCCTAAAAGCGTCAGGCCCGGGAGTGGTCACCGGGGGGCGGGAGACCCTCACGGTTAAAGGCCGCAAGGAGCCTGTGGAGGTGCATGAAGTTCTGGACCTGGCCTCAGGCTGATTTTCCAGAAAAAGCCCGGTATAGAGGTAGTTTCCGAGTCACCCCAGAATGCCATCAGGAAAGCCGGCGCCAGGTAAAGCTGGGTCACACCCGGCTTTTCTGTCAGTCTCAGCGGGGTGCCTGGTCTCAATAGTATGAAGATCCCCCCACCTGCGCGGCGCTTCGAAGGACAGAGGAGGTTTGGGCAGCTGCCTAAGGCTCTGTGGTGAGAAAGTTTGATTAGGGATGTAAGGTGATTTGTGCCTAGTACTTGGTTGGATAAATCAGCATAAGTAATTACGAGCCTTCTTGAAGATCAGGAAAGCATAAAGTACCCCTTGTAAAAAGGGTGATTTAAAAGGGTTTTCAAGCGTATAGACAAATCCCCCCTACCCCCCCTTTAAAAAAGGGGGGAATAAAACCGCTTTTAAAAATTCGCTAACGTTAGCAATTAAGTACCAGGGCCGCAGGACGGCCAGGGAGGTGGCTATGTCAGGTTGCGTGAGAAAGATCTGGCGTTATGCTCTGAAAGTTCTCTGTGTGGGGCTTCTGGCCCTGCTAGTGGCTGGGCCGGCGGCAGCCCAGGATAAGACCCCGAAAAAACCGCCTGGCACCCCAGTTAAACCGCCGCCGTGTACCGGGAAGATCCAGACGCCGAGTGCTGCCGGGGTGAAAGTGAGAGGGATGGAGGGGGTGGAGTGCGAGTCGGCAGCCCCCAGGATGAAGAAAACCACCAGGAAAATCGGCGGCCAGGAAATCAGGGCCAAGGAAGGAGAAAAAGGCAAGAAATAAGGCGCAGGTCGGCGGGGGCTCAGCGGGTGCCTGGGAGGGGCGGAATGCTTCTCAGCGTCCTGGCGGGAGGCTCCGCAACTCTGCCCATCTCCTTAGCAGAGGTTTGTCTGGCTTAGAATGAAACTGCCCTGAAAAATTCTGCCAAGCTGCCGTAGGCGCGGCCCCACCTGTCCGCCCAGTTTGAGATTGTTGCAAATAGACTTTTGGGAGAGGGGGGTGCCCACGGGCTGGAAGCCTGTGCTACCGGGGTCGCGGCCCCCTGCCCCTCTCCCAAACCCTCTCCCCGCATCCCGCAGGGGCGCAATTCATAGCGCCCTCAGGGCTTGATTTATCAGGCTTTGAGGGCTGAATAAAATGCGGCCCTACTGGGCCGGGGGAGAGGGGACAGGGGCCCCGATACCTTCCCCCTTTTCCGAAGAAAAAAATCCGTTAGTAATTTATGCGCCCACTAGCGCAACTTCTCCAAGATTGCTTATAATGGCAAGGTAGGGTGCATCGACTTACGGTCCCATCTGAAAAGGGGAACCACGCATAGGAGACTGGCTTGGATTCTAAACGAATGCCGGGGCACCTTACCTACTTGACTTTGCACATAGGAGTATTTGGCTTTTAAAATTGAAAGATAAGAGTAGAATGAGGCGAGAGAACCTTAGCCGGGTTTAGCAGTTCTGGTGAAAAAACTAGGGGTGAACCTATGTATAATAACCAGAAATTCCAAAAGATTTTAGTGGCCAACCGCGGTGAGATCGCGGTGCGCATTATGCGCTCCGCTCAGGAGTTGGACTTCAAAGTGGTAGCCATTTACGAGGAGACCGACAAAGATGCTTTCCACATCATGCGGGCAGACGAGGCTGTTTGCATCGGTCCCGGTCCCCGCCAAGACTATTTAAACATCGACAAGATTATCGTGGCTGCCAAAGAATCCGGCGCGCAGGCCATCCACCCGGGTTATGGCTTTCTTTCGGAAAACCCGCACTTTCCCGAGGCTTGCACCAATGCCGGTCTCGTTTTCATCGGACCGCCTCCCGAAGTGATCCGAAATATGGGAAGTAAAGTAACTGCCCGCAGCATGGCGGCAGAAGCCAAGATACCGGTGATCCCCGCCACTGGCACTCTTTCCAGAGAAACTGAGGGAGAGAGGGAAGCCCTCTCCTTCGTAGCGGAGCATGGTTATCCACTCATGATCAAAGCTGTCTCCGGGGGGGGTGGCCGGGGCATCCGCCAGGTAACTAGTGAGAAAGAATTGTTGGCCGGGCTCAAACAGTCCCGGGCCGAGGCTATGATCTCCTTTGGCAATGATGAGGTGTATCTGGAGAAAGCGGTGCCCCAGCCCCAACATGTGGAAGTGCAGATCCTGGCGGATGCCTTTGGAACTGTAGTGCAGCTGGGCACCCGGAATTGCTCCATCCAGCGGCGTCACCAGAAGCTCATCGAAATTGCCCCGTCGGGGCTGGACGCATCTCTAAACAAAAAAATTTGTGACGCCGCGGTGCGGATGGCCCAAGCTGCCAATTATTTCAGCGCCGGCACGGTGGAATTTCTGGTCTCTCCCGATGGTTCTTTCTACTTCCTGGAAGTAAACACCCGCATACAAGTTGAACACACTGTTACCGAAGTGGTAACCGGCATTGATATTATCAGGGAACAACTGCTCATCGCGCAAGGAGAACCCATCAGCTTCTCTCAAGAACAGGTGGTGGAGCGGGGCTATGCCATTCAGGTGCGCATTAACGCCGAGGACCCGAAGAATGACTTTCTGGCCAGCCCTGGAGTGGTTCAGGTTTACCACCCCTCTGCCGGCCACGGGGTGCGTTTGGACGGGGCCATCTACCAGGGGTATGAGATCCCCCCGTACTATGATTCGCTCATGGTTAAACTCACAGTCTACGGCTACACCTGGCAGGAGGCGGTGGACCGTCTGCATAGGGCTTTGAAGGGCTTTCTCATCGTGGGTGTAAAGACCACCATTCCCTACTTCCACCAAATCATTGATGACCCGGATTTCATCATGCGACGCCTCGATACCAGGTATATTGACGAGCATCCCCACCTCCTGGAATATCAGGAAGAAGAACGAGGAGTGGACAAAATCGCTCGTCTGATTGCGGAAATCAATACCTATGAGCAAAATCCTTTCGCCTTTCGATAACTTGACCCGCCAACCCGAATTAGTGGTGACCAGAAGTTATAAGGGACAATTATTGCGTGGGAGTAACAGACCATGAAGGGTCGCATAACAAGAGAAATGAGTCCGGCCGATATCCTGAGAACTCTCAGAGAAGCAGAGGGCTATTTTCTTTGTAACAATGAACGGGATGTGTCCCAGTCTGACTTCAAAAATCGCCTCATGCCCATAACCTCGGTGCGGGTCGCACCGTTTCGGGATGCGGCAGGGTTTTTCTCGGTGGAAGTCAGCGGTGGGGCCTCAATCCACATGGACCTCAGGCATAAGCAGGTAAACCCCTTCGAAAGACTTCGCATTGTCCGTAAGGCCATGCCGCAGACACTGCTGCAAACCGTTTGCCGGGGAGCCAATCTCTTTGGTTATCGTTATTATCCCGAAAATGTTATTCGCTTGACGGTCAAAAAATTCGCCGAGTATGTAGATGTCTGGCGGGTTTATGATTTTCTTAATCATGTGCCCAACATGATGCTGGTATTTGAAGAGGTGCTAAAAGCCGGGAAGATTCTCATGCCAAGCATTTGCTTTTCCACCGGCAAGGAGCACACCAATGCTTATTACGTCGGCAAAGTGCGGGAAATCCTGGATGTAACCGGTCCCAATGTTATCCTTTCCATTAAAAACTTCGCCGGCCTTGGTACTCCCAAGCGCCTCGGACAATTAATCGAAGCCATCTGTGAGGCCTTTCCTGACATCATCCTGCACTATCACGGCTGCAATACCGACGGCAACGATATCGGCCGGATGACCGCAGCTGTCCTCGCAGGCGCCAAGATTTGCGATGTGGCGGATCATGGGTATGGCGCGGTCTTTGGTCAAGCTCCCGCTCTCACTCTGATTCAGAACCTGAGGGATTATGGTAAAAAAGCTCTTGGCATCAGTATAAAAGCCTTACTCCAGAGTTCGGATATCTTGCGTCAGGAGCGGAAAATTTACGAGCCCTTCGAGAGCCCTTTCCGGGGCCATGACCCAACTGTAGCCCGCTACAAGCTCACGGGCGGCGCCGTGGCCAGCGCCTACGATCAAGCAGACCAGGGCGGCTTCCTGGACAGGATGCCGGAAATTTTTCAAGAGATGGCACGGGTGCAGACGGATTTGGGGAACTGGTGGTCAGTCACTCCAGGGTCTCAGATTCTCTGGACCACGGCAGTCAACAACATCCTGTTCGGTCGCTACGAAAATCCGTCCCTGGATTTGCAAAATCTTATTTTAGGGCGATATGGGCCTCTCCCCTTCTATGAGCCAGAGGATGATATCTGCGAAAAAGTTCTCGAATACCAGCGCACAGATGGCAAAAAGTGGCAACAAATACTCCTTGAGGAAAGGGGTATGGTCAAACCCGCCGAAGTGGATGTGGACCAAGAACGTACCCGTCTGCAGGCTAAATTGAAACGCCAGGTTTCTGACGAAGAACTTGTTCTCTACCTCCAGTTTCCTTTCGATACCCTGTCCTATTTTCAGTTTGAAGAAAAATACGGTAAGGTCTGGCTCCTGCCGCCAGAAATCTGGTTCAGACGAACAGGCTTCCAAGCCGGCGAGCGGTTTAGCTTCTCCGATGAATTTGGGGTGCCTCATTCCATAGAGGTGATTTCGACACGTCGCGAGGGAAATAACGTGCTCACCACCCTTCTGGTGGATCATCATTACCAAACCTTGAATGTCAAAGTTGAAAACCCTGACACTGTCA
>CBFDAH010000138.1:0-8055 GCA_965602785.1 uncultured Syntrophobacterales bacterium
TGCTGCCCGCCCCCACCCGCCTTTTTATATCCAGCGTAAGGGATTGGGGGTGGGGTTTGGGGAGGGGGTAAGGGTCTGCGACCCTTAGCCCCCTCCCCAAAATCCTTCTTGCTACGCCGCCAGTTTCTCCACCTTGACGGCGCAGGCCTTGAATTCAGGAATCTTGGCGACCGGGTCAAAGGCCGGGTTGGTGAGCATGTTGGCGGCGCTTTCCGCAAAGTGGAAGGGGATGAAGACCACTCCCCGTTTCACGGTATTCATGACTTTCGCCTTGATCTGGATGGTCCCCCGCCGGGAGCTCACCTGCACCCGCTCTCCGTCCTTGATCTTCATGGTCCTGGCGTCCGTGGGGTTGATCTCCACGTAACCTTCCTCCTGCTCATGATGCAGGCTGGGAGAAATTCGGGTCATGGTCCCGGTGTGATAGTGCACAAAGAGACGGCCGGTGGTGAGCCACATGGGATAGTCCTTATCCACCACCTCGGCCGGCGGCTTGAAGTCGATGGGGGTGAAGGCCCCCTTGCCCCGGGTGAAGCGGTCTTTGTGCAGGAACTGGGTGCCCGGATGGTCTTCCGTGGGGCAGGGCCACTGCAGGCCTTTATCCGCCAACCGATTGTAGGTTAGGCCCGCATAACTCGGGGTCAGGGTGCGGATCTCCTCGAAGACTTCCTCCGGAGAGTTGTACTCCATAGGGTAACCCAGCCCGGTGGACAGGTCCCGGATGATCTCCCAGTCGGGCCGGGCTTCGCCTTTGGGCGGGATGGCCTCCCGCACCAGGAGCACCCGGCGCTCGGTGTTGGAAAAGGTGCCGCTCTTCTCGGCAAAGGAGGTGCCGGGCAACACAATATTGGCCATCTTGGCCGTCTGGGTCAGAAAAATATCCTGGACGATGAGGATGTCCAGTTGCGACAAAGCCTTTTCCACGTGATGTATGTCCGGGTCACTGACCATGGGGTTTTCCCCCACCACGTAAAGGGCCTTCACCTTGCCTTCTTCGATGGCCGGTAACATATCCGTGATGGTCATGCCCGGTTTTTTGGGGAGGTCCTTGCCCCAGGCCTTGGAGAATTTCTCGTTGGCGGTCTCGTCGGCTACAGGCTGGTAACCGGAAAACACGTTGGGGAGGCCACCCATGTCGCAGGCGCCCTGGACGTTGTTCTGGCCCCTAAGGGGATTGACGCCGCCGCCCAGAACCCCGACGTTGCCGGTGAGCATGGCCAGGTTGGCCAGGGACTTGACATTGTCCACCCCGGTGGTGTGCTGGGTGATGCCCATGCAGTAGATGATGGAGGCAGGCTTGGACTTGGCGTACATCTCCGCCATGGCCCGGAGGGTCTCCGCTTCGATGCCGGTGATCTCGGCCACCTTGTCCGGAGGGTATTCTTCGAGCTTGGCGGCCAGCTCCACAAAGCCCTCGGTGCGTTCGTCAATATATTCCTGGTCCTGCCAGCCCTCTTTTAAAATGATGTGCATGAGGCCGTTGATCAGGGCCACGTCGGTCCCCAGCCCCTGCTGAACGGCTAGGTCGGCCAGTTCCGCCATCTGGATGTGCCGGGGGTCGGCCACGATGATTTTAGCCCCGCTGGCCTTGGCCCGAAAGATCCACTTGGCAGCGATGGGATGGTTTTCCGTGGTGTTGGACCCGATGATGAAGATACAACTGGCTTCCGTCAGCTCCGGCAAAGAGTTGGTCATCGCTCCAGAACCAAAGGCCGCGGCCAGACCGACCACGGTGGAGCTGTGTCAGAGACGGGCGCAGTGGTCAATATTATTGGTGCCGATGGCCGCCCGGGCGAACTTATTCAGCAAGAAGTTCTCTTCGTTCGTAACCTTGGCGGAGGCCAGCACTGCCACGGCGTCGGGGCCGTGGGTATCTATCACGCTCTTAAAGCCTTGGATTGTAGCGTCCATGGCCTCGTCCCAGCTTACCGGCACCAGATTGCCATCCCTGCGCATGAGCGGTTTGGTCAGCCGGCGCTCGCTTTCGATGAACTCATGAATGTTCCAGCCCTTGATACAAAGACTACCTTCGCTCACCGGATGGGTCTTCACCGGCAGCGTCCCGACGACCTCGCCATCCAGCACCTCAAGCAACATGCCACAACCGCAACCGCAGTAGGAACAGGTAGTATATACAGTGCGAAAATCCATGGATGTCTCCTAAGCCCTATAGTTTACTCGTAAAAATAGTCCTCTCAGACTAACCCTTGTCCATATTATCACAAATGCTACCCCAGTCAAGGTGAAAAGAGCTTGGGAAGGTTGATTCACAGGAGCTTAGGCCTCGCCGCTGAACAAGGCTTTTTCCCCGGTGAGCTGAACAGAAGGTTCATCCAGCCAAAGCACCAGGAAGTCCCGGGCTAAAGCTTGGTAGATGATGCATCCGCCATGCTTTTCCCCAACGTTGTGCAGGTCCGGCACCATGACCCTGCAAAAAAAAAGCGGTGCCAAAAGCACCGCAGTTCTCTGTTCAAAGGGGAGATTACCCCTCTTCTTCGCCAGCTTCCTCCTCGGCCGCCACCTCGGCCGCGGCTTCCTCTTCTTCCAACGGGATCTCCTCGACGACCTCCTCCACTCTGGGAGCGGCGGCCACCACGATGAGTTCATCCGGATCGCCCAGGATTTCCACCTTGTCCGAAAGGACAATATCCCGTACGCGGACGCCATCGCCGATCTCAGAGAGACTGGAGATGTCCACCACGATCCGCTCCGGCAATTCCTGGGGCAAACTCTCCACCTCCAGATCAGTCAGACCATGGACGATTATGGCGCTGAATTCCTTGACCGCCGGGGCTGTGCCAGTCAGTTCGATGCTCACTTTGGCGCGAATTTTTTCCGTCAGGGAGACGGCCTGGAAGTCCAGGTGCAGAAGGCGGTTTTTGATATAATCGCGCTGCTTCTCCCGCACCAGCGTAGGGTATTCCTTCCCGTCCAGTTGAATGGTAACCAGGCTGGATGACGTCAGATGGGACAGCGTCAATGAGGTCTCGTGGGCGTCCAGCATGATGGGGGTGGATTCTATGCGGTGCCCATACAACACCGCCGGGAGTTTCCCGGCGCGGCGCAACGCGCCCACCTGTTTGCCGATCACCTCACGCCTGGTAGCTTGTAGAACAACTCTCTCCATGAATGGTTACTCCTTGAAACAATTAACCAAAACGCACCAACAAACCTGGCCGTGCACCCTCCTTCGGGTCCGCCACAGGCAGTTGGGCCAACCAAGGGGTGAAGGATTAGCCATCGCCACGACACAGCCGGCCCGGTTTACCGCTGCTTCCTTCCGGACCTGACGGGGTTCACCAGCGTCTGTTGCGTGGGAGCCAATCCGCCCACCTGGCCGCCGTCCCTGACTGCGCTGCAACCCTCTAAGAGGGAGTTCAACCCCGCATAAGCGGTTTTCGGGTTACAGGGCACCGCTAGCTCCCCGTCTAGCACGACCAGGTTTTAAGCTGTGTCAGTTGTCGACGAGCTCTCCTAGTTCTTTGCCGACCTTGAAGAAGGGGAGCTTTTTGCCCCCTACTTCAATGATGTCCCCGGTCTTGGGGTTCCTACCCTTGTAGCCGTTGTAGTACTTGACTTTAAAGCTGCCGAAGCCCCGGATCTCAATACGCTCATTTCCGATCAAGGCCTCCGCCATATTCTCGAAGATAGCGTTCACCACCATCTCTGCTTTTTTCAGGGTGAGGTTCTCATCCTTGGCCAAGGCTTCGATGAGCTGGGATTTATTCATAGAACGCTTCTCCTCTGGGGAATCGGCCGGGGGTCATTTCTCGGGGCCCGGCCTAGACATAGGCTAATTGTTTGAATAATATACAAAAAAAGATTGGGGGTAAAGTAAAAAAATGACCGCCTCCAAAAGAGCTATTTCCTAGTTCAGACTCGGCCCCTCATACTGGCAGAGCCTGGACTGCCTCACCCCGGGAAAATCTGTCTGGGGAAAAAACTGGAGGCCTTTTATTACTTTTTTCAAGCCCTTGGGCTACTTGCCCTTCTCAATGAGATTTTCCTGCTGCGCCGGTGCGAATACCCGGGTTATGTGGTAATCAGGTTTACCATAATATCCAAAGAATATCCAACTGACGGGCCAGGACCGGCGGAAAAATTCGCCTGGATACACTGAGACTGTGGGAAAAACCACTTGCAGAGAGGACGAAGAGGCCTTTGGCCCCCCCTCCCGCTAAATTATTTGATAAAATCTCAAATTGACTGTATGAGACGAACCAGGTAAATTTTACAGGTAACCGGCCACGCGGTCAGATGAGGCCGGCGCCTGAGTGTCTCCCGGCAGGCTGACGGGCCTGAGCCGGAGGATGAGATGATCCGGGGGAGGATAAGCCTCAATCGAGGTTGAGTTAAGGGAAGATCAAGACGCCACCGTGGCGAAAGTTTACCAGGAACCGGTTGCCATCGGAAACCGTTGCTCAGGTAAACCTTTTCTGATCACCTGAGAGTCTATTGTCATCCCCCTTTAATTCCAACCTTTTTCACTGCCTTTAAGGAGCGTATATCCTGGAAAAGCCATTAGGAAAGCGGGCGAGGTACATGCTGGGGGGGATCAGACGATGGGTGTGGCCCCCGGTTTACCTCCTGATAGTTTTGCTCGGCGCTTTAGGGTTTCCCCATTTTTCTGGGGCCCGAGACCTTAACAGCCGGCTGGGGGCAGGAGAAATCATCACCTCCGTAAAAAATATTGACGGCACTCCCCTCAAACGGGGCGAAGCCATCGGTGTGGTTGACGCTTCCCCCGACAAGGTCTGGCAGGTGATAACCGACGCCAATCATTTCTCGGAATTCATGCCCCGTACTCTGAAAAGCCGGGTGGTACCGCCGGATAAGCTGGAAGTGCTTCTGCAAAAAAAGCCCACCCAGCCCCAAGAGGTGGAAGCCATCCTGGGGCCCACCCCGCCAGATCCGGCCCTCTTTCAGGTTCCCAACCAGAAATACTTCATGTATCTCTACAGCCTCCTGGACTTTCCCTGGCCGTTGGGCAATCGGTGGTATGTCATCAAAGTCATGCGGGACGAAACTAAGGCTTCACAAAAGATCTATATTTCTACCTGGTCGCTGTTGCTGGGCAATATGCGGGAAAACCGGGGCGAATGGCGGCTGGAGCCTTTCGGAGACCAGAAAACCAAAGTTTATTATAAACTTATAGCTGATTCGGGAGTCATCCTCCCCCAATTCTTCATCAAGCGGGCTACAAACGTCACCTTGCCCAGGTTAATAGATGCAGTCAGAAAACGGGTGGCCCAAATTCCCCCGCAATGAGAAGATTCATTATCTGGTTGGAAAATATGACAGGACGTGAAACATGGTAAACTCCGGTATTCAAGTGATTGAAGAGCATCTCTGTGTTATATCCGACCTGCATCTGGGCAACCCCATCTTTCTCAAGAACAACAGCCTGGGTAATTTCTTGAGACATCTCTCCAGGAACGGCGTCAGTCTTTGCATAAATGGCGACGGCATGGATCTCTTGCAATTTTCCATCCCCAAATTTGCCAAAGATATCATGTCAACCTTTAAGACTCTGAAAGACTTCTTCCATAGCGGGAAAAACGAAATTTACTATGTTTTAGGCAATCATGATATCTTTATGAAAACTTTTCTGGAGAAAGCAGGGATATTTCCAGTAGTTCCTAGCTTGGATGTTCTTTCTGGGGACAAGCGGATTCATATTGAACATGGCCACTACCATGATTATTTGTTTCAAAATCATCAAAAAATGTACATTAGAATAGCTCGATTTCTTGGAAAAACTCTCAGAGTCTATCCAGAACTCTTTCACGCCTATTTTAAGATCGAGTGGTTCATCGATTGGCTGGTATTCGGATTGAAAAACAAGGAATTTTCCAAGTTGTTTGGATCCACCGAAGACAGCCCCAAATACCTGCAAGCCGCCAAAAAGATCCTCTCCCGGGGCTTCGATATCGTCATCTTCGGCCATAGCCACCGGCATGGCCTGCATATCCTGGAAGACGGCAAAATTTACGCCAATGCGGGAGCCTGGACCTCCCGACGCAGCCACTTCCTGGAAATTCTGAAAGGCTCCATCAGTTTGAAGGAATGGCCCTAAGTCCTTGCCCTACCTGTAAACAACCCCACCCACCTTAGGGTGTAGGGGACAAAATAGGTTCGAACCTTGGGGAAATGCGCCTTTCAAAGCCTACCCAGGAAATCTTATTTCTCTGTTTCGCCCTTCTCATAGGCTGTTTGGCCGCCGGCGGAGCTCTGGCTTTCCGGGGCCTGATCGAGGTGGGCCAGTGGCTGCTGTGGCCCTACGGTTCTGATTTTTTAAAAAAGGTCATGGCGGCGCCCTGGTGGTTGAAGCTGCTTCTGCCCACCCTGGGTGGTCTGATCATCGGTCCCATCGTTGTCTATGTAGCGCCTGAAGTTCGGGGACCCGGGGTTCCCGAAGTCATCGAGGCCGCAGCCCTCCGGGATGGGTATATCGCTCCCCCGGTCACCATCCTCAAGCCCTTGGCCACCGGGCTGATTATTAGTACCGGGGGTTCGGTGGGCCGGGAAGGTCCTCTGGTGCATATAGGCTCGGCCATCGGCTCCAATCTGGCCCATCTGCTTCGTCTCAATCCGGAACGCACCAGAATCGCCCTGGCCTGCGGGGCTGCCGCGGGGATTGCCGCCACCTTCAATGCTCCCTTTGCGGGAACCATGTTCGCGGTGGAGATCATTCTGGCGGATCTCCAGATCGCCTATCTGAGTCACATTGTTCTGGCCTCGGTGGTGGCAACGGTTATTTCCCGGCAATTCCTGGGAGATTTTACCACCATACCCGTTACGGCCTTTGCCTTTGAACATCCCGGGGAACTGGGCCTGCACTTCCTGCTGGGGCTCCTGGCGGGCCTGGTGTCTGTCCTTTTCATTCGAGGCGTTTTTGCCACCGTCACCCTGGTGGACAAGCTCCCCGGACCGGCCTGGCTGAAACCTGCCGGCGGCGGTTTCCTCCTGGGCTTGCTGGGGCTCATTTGTCCCCATGTCTTCGGGGTGGGCTATGATTCCATTAACCTGATGTTGGTGGGGAAAATTGCTCTTTTCGGCAGCCTGATGATCCTGGTATTCAAATACCTGGCCACGGTGGTTTGCTTGGGCTCCGGCATGAGTGGGGGCATTTTTGCTCCCTCTCTGGTCGTGGGCGCCACTCTGGGAACCAGCCTGGCCCTGGTTACCGGGATGTTCTTTCCCCAGCTGGCGGTGCAGTCGACCGATTATGTGTTGGTGGGCATGGGGGCCGTGGTGAGCGGCACCACCCTGGCTCCCATTACCGCGATCTTGACCATCTTTGAGCTGACCAATACCTACCGCATCATCGTGCCCGCCATGGTGGGCTGTATTACCAGTATGCTCGTGGTGAAATATCTCTACGGCTATTCCATGTATGAAACCAAGCTGCTGCGGAAAGGAGTCAATATAGTCCGGGGGCATGAGGTGAACATCCTGCGGTCTTTGAATGTAAAAGATTACATGATTACCGACATGGAAGTGATGCATGAGAATACGCTGCTGCAAGAAATTCTCCGCCGGGCCGAGGCCAGTCGTTATCCGTTTTTTGTGGTGCTGAACAACCAGGAAGAAATGGTAGGGGTGTTATCCTTCTGGAACCTGCGCCAGACCTTGCCGTATGCCGAAGAGTTGGCGAATCTGGTGGTAGCTCAGGAGGTCATGGACAGGAATGTGTTCACGGTCTTTCCCCATGACAATTTTGAGACCGCCCTTAACAAGCTGGAAGGCCACAACCTTTCCTATCTCCCGGTAGTGTTGCCGTGGGCTCCCCGGAAGGTGACCGGCCTCCTGAGTCGGGATGAAGTGCTGGCCGCTTATAATCAGAAAGTTCTCAAAGATCGTCTGTTGCAGAAAACCTAATCTCTCGTCCCTGGTATTTCTCTCAAAATGTTCCCCTCTCATATTAAAGGGCCGACCCAGGTGTAGGCCCGTCAGGAGGGCGCCCCCACGGATGCGTCCCCACAAACATTTTGCCAGATATTCCTGGGATACGACATTAGTTCTTAGTTGCCAAAGTTAGCGAATTTTTAAAAG